>CAZIKZ010000236.1:0-6983 GCA_964539845.1 uncultured Hyphomicrobiales bacterium
CCTAAGGCATTGATCCTGCTACACGGCTACTTCGATTCTGCGCAAGCTGGGTTAGGGAGGGAGCGGCCTACGCGCGCCTCTCCTTCACCCGCGCGCCATCGGAGATCGTGCTGCCGGGAAACACGATCACCACATCCCCCGCCGCGAGCCCCTGTTTCACTTCGCGATAAGTGCCATCGGCCGCACCCACATCGACCGGCGTCAGCACGGCACGGCCATCCACGACCTTGTACGCCGCCCAGCGATCGCCATTGCGAAACAGCGCACCGAGTGGCGCACGCACGGCGTCACGCACTTCCTCGATCACGACATGCGCGTCCACGCGATAGTCATGCCCGAGGCGGGCCGCAGCCTCGCGATCCCCGATCTGCAGGATCACGTTGGTGCGCTGCTCTTCGACTCCGAGCGCGGAAATCTTGGTGCGTGCGACCGGCTCTATGCGGTCCACGACTGCGGCCAGCGGCTCACCGCCCCAGTTCTCGATCCGCGCCAGTTGGCCCGGGCGCATGCGCACCGCGTCCTGGGACAGGAATTCCGCCACCACTTCGACGTGCGAGGGATCGCCCAGCTCCACGATGGGCGTGCCGACCGCGATCACGGCCTCGCTTTTCTGCGGCACCCGCAACACGCTGCCGGCCACCGGCGCACGCACGTCGACCGATCCCGTCTCGGTGCGTTCGGCGGAAAGCAGGGCGCTGCGTGCACGAGCGAGTTCTGCGCTGGCCGCATCCCGTGCAGCGCGAGCCGCCGCCGCGCGCGTCTGGCTGTTGTCGACCACCGACATGGAAATCAGCTTGGCTTCGGCCAGGCTGCGGTTGCGCTCGTGTTCGCGTTCCGCGAGCGTCAGTTCGGCCTCGGCCGAACGCAACGCTGCTGCGGCCGCATTGACTGCGGCACGGGCCTGCAGATCCGTGCGCGAATCGAGAAATCCAGCCGCGGCACGCGCCATGCGGGCAACCACCGTGCCTCGCGGCACGTTGTCCCCGGGCTCGACTTCGACGCGCAGCACCCGGCCCGCCACCGGCGCACTGATGACATAGACATCGTGCATCCGCGTGCGGCCCTCATCGATCAGCTCGACGCGGATCGTCCCCGCATCGAGCGTGGCGAACTCGGCTTCAGCGGCCTTGGGCAGCAGCGACACGGCGATGCCGGCCGCACAGACCGCGCCCGCTGCAACCCAGATGACTCGCACTCGCCGCCTGCGCCGGTGCAGATCCTCGTTCGTCATGAATCAGAACCTCAAACGAAGGGAACAGGGGATAGGGGGTAGGGGATGGTCAGAACTGCGGGCGCGCCTCGCGCGCGTGTTTTCTTTTCTGACTATCCCCTATCCCCTATCCGCTATCCCCTTCTTCTTCTCAGTCTCTCGATTTCAATACGCCGACCAGATCCAGCCGCTCCACGCCACGACGCACGACCAGCGCCGCCGCAACCACCGCCAGCACCACGAACAGGACGGCGCTGCCATAAGCCGAAGAGCTGGTGACATAGGGAAAGCTGAACAGCTCCGTCTGGAACTGCGTCATCAGCCAGCGCGAAAAGCCGGCGCCCGAGATCACGCCGAGCGGCAGTGCGATCAGCAACAGAGCACCGATTTCCGCCAGCAGGACATACGAGACCTCGTCGCGGCCGAAGCCGAGCACGCGCAGCGTCGCCAGGTCGCGCTCCTGTTCCGCGAGCGTGACGCGCGCGGAGGAAAAGGCGACACCTGCAGCCATCAGCAACGAGAATACGATGAACATGTACGAAAAGAATCCGCTGCCCTCGTTGAGCAGCTTGCGCATGGAAGCGGCAGCGTGGTCGAGAAAGGTCACCCCTGCGACCGTCGGCAGCTCCTTCACCTGGCGATTGAACGCCGCGCGCGCGCGGGCGTCGAGCAGCAGGTAGGCCGAGGTGACCCGGCCCGGTTCGCGCAACAGGCGGTTCAGGCTCTCCATTTCCATGTAGGCGGGCGCACCGAGGAAGGGCTGGACGATATTCAGGACCGGCAGTTCGAAGACAGCGCGCCGTCCATCGGTGGCCTCGATGCGCACGCGATCGCCGGGTCGCACATCGAGTTTGTTCGCCAGGGTCCGGGACAAGGTGAGTCCATCGGTCCGCATCTCGATGCTGCGCAGATCGAAATCCAGCACCCGGTTCAGCAGTGCGCCCTCCGGCACGCCGACGATGGTGTCGCGCTGCCTG
Organism: uncultured Hyphomicrobiales bacterium; assembly: GCA_964539845.1. GTDB lineage: Bacteria > Pseudomonadota > Alphaproteobacteria > Rhizobiales > Xanthobacteraceae > Pseudorhodoplanes. Next base: position 2,188 of record CAZIKZ010000236.1, read on the forward strand.
CGACTGCCGGCCGTGAGAATCACTTCCGCGCCACGCAGCGGCTCCACGCTCATGACGCCGGGCAGGTGCGCGACGTCGCGCAGGATCGCTTCGTCCGACGGTTCGGTGAAGCTCAGCATGACGTCCATGCGCTGGGCGACGCCGAAAGTCACCTCGACGATGCGATTCATGGACAGCGGAAAGTGCTGGGTGGTGATCAGCAGCGCGAGCGCCAGGGTGAGGCCGACGACGGTCGTGGCGGAGCGTCGCGGAAAGCGCGCGATCCGTCGCACTACCATGCGCGTTCGGGCGTCGAGGTTGCGGGCCATCGATTCCACCGCGGCGCCCAGCCTGCCGAAGCTGGTCGGCGCCGGTGGCGCCAGTGCCGCTGCGGGCGCCAGGCGAGTTGCGCTCAACACCGCACGCGCGGCGCCGAACACTGCTGCAACCAGCGCCACCAGCAGTGCGCTGAGATAGACGCCAACGCCGGCATCGAAGACCAGATCCGGAATGCGATAGACCGTCGCATAGAGCGCAGCCATGAACCCGCCGATCCAGCGACCGAGCATCATCCCGAGCACGGCCCCCAGGAAGGCGAAGGCGAGCGCGAACTTCGTGTAGTGCATGGCGACGGCTGCGTTGCCGTAACCAAAGGATTTCAGCAGGCCGATGTTGGAACGCTCGGTCGCCACCAGCCGCGACAGCGACACGTTCAGGAGGAATGCCGCCACCAGCAGAAAGAACGGCGGCAGGATCGCCGCCATGGTCTTGAGCGACGTCAGCTCATCCGCCAGGTACTGTGCCGACAGCATGCGGTCGCGGCCGTAGGCGCCGCGGCCACCGTGACGGACCAGCAGCCGGTCGAGCCTGTCGATCACGGCGCGGGGACTCGCGCCCGGCTCCAGCCGCAGCACGACATCGTTGAACGCGCCGTCCAGATCGAAGGCCCGCCCGAGCGCTTCGCGGCCCATCCAGATCACGCCGAAACGCGCCGGTTCCGGCAGCAGCGCACCGGGAGCGACGGCGAACACGAACTCCGGGCTGCTGGCAACACCGACGACCTGCAGCTCGCGATGCTTGCCGTACAGCACCGCGCCCAGCCGCGCGCCGGAGGCGAGTGCGTTGGCCTCGGCAAAGGCCTCGTTGATCAGCACCTCGTTGTCGCGCGCCGGATTCGGCCAGCGGCCCTCGCGCAGGATCACGTCGTTGACTCGCGGCTGGCGCTCGCGCGGCAGCGAAATGAAGCGTGCCGAGACCGGCTCCGGCACGGCGGCCAGATCCAGCAGGCCGACGCCCGAGACACGCGTCTCGTGCATGGCGATGCCGGGGATCGCAGCGATCTCGCGTGCCACACCATCGGGAGCACGGACGACCGAGGCCGCGATGTCCGCCATGCGCGCCGACTCGTAGTAGTGGTCGCGCGCGCGTTCCAGCGAGTCGTACATGCCTGTCGCCATCACGAACAGACCGACGCCGCAGGCCAGCACCGTGGAAACCGCCGCAGCCTGCATCTTCATGCGCAGCAGGTCGCGCAGCAGCTTGCGGTCGAGCGGCGCGAGGCGCATCACCATTTCAGTTCCGTTGCCGGCATACGCGAGGAATTCACGTCGACCGTACGGATCAGGCCGTCGGCGAAGTGCACGACGCGATCGCCGATCCTGGCGATGTCGGCGTTGTGCGTGATCAGCAGCGTCGTGGTTCCGAGCCGTTCGTTGGCATCGACGATGGCCTGCAATACCCGGATGCCGGTCGCCGCATCGAGCGCGCCGGTGGGTTCGTCGCACAACAGGACCGTGGGCTGCTTGGCGATGGCGCGCGCGATGGCGACGCGCTGCTGTTCGCCGCCGGAGAGCTGTGCGGGAAAGTGATGGCGGCGCTCGCCGAGCCCGACCAGCGACAGGGCTTCGGCGGCCGGCATCGGTCGATCGGCGATTTCGGTGACGAGATCGACGTTCTCTTCGGCGGTGAGGCTGGCGATGAGGTTGTAGAACTGGAACACGAAGCCGACGTGGTGGCGCCGATACTCGGTCACGGCCGCATCGGCGGCATTCGCCAGATCGAGATCCCTGAACCAGGCATGCCCGGCGGTCGGCCGGTCGAGCCCGCCGAGAATGTTGAGCAGCGTCGACTTGCCGGACCCCGACGGACCGAGCAGCACGAGCAGTTCGCCCGGTTCGATGACCAGGTCGACGCCCCGCAGCGCCAGCACCGCGGCTTCGCCTTCACCGTAGCGCTTCTGCAGTCCTTCGAGCCGGAAGACCGGAGCGGCGTCCGCGGGTGCGCTCATGCCCCTTCCCTATTCCTTATCCCTTCCTGGCCCTTCCCCCGCTTGCGGGGAGGAGGCTCGCCAGAGATCCCCCAGCGAGGGGAAGGAGGCCATGCCGGAATCACCCAACGAGGTGAGAAGGTTGGGATGGGGGCGAGCGAAGCGATCCGATGTGTCTTGCGCTGCGCTGCCCCTCCCTAACCCTCCCCCGCAAGCGGAGGAGGGGAAGAAACAGGAGACCTTCCAATCCCGCCGCCGTCCCCCCATGCTGCGCGCGTGAGCAACAGCGCCACCACTCCCGTCCTTCTGGTCATCGGCGAACAGATCGCGCGGTACGGCTTTCCCAATGGCCATCCGTTCGGGCCGGACCGGCACGAAGCCTTCCTGCGCGAATTGCAGGCGCGGGGCCTCGACCAGCGCGTCATTCGCGGCGCGCCCCGCGAGGCCACCCGCGAGGAACTCGAGTCCTTCCACACCTCCGAGTACATCGATCTGGTACAGAGCCGATCCGTCAGCGGCCTGGGATTTCTCGATGCCGGGGATACGCCGGCCTGGAAGGGCGTGTTCGAGGCGGCCAGCAGCGTGGTCGGTGCGACGCTGAATGCCGTGGATGCCGTCATGGAAGGCAGGGTGCGCCGCGGCTTCATTCCGATCGCCGGCCTGCACCATGCGTCGCGCACTGGCGCCGCCGGCTTCTGCGTGTTCAACGACTGCGGCGTCGCCATCGAACAATTGCGACGCAAGCACGGACTGAAGCGGATCGCCTACGTCGATATCGATGCCCATCATGGCGACGGCGTCTTCTATGCCTTCGAGGCGGATCCGGATCTGTTGTTCGCCGACCTGCACGAGGACGGTCGCCATCTGTATCCCGGTACGGGCAACAGTGAAGAATCGGGGACGGGGCCGGCACGCGGTACCAAGTTGAACATTCCGCTACCGCCGGGTGCCGGCGATGCGGAATTCCACGCCGCCTGGCCGCGAGTGGAGGAGCACATCGAAGCGGGTCGTCCGGAATTCATCCTGCTTCAGTGCGGCGCCGACAGTGTCGATGGCGATCCATTGACCCATATGCGGTTCAGCGAAGCCGCACACACCCACGCTGCCGCACGCCTGTGCGCGATCGCCGATAGGCTCGGCCACGGACGGGTGGTGGCCATGGGCGGCGGCGGCTACAACCGGCGCAATCTCGCGCGAGCCTGGTCGGGCGTGGTCCAGGCGCTGGTCGATTCCTGAGGAAGGGGCTGCTGGGTACTGGGCGCTGGCTGGCAAGAATCGGGATGGTAGGCAGCCTTGTTCTGGCCAGCAGCCCAGCGCCCAGTACCCAGCAGCCCTCTCTCGCCCTTACAATCCCGGCCCCTTTTCCCTTGCGGTGCGAGTCCCTCATCCATGTTCCCATCCGATCAGAAAATCGCCGGTTTCGACCCTGAATTGAAGGCGGCCATCGATGCCGAAATCCGGCGCCAGGAAGATCACATCGAACTGATCGCGTCCGAGAACTATGCAAGTCCGCGCGTGCTGGAAGCGCAGGGATCGGTGCTCACCAACAAGTACGCCGAAGGCTATCCGGGCAAGCGTTACTACGGCGGCTGCGAATTCGTCGATATCGCCGAGCAACTCGCCATCGATCGCGCCAGGAAACTCTTCGGTGCCGACTACGCCAACGTGCAGCCGCACTCGGGCTCGCAGGCCAATGCTGCTGCGTACCTCGCACTGATCAATCCGGGCGATGCCATCCTCGGCATGAGCCTGGATCACGGCGGACACCTGACGCACGGCGCCAAGGTGAATTTCTCCGGCAGGATCTTCAAGGCCGCGCAGTACGGCATCGATCCGACGACGGGCGAGATCGACTATGCGCAGGTCGAGCGTCTGGCCCAGGAGCACAAGCCGCGCATGATCATCGCCGGTTTCTCGGCGTACTCGCGCGTCATCGACTGGCAGAAGTTCCGCAAGATCGCCGACAGCGTCGGTGCGTACTTCGTCGTCGACATGGCGCACGTCGCGGGTCTTGTCGCCGCGGGCGTCTATCCGAATCCGGTGCCGCATGCCGATGTCGTAACCACCACGACGCACAAGACGCTGCGGGGTCCTCGCGGCGGCCTGATCCTGGCGCGTTCGAATCCCGAGATCGAAAAGAAGCTCAACTCGCTGGTCTTCCCGGGCACGCAGGGCGGTCCGCTCATGCATGTGATTGCAGCGAAGGCCGTGGCGCTGCTCGAAGCGCTGCAGCCGGAGTTCAAGGTCTATCAACAGCAGGTCGTGGCGAATGCGCGCGCCATGGCGAATGCCCTCATCAAGCGCGGCTACAGGATCGTCTCCGGCGGCACCGACAATCATCTGTTCCTCGTCGACCTGATCGGCCGCGACATCACCGGCAAGGAGGCGGATGCCGCACTCGGCCGCGCGCATATCACCGTCAACAAGAATGCAGTACCGAACGATCCGCGCCCCCCCTTCGTCACCAGCGGCCTGCGCATCGGCACCCCCGCAGCGACGACCCGCGGCTTCAAGGAAGCCGAAGTCACCGAACTCGCCGGCTGGATCGCCG
>CAZIKZ010000237.1:0-6979 GCA_964539845.1 uncultured Hyphomicrobiales bacterium
GCGCCCCTCAGTGAGCAAGGTTTTAGGACTATAATCAATATAGGAATATTGTCAATCGGCGGTCCGCGCCGATCTCGTGTCCCGGATAGCGGGGGTCAGGCCACCGCCCGGGGAACCGCACGCACTGCCTTTGCACGGCCACTCTGGCTGGTCAGCACGAAATCCGAGATGCGCGGCGCGATCTCGGAGCGGAAGCGCGAGCCGTTGAACACCCCGTAATGCCCGACCCCCGGCTGCACATAATGCGCCTTGCGGTCCGGAGGAATGTTGGTGCACAGCCGATGCGCCGCTTCCGTCTGCCCGAGGCCCGAGATGTCATCCTTCTCGCCCTCGATCGTGAGCAGCGCGACATTGCGGATCGCGGACGGATCGATCCGTACCCCGCGATGCATCATCTCGCCTTTCGGCAGCAAATGTTTGACGAACACGGTGTCGACCGTCTGCAAATAGAACTCAGCGGTCAAATCCATAACCGCGAGATATTCGTCATAGAACTCGCGGTGCTTCTGCGCGGAATCGCCGTCGCCCTTCACCAGATTGAAGTACAGCTCCTTGTGCGCATCGAGATGGCGATCGAGATTCATGCTCACGAAGCCGTTGAGCTGCAGGAAGCCCGGATAGACATCGCGCATCACGCCGGGGTGCGGGAACGGCACCTTGGTGATGACATTGCGCCTGAACCAGTCGACGCCGCGATACTCCGCGAGCTTGTTCACACCGGTCGGATTGACGCGGGTATCGATCGGACCACCCATCAGCACCATCGAATGCGGCACATAGGGGTCGCGCTCGGCCTCCATCCGCGCAATGGCAGCCAGCACCGGGACCGACGGCTGGCACACCGCAACGAGGTGACAGTCGCCGCCAAGCGCGTGCAGGATCGAGATCACGTAGTCGATATAATCGTCGAGATCGAAGTGCCCTTCCGACAACGGAACCAGACGGGCATCCACCCATTCTGTGATGTAGACGTCATGGTTTGGCAGAAACGCTTCGACCGTGCCGCGCAACAGCGTTGCATAGTGCCCCGACATCGGCGCAACGATCACGACCTTGGGCTGCGGCCGGCGCGGCGGTGTCTTCAGCACGCGCTCGAAATGCAGGAGACGGCAGAACGGGCGCTCCCAGACCGGCGTGATATGCACGTCGACATGCTCGCCACCGACGACGGTTTCGTTGATGTCCCAGTCCGGCTGGCTGTAACGGCGGGTGAAGCGCTCGAACATCTCGGCAGAGGCGGCCAGCGTCTTGCCAAAGGCCGTATGCGACCAAGGGTTGAGCGGATTCTTCATATAGAGCCGCGTCACATCGGCGAAAGCACGCGCCGGATTAAGCGCTGCGTGGCTCATCTCGTAGAGCCAGTACATGCCATGAGACAGGACCGGCCCGCCCTCAACCGGCAGGCTGGGAGCGCCGCCAAATTCGCCAATAGCCATATTCTTGGTTTCCGGCATCATTTTGCAACGCAACATCCGGCGTTTTGTTCGCGCCGTCAATATAGGCGAAGGACATTCCCACCTGATTAGGAAATGGTCATTCCCCCGCCTGCATCAGCGATCCGACGGTCCGGGCGCTGTGCAGCAGGGCCAGGAACCCAATAATCGCGGCGACAAAATAGGCTGCGTTGAGGACAAAGGCCCAGGCCATGAGGTCGGCCCTGAATGTTTGATCGATCAGCAATGCCCGCATCCCCTCGAAGACATAGGTCGGCGGCAGCGCCCAGGCGACCGGCTGCAGCCAGGCGGGCAGCACCGAGACCGGGTAATAGACGCAGGTCAACGGCAACAGCAGGAACATGATGGTCCAGGCCATGCTCTCCGCACCCATGCCGTTGCGCAGCACGATGCCTGACACGAACATCCCGACCGCCCAGCTGGTCAGGATCAGATTCATGAAGAACACCGCGAGCGCGAAGCCGAAGCTGTAGAGATTGAAGTCGAAGAATGCGAACGCCATGATCGTCACGGGCACCATACCAATGGCCAGCCGCACGACACTCATGATCATCAATGCGCAGATGAACTCGACCGGGCGCAGCGGGCTCATCATGAGATTGCCCATGTTGCGCGCCCACATCTCTTCAAGAAACGAGATCGAGAATCCGAGCTGACCGCGGAACAGGATGTCCCACAGCAATACCGCACCGATGAATGTGCCGCCCGCTTTCGCAAAGAACCCGGCATTCTCCGACACATAGAGCTGCAGAAAGCCCCACATCAGCATCTGCACGGCGGGCCAGTAGATCAATTCAAGCAGCCGCGGCCAGGACGAGCGCAGCAGATACCAGTAGCGCAGAATCATCGCGAAGATACGGCTTGCCGAAAAGGCTGTTGCCTGGCGCGGCGGGTAAGCGCGGGGCTGCACGTTCAAGGCTCAACCTCCTGCGCCTGTCGCCGGCCGCGCGCAATATCGAGAAACACGTCCTCCAGATTTTCACGGCCATAGCGCGCAAGCAGTTGATCCGGCGCCGCGTCGTCGACCACTTCACCGCGCTTCATCATGATCACGCGGTCGCATAACCGCTCGACTTCGCCCATGTTGTGCGAAGCAAGCAGAATGGTGGCACCGCGCTCGGCGCGATAGCGCTCAAGCTCCGCGCGCACCCAATCCGCTGTATCCGGATCGAGCGACGCAGTCGGCTCGTCGAGCAACAGAATCTCCGGATGGTTGAGCAGCGCCTTGGCGAGCGAGACCCGGGTCTTTTGCCCACTCGAAAGCTTGCCGGTCGGCCGGTCGAGAAAATCGTTGAGATCGAATTGCGTGCCGAGTTCGCGGATACGCTGCGTGACATCCGGCACGGCGTAGAGCTTGCCGAACACCGTGAGATTCTGCCGCACTGTGAGCCGCATCGGCATATCGACATACGGGCTCTCGAAATTCATCCGGTGCAACACACGGTGCCGCTGACGCGGCATCTCCGCACCCAGCACCGCCACGCGGCCGGAGCTCGGCGTCACCAGTCCCATGATCATTGCGATGGTGGTGGTCTTGCCCGCCCCATTGCCGCCCAGCAGCGCGGTCACGGACCCGGTTTCCAGCGCGAAGGAGATGCCGTTCACCGCCATGCCGCCCTTGTAGATCTTGACGGCGCGATCGAGCGAGATGGCGGGTTCAGCGGAGGGCATGGAGCTTCCGGAGGATTTGACGCGCTGATTTGCGCTTCCGATCCTGGGAGCGCAAGTCCCGCAGGTCGGGCCGTTTGACGCTGCGCGCAAAGGCGCAGTTTAATGCTAAGGGCCGCCTGACTAGAACCTGAGGCATGTCAGCGATGGACCTCGACCGCCTGCCGATGCCGCGCCGCAATGTGCGGCTCGATACGCTCGTGCGGCTGCGCTGGCTGTCGATCATCGGCCAGACCGCGGCCGTGCTCGTGGTCTATTTCGGGCTGGAATTCGATTTCCCGATCTATGCCTGCCTCGCCGTGATCGTGATGTCGGCGTGGCTGAATATCGCGCTGCGCATCCGGTTCCAACAGGCGCGGCGGCTGGAGCCGAGCCGTGCAGCGTGGCTGCTGGCCTTCGACATCGGGCAACTCGCCGTCCTGATGTATCTCACGGGCGGGCTCGACAACCCGTTCTCGTTCTTCTTCCTTGGGCCGGTGCTGCTATCGGCCACCGCGCTGCCGGCACGCATGACCATGCTGCTCGGGCTGTTCGCAATCACCTGCGTGACCCTGCTCATTTTCTTTCACGAGCCGCTGCCATGGTCGGAAGAATACGGCGCGATGCCGGTGCTTCCGAACCTCTACATGCTCGGTGTCTGGTTCTCGATCGCGCTGGCGATCTTCTTCATCAGTATCTATGCGTGGCAGATCAGCGAAGAATCGCGCCAGCTGATCAATGCGCTCGCAGCGACCGAACTCGTGCTGGCACGGGAGCAGCACATTACGCAGATCGACGGGCTTGCGGCTGCCGCCGCGCACGCGCTTGGCACGCCGCTTTCGACCATCTCGGTGATCGCACGCGAACTCGAGCGCGAAATCGATCCGCAATCGCCGCATGCCGAGGACGTGCGCCTTCTGCGCGAACAGGCACAGCGCTGCCGCGACATCCTGGCCAAGCTCAACGAATTGCAGGCCGAAGGCGTACCGTTCGACGGGCTGCCGCTGGCGAATCTTCTGCAGGAGGTCGCGGAACCGCACCGGCATTTCGGTATCGCCATCGATGTGAAGCTGCCGGAGGGTCAGTCCTCGCCGGTCGCCGCGCGCAATCCGGCGATCGTCTATGGCCTCGGAAACCTGGTCGAAAATGCCGTCGATTTCGCGCGCGAACGGGTCGAGATCACTGCCGAATGGACCCCGGAAACCGTCTCCGTGGTCATCGGCGATGACGGCCCCGGCTTCGCGCCCGAGGTCATCAGCCGGATCGGGGAACCCTACGTCCGCAGCCGCAGGTTGCGCCGCATGTACGCCACCGGAGATACCGGCATGGGACTCGGCTTCTTCATCGCCAAAACCTTGCTGGAGCGGACCGGCGGGAAGCTGACTTTTGTGAACAAGGCCTTCCCGGAGACCGGTGCAGTCGTCGCAATTCGCTGGCCGCGCAAGGTTTTCGAGTTCGAAAGCCCGCCAGAGCTTGAGCCAAAGGCCGCGAACGCCTAGGTAAGGTGGACGAGCGGCTTCGGAGAGTTCCATGACCTTGCAACCGGCCATACCGAACGAGCGTTCGCTGCTCATCGTCGAGGACGACAAGTCCTTCCTGATGCGGCTCGCCCGCGCCATGGAAGGCCGCGGCTTTGCCGTGACCACCGCGGAATCGGTCTCTGAAGGCCTCATGCAGGTGGAACGGTCCGCCCCCGCTTTTGCGGTGGTCGACATGCGCCTCGGCGACGGTAACGGCCTTGACGTGATCTCCGCCCTGAAGCGCCGGCGTCCCGAAGCGCGCGGCATCGTGCTGACCGGCTATGGCAATATCGCAACCGCAGTGAATGCGGTGAAGCTCGGCGCGGTGGATTATCTTGCCAAACCTGCCGACGCCGACGACGTCATTAACGCGCTGCTCTCGATCGAAGGCAAGAAGCCCGAGCCGCCGGAAAACCCGATGTCGGCGGACCGCGTCCGCTGGGAACATATCCAGCGCATCTACGAATTGTGCGGACGCAACGTGTCCGAGACCGCGCGCCAGCTGAACATGCATCGCCGGACCCTGCAGCGCATTCTGGCGAAGCGCGCGCCGCGGTAGTTATTTCGCCCGCGGCGTTATCCCATCTCATTCCCGTAAGGCCCGGCCGGATCGATCAGCGATTGCAGCCGCAGCGAGGCGCATTGCGCGATCCGCAGTGTCATCACCTTGCGGGTTGGCGCCGGCAATCTGTGCTCGGGCGCTTCGCAGACAAAGTCACCGCCAAAGCCATCGGCGACAATCAATCCGGTATCTTTCGGAAAAATATCGCACGGCACGTCGACCGTCGTTGCGAAGAACAACCGGTCGCAATGCATGCGGTAATCCATCCATTTCTGATCGGCCCGGAAATCGGCGATCGAGGATTTGATCTCCACAATCCAGATCTCACCGCTCCTCCCGATGCCGACGAGATCGGCGCGCCGGCCTGACGGCAGCGGCAATTCGCTGACGCAGGTGAAGCCATGAGACAGCAGAAGCCGCATGCTGCCGCGCGCGATCGTGAGCGCGGTCTGAGACTGCCGGCCATCGACCGGCATGTCCGCGATGCGCCGGATCAGTTCGCTCATTCGGCCGCCTCCCGCGGACGCCGCCGCGAGGGATGATCCGGAAACGTTCGTTCCAGCGCTTCGCGCGAGGCTTCGATCACGCCGCGCTCGGTGATGAGGCCGGTCACGAGGCGCGCCGGCGTGACATCGAAAGCATGGTTCGCGACCGGCGATCCATCGGGAATGATCTTCACGCTCTCGACACGGCCGTCGGCGGCGCGGCCAGTCATGGTCGTAACCTCAGCCGCGTCGCGCTGCTCGATCGGGATCTCGGCAATACCGTCGCTCAGCGAAAAATCGATCGTCGGCGACGGCAGCCCCACATAAAACGGCACACCGTTATCGCGCGCGGCGAGCGCCTTGAGATACGTCCCTATCTTGTTGCAGACGTCGCCCTGCCCGGTTGTGCGATCGGTGCCGACGATCACCATGTCCACGTGGCCGTGCTGCATCAGATGCCCGCCGGCATTGTCCGCAATGACCGTATGCGGCACGCCATGCTGGCCCAGTTCGAACGCCGTGAGCGAAGCGCCCTGATTGCGCGGCCGGGTTTCGTCGACGAAGACATGAACCGGAAGACCACCGTCATGCGCGGTGTATATCGGCGCCGTCGCAGTTCCGAGATCGACGGTCGCAAGCCATCCGGCATTGCAGTGCGTGAGAATATTGACCGGCTCGCCCGGTGCCTTGCGCGCGGCAATCGCTTCGATCAGCGCCAGGCCGTGCCGGCCGATGGCCCGGTTGATTGCGACATCGTCATCGCAGATCGCCGCCGCACGCCGATAGGCTGCCGCCGCACGCTCGGCTTGGGGATGATGGCGCACCGCCGCCGACACGTCGTCCAGCGCCCATCTCAAATTCACCGCGGTCGGCCGTGCCGCCAGTAGCTGCATGTAAGCGCGAGCAAGTCCGTCGTCCGAGGCATCCGCGCGCAGTGCAAGCGCAAGCCCATAAGCCGCAACCGCACCGATCAGCGGAGCGCCGCGCGTCTGCATGGAGGCGATCGCATGCACGGCATCCGCCGCGCTGCGCAACTGCAGCCGTTCGACGCGCCAGGGCAATACAGTCTGGTCGAAAATGCCGACAGACCAGCCGTCCGGCTCAAGCCACACGCTTCTCGTTGCGATGCCGTCGATCTTCATGAATGACAAATAAACCCGTTCCTGAGTCACTTGAAAGCAATTTTGCAAAGACGCCGGAAATCCGCCGATGCGCCGCCGCAATTGCGGCGCGAAGCCGACGCGATGGCTGAGCAAAGTTCCCGGCGGGGACATTACATTCACCGAAGGATGGAGCCATGACTGGCCTTCT
>CAZIKZ010000238.1:0-6925 GCA_964539845.1 uncultured Hyphomicrobiales bacterium
CGGAACCGCCCGGCGCATACTTCGCCTCGTAATCGTAGAATTTGACCTTGGGCACGATCTCGATCACGCCGGTGGCCTCGCCTTTCACCACCGCGCAAGTCAGCTCCTTGCCTGCGATGTAGGTCTCGCACAGCACGGCCTCGCCGAAGGTCCAGTCGTCCCGGAATAACTCCTGCGGCGGATGCTCATGCTTGTCGGTGACGATGAACACGCCGACGCTCGAGCCTTCCGCGATCGGCTTGATCACATAGGGACGCGGCAGCGCATGCGCCTTGCCGGCCTCGAAGCGCGAGATCACCATGCCTTGCGGCACCGGCACGCCGGCAGCGGCAAGCACCACCTTGGCGGCGTCCTTCTTCATCGCCAGCGACGACGCCTGCACGCCCGAATGCGTGTAGGGAATGCCGAGAATTTCAAGGATACCCTGGATGGTGCCGTCCTCACCCGGCCTGCCGTGCAGGATGTTGAACGCGACATCGGGCTTCAGTTGATCGAGCACGGTCGCGACATTGCGTGCGACGTCGATGCGGGTCACGCGATAACCGGCGCGCTCCGCTGCGTCCGCACAAGCATTCCCGGACCAGAGCGACACCTCGCGCTCCGACGACCAGCCACCCATCAGGAAAGCCACGTGTTTGGTCATGCGCCCTCACGTTTCGTCGGCAATTGAAAGCCGTCATAGAGCCAGGAGACGCAATCGAACATCTCCTCCTCGCTCTTCCCCGCCCACATCTCGCGCGCGACTTCGCGCTCCAGACCGCCGACATGGTACCAGTTGTCCCAGTAATAGCGGGACTCGAACTGCACTCGGGCAGTCCGCAGATAGCGCGCCCGCACATAGTCCTGGAACGCGGCCTCGACTTGACTTCCAGACGTATCGTCCAGCAGTTCCGCCAGACACACTGCATCCTCGATCGCCATACAGGCGCCCTGCGCAAGACTCTGCAGCGTTGGATGCGCGGCATCGCCAAGGAGCGTGACGCGGCCCTTGCTCCAGTGCCGGATCGGGTCGCGATCAGACGACACCCAGCCGCGCCGCGACAGATCCATCATGGCCCACAGGTTCTTCATCGTGGGGTGGGAGTCGCGATAGACATGCGCGAGGTCGGGATGCGGACTCTCGGTGTCGGTGGGCTCGACGTTCAGCGTCTTGAACACCGTCACGACATTGAACAGGCTGTGGTCGCGCAGAGGATAATGCACGATGTGGAATCCATCCCCCGACCACATCACCACGTCATCGCGATCGACATCGAACTTGACGTCGCTCATCGGCAGAATGGTACGGTGCGCGGCATAACCAATCGTGCGCGGCGGGCCTTCGTTGCGCATCTGCTGACGGATCGTGGAACGGATGCCATCGGCGCCGATCAGCGCTGCGCCCTCGTATTGGCGGCCATCCGCGAGATTGACCCGCACCCGATCGCCCATATCCTCGAACGAGGTGAGCGCTGAATTCGCGACCAGTTCGACATTCGGCAACGCGCGACATGCGTCTAGCAGCACCTTGTGCAGATCCACTCTGTGGATCACCACGTAAGGCCGCTTGAAGCGCTTCAGGAACGACTCGCCGAGCGGGATACGCGCCATCACGCCGCTATCGATTGAATCGAGCATCAGGAGAGACTTCGGGCGCAACGCTGTCGCGAGCACCGCGTCGGTCACGCCAAGCCGGTCCATCATCCAGAACACATTCGGGCCAAGCTGAATGCCGTAGCCGATGACGCCGAACTCTTCCGCCTCTTCCAGCAGAAGAACGTCGAAGCCCTTCTTTCCGAGCGCAAGCGCGGCCGTAGCGCCACCAAGTCCGCCACCGACGACGATGATGCGACCCTTGCTCACGCGAGATCTCCGTCATTCCGGGACGATGCGAAGCATCGGACCGGGAATCCAGATGCAAGGAAAGTCTGATCGTTTGACTGGATTCCGGGTTCGCTCGCTTTGCTCGCGCCCCGGAATGACGAACACGTAGTCATCCCGCCACTCCAATCCGCTTAATTTCCCAGTCGAGCGTCATCCCGGACGTCTCCTTCACCCGTTTGCGCACGGTCTCGCCCAGCGTCTCAATATCGGAAGCGGTCGCATTGCCGCGGTTAATCAGAAAATTGCAGTGCAACTCGGACACCTGCGCATCCCCCACCACAAGGCCGCGACAACCGGCGGCATCGATCAATTGCCACGCTTTCTGACCGGGCGGGTTCTTGAACGTCGACCCGCCGGTGCGGCTCTTGATCGGCTGCGTTGCCTCCCGCGACTCGGTGATCTTGTCCATTTCAGCCGCGATCGTTGCGCGGTCTCCGGCCGCGCCCTCGAACAGCGCCTGTGTGAAGATCACGTCCTCGGGCGCGCCGCAATGCCGGTAGGTGTAATGCATGTCGGCATTGCTGTAGACGCGGACATTGCCCATGCGGTCAACGCCGCGCGCCTCGATCAGCGCGTCCTTGGTCTCGCGCCCGTAGGCGCCGCCATTCATACGCAGCGCGCCACCGATCCCGCCGGGAATGCCACGGTAGAAGGAGAGACCGGTGATTCCGGCCTCCTGTGCTGCGCGGGCAACCTTCACGTCCGGCACGGCTGTGCCGGTGCGGATGCGCAGGCCTTCCACCAGAATATCGTTGAAGCCGCGGCCGAGCCGGATCACCACGCCCGGCACACCGCCGTCGCGGATGATCAGGTTCGAGCCGAGCCCGATGACGATGACTGGAATTTCGGTGGGCAGATTCTTCATGACATAGGCAAGATCGCTCTCGTCTTCCGGCATGAACAGAACCTGCGCCGGACCGCCAACGCGAAACCAGGTGAGTTCGGCGAGCGGCTGATTGGCGAGCAGCCGGCCGCGCAATTGCGGCATGCGCGATTTCAGATCGGCGGTGATGTCCGGGAAGGTCATGAGAGCCGTGCTACGCTCTCACCCCAGCGCCTGCAACTCGCCGGGCAGCGCGTAGGCCCATTGCGTAATGTTGCCTGCGCCGAGGCACACGACCATGTCGCCCGGCTTCGCCAGGCCGTGGATCATGGAGGCGAGGCCTTCCGAGCTTCCCAGTGCGCTCACGTTGCGATGGCCGCGCGCGCGCATACCCGTCACAAGGTGGTCGCGGTCGACACCTTCGATCGGAGGTTCACCGGCCGAATAGACATCGGCAACGATCACAGCGTCCGCATCGTTGAAGCAGGTGCAGAACTGCTCGAACAGCTCCTTCAGCCTCGTGTAGCGATGTGGCTGAACCACAGCGATAACGCGCCCGTCCGCGGATTCGCGCGCAGCACGCAGCACCGCCTTGATCTCCACCGGATGATGTCCGTAGTCGTCGATGACGGCCACACCATTCCATTCGCCCGTGCGCGTAAAGCGCCGTTTCACGCCGCCGAACCCCGCGATTGCCTTTCGAATCGTCTCATCCGGCACGAGCAGTTCATGCGCGACCGCGATCGCGGACACCGCATTGAGCGCGTTGTGCCGTCCCGGCATCGGCAAGGTGAGGTTGGCGATGACATGGTCGGCCTGCGCATCGTGACCGCGGAACACCACCGAGAAGCGCGTGACACCGCCCTTGTGTTCGAGGTTGACCAGCCGCGCATCGGCCTGCGGATTCTCGCCATAAGTGATAATGCGCCGGTCCTCGATGCGACCGACCAGCGCCTGAACCTCGGGATGATCGGTACACATGACCGCGAATCCGTAGAACGGCACATTCTCCACGAAGGCCTTGAACGCCTCCTTCACCGCGTCGAAGGTCTTGAAATGATCGAGATGCTCGGGATCGACGTTGGTGACGATCGCGACATCAGCGGGCAGCTTCAGGAAGGTACCGTCGGACTCGTCGGCCTCAACCACCATCCAGTCGCCGGCGCCGAGCCGCGCATTCGTGCCATACGCATTGATGATGCCGCCGTTGATCACGGTCGGATCAAGCCCGCCGGCATCGAGCAGCGTCGCGACCATCGAGGTCGTTGTGGTTTTGCCATGCGTGCCGCCGATCGCGACCGCAGATTTCAACCGCATCAATTCGGCCAGCATCTCGGCACGGCGCACAACCGGCAGCCGCTTGGCGCGCGCAGCAATGAGTTCGGGGTTGTCGCGCTTGATCGCCGACGACACCACGACGACACTCGCGCCGTCGACATTCTTGGCGTCATGGCCAACCGCAACCTTGATGTTCTTTTCGCGCAGCCGCTTGACGTTAGCGCTTTCCGCGACGTCGGAACCGGTCACCGTATAATCGAGATTGGCGAGCACCTCGGCGATGCCGCTCATGCCGATGCCCCCGATCCCGACAAAATGGATCGAGCCAAGGTCGCGTGGCAATTTCATCGGCTATTCCCCGGATTGCAATTCATCAGTCTTGCGCTCATTCCCGCTAACCCGGGAAGCCAGCATTTTGAGACGTCTGGGTCCCCGCCTTGGCGGAGACGAGCGGCCTATTCCCCTCGCGGACTAATCCCTAAGCCGATGCCCGGGCGACATTCAACACCAGATCGGCCAACCGGTCCGCGGCGTCAAGCACCCCGATACCCCTGGCACGGGCGGCCATTGTGGCAAGGCGGTCCGGATCGGCCGCAAGCGCGTCAATTTCGGCGGCAAGACGGTCAGGCGTGAAGTCCTTCTGAAGAATACGGATTGCGCCGCCGGCCTTTTCCAGCACCGCCGCATTCGCCGCCTGGTCCTGATCCAGCGCATGCGGAAGCGGCACCAATATCGACGGGCGGCCGATCGCCGAGAGTTCGGCGACCGTGCCGGCGCCCGATCGCGACACCACCAGATGACTCGCGGCCATCCGCGCCGGCAGATCGCTGAAGAATGGTGCGATCTCATGCGCGACCTGGGCGCGCGTATAGATATCGCGCACACGCGGCATATCCTCATCGCGTACCTGCTGGGTAATCTTCAATCGCATCTGCAGGTGCGGCGGAAGCTTCGCCACCGCCGGCGGCACAATGTCGGCCATGATGCGCGCGCCCTGACTGCCGCCGAAGACAAGCACGTGCAACGGGCCATTGGGCTCGACCGGCGCGAACGGGATGCCGGCCGCCGCAATCACAGCCGGCCGCAGCGGATTGCCGATACAGGTCGTCTTGATGGCAAGCGCCTTGTCCTTGTCGGTCACGCCGGCAAAGCCGGTCGCGATCGCGCTGACGCGAGACGCGAGGAAGCGGTTGGCACGGCCCATCACTGCGTTCTGTTCGTGCAGTACGGTCGGGACCTTCAGCAGACTCGCCGCAAACACCGGCGGCACCGACGGATAGCCGCCAAAGCCGACCACAACCGATGGCTTCACTTTGTGAACCATCATCAGTGCCTTGACCAGGCCATAGGCGAGCGTCGCGCCGGTGCGGGCGATCGAGATTGGATCGCGGCCGCGAAAGGTCTCGCTCGGCACGACATACATCGATTTGAAATACTCGCTGTATTTCGCCGCACGATTGTCGGTGGCGAGCGCGGTCGCGACACCGCGCTTGCCGAGCGCCGCGCTCAGCGCCTCGGCGGGAAACAGATGCCCGCCAGTGCCGCCGGCGGCGACCATGACGAGCATCTTGGACGGGGAGATATCCTGGCCTTCAGTCATGGCGCCACTTTAGAGGCCGATTCAGGAATACTGAAGCGCGACATCCGCTCATTCCCGCAATTCGAGATTGCGCGCGTCAGGCGGCGCGCGGGGCGGGCATGCCGCTGCCATGGCGTCCGAACTGCTCGGCCTGCGGCCGCTCCCGGGTCAGCGCCAGCACCATGCCCATGCCATAAGCCAGCGACAGGAGCGAGGAGCCACCATAGGAAATGAAGGGCAGCGTCATGCCCTTGGCCGGGATCAGATGCAGATTCACCGACATATTGATCGCGGACTGGATGCCGAACAGGATCGCGAGCCCCGCCGCCGCATAGCGCGCGAACGGATCCTGCGCCGCCATGGCCCGCGACAGAACACGGATCACGACAAATGCGAACAGACCAACCACGATCAGGCACAGAACAATGCCGAACTCTTCGGCCGCCACTGCAAAAATAAAGTCGGCATGGCTGTCCGGAAGGATGCGCTTCACCGTTCCCTCGCCCGGCCCCTGTCCAAACCAGCCTCCGCGCAGGAACGACTCCACTGCATTGTCGACCTGAAAAGTGTCGCCGGAAGAAGGGTCCAGAAAGCGTTTCACGCGGCGCGCGACGTGCGGAACCGTCACATACGCGGCGCCAAGACCCGCGACGGCGGCGCCTGCGATCCCCACGACCCAGATCACCCGCATACCCGCCATGAAGAAAAGCGCGCCCCAGACCATCGCGATCAGCATGGTCTGTCCGACGTCCGGCTGCATCATCAGTAGCGTGACAACGGACCCGAGCAACAAAAGCGACATGATGTTGGCCGGCATTTCGGGCTTGCGCGCGGATTCAGCGAACAGCCAGGCAATCAGAATCACGAAGGAGGGTTTGACGAATTCGGAGGGCTGGATGTTGACGCCGAGCAGGACGATCCAGCGCCTCGCGCCCTTGATCTCGGTGCCGAAGAGAAGCGTGCCCGCCAGCAGCACCATGCTGATGGCGAATACCACCAACGCCAGCCGGCGAATCTGCTGCGGCGCCAGCAGCGAGGTGCCGAGCATGATGGCGATCGCCGGGATCAGATAAAAAATCTGCCGGTTCACGAAATGGAACGGATCGAGCCCGAGCTTTGTCGCGACCGGCGAACTGGCGGCCAATAGCAGGATAATGCCGGCCAGCATCAGCGCGCCCAGCGCGGCAAGCGTCAGCCGGTCGATGGTCCACCACCAGACCGCGAAAGGCGTGAGCTGCGTACGCGAGATCATAAGGGCCCCCGAACGCTCAAACTCACCTGTCGGGGTTTAGGTTTGATTAACGAAGGGGGTGTGCTCGATCTCCGTTCGTCCCCGCGCAAGCGGGCAACTGTGTTTCATGTCTGAAAAGCGGTTTTGTCTC
>CAZIKZ010000239.1:0-4914 GCA_964539845.1 uncultured Hyphomicrobiales bacterium
GTCGTCGAGAGCGCCTTCAGCTCCCGCCGTTTACGGGGAGCATGAGGCGAGGTCTTCATCAGCGCAGTGCGCCGCTCCTTCACCGCGCGGCGAGCCTGCTCGGCCGCAAGGGTGATCGCAGACGAGCGGTTCTGGTCGATCTCGCCTGCCTCGATCTGCAGGATTGCGCGCTCCATGATGTCGTCGATCTCGATGCAGATCATTTCGAGCTCTTCGACGCCAGCGCCACGTGCGCGCTTCACGATTGCGATCAGACCCTCCAAGTCATTGCGATCCCTGGATGATGCAGTTATGCGGCTGTAGCTCGCCAGCCACGCGGCGCCCGAGCCGAAGAACGAAACCAGCATCAGACCCCAGTACATCGCTTCGCTGTAACGCTCGAAGAAGCTCTTTTGCTCGCCTTCGAGATAGGCGAGGGCGCCCGGATGTACGGCGAGTGTCGCCGCCTTATCTGTGTCGGGGCTTTCGATCTTGGTGAAGGCCGGAAATTCGCCGCCCTGAGCCTGCTTCGTCTCGAACAGCCACCGTGTGAAATTGCCGGCGATTGTCTCGTCGAGAGAACGGCGCGCGACGATGTAGTGCGACACGCCGATGGTTTCGACCGCTTCCGCGGGACGCGAGCCGCCAAAGGCGCCGGCCGGAATTTCGGCTGACTGGTAGACCGGATTTTGCTGCTCGATCGCCTCGGATGATCCGATCTCCAGAAAGGTCGGCTGGTCCTTGCCGCGCGTCAGCGCCGTGACCGCTTCCGCTGTGATCTTGCTGCCGATCGGACCGACCGCAAGCAGCGCGTCGAACTTTGAAGCCCTCAATTTCGCGGTGAGATCTTCAGTGCTGAACTGAATCGATGCGACCTTTTCCGGCGACACGCCGTATTGCCCGAGGATCGTATGAAGCAATGCGACGTTCGCGCTGGACTGCCCGACGATCGCAACCGTTCTGCCCTGGAGGTCTTCGATTTTCTCGACCGGCTTCGACAAGTCCGGCCCAGCAGGCTTCGCCGACTTGACCGCGCGTCCCCTTTTCGCGGCCGCGCCCTTGGTGCCCTTCCTGGCGGCTGCGGATGCAACGGGTACATCGGCCGGCGGGACAATCAGGACAGCCACGTTGCGGCGGTGGATCGCGACTACCTGTCCCGCCTTCGGCATCGCCACGTCGCGCCGGACGACGGCGAGATCGGCTGTCCCGGCATCGATCGCCTCCGCGCTGCTTTGCGCGTTCTCCTGACGGATGAGATTCAACCGGACCGGCGCGCGTTCGCGCGCCAGAAATTGTGAGAGCTGTTGAACCAGCCGGAAATCTTCGCTCTGCCGCGGGCCTACCGCAAAATTGAGCGTGACCGGCTTTGACTGAATGTAGGAGACGACAGCCGCGATGCCTGTGCCGGCCAGGAGAATGCCGAGCGCGATCATCACCGGATTGCGCGACATGCGGCGCAAACGGCCACTTCCGCCGAGCGGCCGCTTCCTGGGCGCGGGCTCAGCCGGCGTGAAGGATGGGTTGTGGACGTTCATGAAGGCGCGCGCGGCGCTCCGGTCACCGGTTCCACAACCAATTTCCGGACAATTGTGACTTTATGATGCTTTTCTGAATGAACAGTCATTTTTGTCGACGGTAGTCGGCGGCCCGGATCAGCCGGTGCCGGCGGGGCGGCCCCATGGTCCGCCATTTGCTCCGCTGATGGGGCCGCTGTCCGGTCCGGCTTTCGGTCCGCCCAGCCGGAACCCCGCCGGCATCGCTTGGCTGACCATCATCAATTCGCCGAGCGTTTCGGTGGTGATGAGACCGACCAGCCGCCCGTCCGGCTCGACCACAGCGACGGCCGGTCCCGAACGCTCCTGAAGAAGCTTGACCGCCTCTTCGAGCGGGCGTCGTCGGTCGATGGTGAGCACGTCCGTGGTCATGGCTTCGCTTACGCGCGCCTCCGGCCCGCGTTCCCGCAGCGCGCGGATCATGTCGCTGCGGGTGAGCAGGCCGACCGGCTTGCGGTCGCCATCCACCACGGGGAATTCGCTCTGGCTGGTCTGCAGCAGCATCTGGACCGCATCCTCGATCGCGGCGTCCGGTGTGAGCGTCGCGATCCTGGTCATGGTGGCGGTGACGACCGGCACGCCGCGCGAGACCGCACGCAGCGCGACCATATGCGCTTCCGACGATGCCGCGAGATAGACGAAGATCGCGATAAAGATCAGGATCGGATTGTAGAACAGTCCGATGAAGCCAAGCAGGAACGCCGTGCCCTGTCCGATCGCCGCCGCGATTTCGGTGGCGCGCACGAAACCAAGACGCGCGCTGAGTGCGGCGCGCAGGACTCGGCCGCCATCCATGGGGAAGGCCGGGATCAGATTGAACAGCGCGAGAAACAGATTCACCGCGGCGAGCTTGTCGACCAGCGGAACCTTCGTGTTGTCGAGCGCTGCGACGGCGGCATTGGACGTGACATCCGCACCCGCGAACAGCAGCAGGAAGCCCGCGATCACAATATTTACCAGCGGGCCCGCGATCGCGATCAGGAATTCCTCGATCGGCTTTTCCGGAATGCGTTCGAGCCGCGCCACGCCGCCGATCGGGAGGAGCACGACATCGGGCGTGACGACGCCGAAGACGCGCGCGGTGAAGATGTGGCCGAATTCGTGGGCGAGCACGCACAAAAAGACGAGTACGATGAAGATCAGGCTGCCCCATGCCGCGCTTGAGCCCCCGGAGGCGTAGGCGGCGCCGAAGATCCAGACCAGGAATAGAAGGAAGGTGACGTGAATGCGGACGGCCGTGCCTGCAATCGACCCGATCGTTATTGACCAGCCCATGCCTTCCATCCTCCGAAGCGTCGAACAAACAAGCTAGTATCGGACTTGCTCGAATTGAAGTGTTGCCTGAATTGAAGCGTAACCTGACTGAAGTGTAGCCCGACTGAAGTGTAGCCCGACCTGACGCCTGTGCGTTGACGGGCGTCAAGATTCGGAGGTGCCCATGGCCGACAAACTCACCGGCGAGACCCGCAAGGCAGCGCTCGCAACGATCCCTGGCTGGACCCAGTTGATGGAGCGCGACGCGATCTTCCGTAAATTCGTGTTCAGGGATTTCAACGAAGCTTTCGGCTTCATGACGCGCGCGGCGCTGATCGCGGAGAAGCGCGATCATCATCCGGAATGGCTGAATGTCTACAAGACTGTGGAGGTGACGCTCGCGACCCACGACGCGGGCGGGCTCACCGAGAAGGACATCGCGCTGGCCAAGGCGATGGACAAGCTCGCGGGGTGATCTGCGACAGGCGCGGCGGTGCCGCATGTGCGGTCTTCACCCTCCCCCTTGTGGGGAGGGTCGATCGACTGAGCGGAGCGAAGGAGATCGGGGTGGGGGTGATTGCGATTGACTCGCTACTGCGCCCCGCACCCGAAGCCATTACCCCCACCCCGCCTGCCTCGCTTTCGTTCGGCAGGCGACCCTCCCCACAAGGGGGAGGGTGAAGGAAGAGCAAGCGGGAGAGGGAAGGCTCCGCGCTCGCTGTTAGATCAGCTATACATCACCTGCACGTTGGTGTTCTCGAACAGGCCTTCCTCGCCGAATTCGACACCGATGCCGGAGCCCTTCACGCCGCCGAACGGCACGTTGGGCTGGATCGGTCCGTGCTTGTTGATCCACACCGTGCCGCACTCGAGTTGCGCGCCGTACTCCTTCGCCTTCTCGATATTCTTCGACCACACCGAGCCGCCGAGGCCATTCGGATTGTCGTTGGCGCGAACGATGACTTCGTCGACATCCGAATAGCGGACGATCGGCAGCGCCGGTCCGAACTGCTCCTCGTCGACCAGCGGATTGCCGTTGTCGAGCCCGCCGATCAGCGTGATCGGATAGAACAGGCTGCCCTTCTCCGGTTCGCCGCCCATCAGCACCTTGCCGCCGCCCTTCTTCGCCGCGTCGACGAGGCGCGTGACCTTGTCGTACTGCATGCGGTTCTGCACCGGGCCGAGCTGCGTGTCGTCCTTCAGGCCATCGCCCATCGGAATGGTCTTCGCGAACGCGACCAGTTCCTTGCAGACATCGTCATAGACGCTGTCATGCACATAGAGCCGCTTCAGCGCGGCGCAGGTCTGGCCGTTATTGATGAAGCCGCCCCAGAACAGGCCGGGCGCGATCTGCTTCGGATCGACATCCGGCAGCACGATGCCGGCATCGTTGCCGCCGAGTTCGAGGGTGAGACGCTTCAGCGTGTTCGCCGCGCTCGACATGACCTTCTTGCCGGTTGCGGCCGAGCCGGTGAACACGATCTTGCCGATGCCGTCATGCGAGGACATCGCGGCGCCGATGGTGTCTTCGCCTGCGATGCCGTTGAGGACGCCGGCCGGCAGCACCTCGTTCATCAGTTCGATCGCACGCAGGGTGGACAGCGGCGTGAACGGCGAGGGCTTGTTGACCACCGTATTGCCCGCGCGGAGTGCCGGGAAGATGTGCCAGATCGCGATCAGTACCGGCCAGTTCCAGGGCGTGATCGAACCGACGACGCCGATCGGGCGGCGGTGCAGCTCGATGCGGCCTTCGTTGTTGTCCTGGATCACCTTCACCGGGATATCGAGCGAGGCGGTGTAGTTCGCCCAGGCACCGGCGCCGCCCATTTCGAAGCGCGAGCCCAGCCCGTTCAGCGGCTTGCCCTGCTCGAGGGTGATCAGGCGTGCGATCTCCTCGGCATTGTCGGTGAGTTTCTGCGCCGCCGCGTGACAGAGCTTCATGCGCTCGTCCTGCGAGGTCTTCGACCAGGTCGCGAATGCCGCACGTGCGGATTCAACGGCCTGGTCGAGGTCCGCCGCAGTCGCCTTGGGCGCAAGCCCGACGACCTCTCCGGTCGACGGATTGCGAACCTCGAAATGATCTGTGGTGGGGACGGACTTGCCGCCGATGGTGAGATTGTATCGGGTC
>CAZIKZ010000239.1:5014-6919 GCA_964539845.1 uncultured Hyphomicrobiales bacterium
GTTATTGTCCTTGCGTTATTGTTCCGGCGCGAAGTGGAAGATGGTCGCGCCCTTGGGTGAATAGTTCGGCACGTCTGCCGCAACTTTCTGACCCATGTCCGACTGCATCGCCGCACCCATGGCCTGCGGACTATCGAAGAAAGCCTGGAAGATGCAGAACGGCACGTTGACGGCGGGCCCAACGGCCGCCGGGTAGGCATAGTGGCAGGATTTCAGCCCGGGCAGCTGCTTGGCAAGCGGGATGTGCGTCTCCTTGTAGTATTTCTTGAAATGGGCCTCGTCGTCGGGGCGCGGATAGATGACGGTGAGACAGTGCATCGGGTGCGTTTCCTTATCGTGTCATCGAGCATGTCGCGATTGAATGGCTGTCTGCATCCCGCTCATTTCGCTGAGCGGGATGGAGCCCCTTCAACCGGTCCACGCACTACGCGGCCGCTGTTGCGGATGCGGCCGGCGCGGACGATACACGATTTAGCCACGCGTGAATGCGCTGCGGCGTCGCGAGGTGATCCCATTGCTGTTCGGGATAGTTGAAGTTCTCGGTAAATTCGTCGGCCAGTGTCTTGTTCTGGCTCATCGTCCCAATCAGCGCGCCCATCGCTTCGGACGGCGGCGCCAGCATCAGGTTGGTCCAGCGCGCGGCCGCGAGCACGCGATCCTGCCGGCGCATGTCGACCTTTTCGCAGAACCGGACATCGAGCGCGTCGGCATTGACGATTTCCTCGCCCAACACGAATGCCGCATATGACGCCATGTTCGCGCCCTGGCCCATCATGGGATCGACCACGCAGTGAAGGTCGCCCAACGCGATCGCGCATTTGCCGCCATCGAACTGCACATTGGTCTTGCGAACGGTGGGCACGACCCCGCCCTGCAGCAGATCCTGCGGCTGGGCGAGATCGAAAGTCGCGGTGTCGATGCGGTCGTAGGTGGTCGGGTGATGCTTTTCGAGTTTGCCGAGCAGCACCTGCAGGAAGCGCTTGCGGTCCTGCTCGTAATTCAGTGTCGCAAGCTCCTCGATATCCCCGCCTGGTACATTCTCCATCAGGAGCGCGTTGGCGATGCCATCGAAGCTCACGGTCGGGATCACGATCATCTCGCCATGGCCGGGCGACACTGACAGCGTAACATTCATCGGGTTCGGCTGGCGCACGCCCTTGTAGAGGCCGACGCAGAGCCGGCGCTGCGGCTGCGTATAGGGAGAGTGCTCCGGCTGGTAGGAGAACAGGTCGCCGAGCGCGCCCTTGCCGGTGGACACCACGAGCAGATCGAAGCGGTTCACCAGTGCGGGAATGTCGCCTTCCTCGATCTTGCGAATCTCGATCTTGCCGCCACGACGCGCGAAGTCGTTCATCAGCGTCGGCAGATAGATACGGTAATCGACGGCCCGGCTCGGATTCTTGAAGTCTCCGCGGAATTGCAGCGGCTGCGGAAAGTTAAAGACGTGGTCGTGGTAATAGTAAAACAGCTTCGGATCGTTCCAGTGATCGAGGCCGAGATAATTCTCACGCGCGATCGTCACCGAATGATGCGCGACCGTGTTGAGCAGGCGCGAGTTGCGATACTCGTCCGCAGGGCGGTCGGTAATGATGGTGGCATCAACACCGTGCTTCTGCAGATAGAGCGCGAGATGCAGTCCGCCGACTCCGGCGCCGACAATTCCGATCGAACGCTTCAAGGGATCCTCCCGATTTTCAGATTTCTTGCTTGTTGCGGCGAAGCTTAAGGCAGCGTCCGGGCTGGCGTATACGGAATGAACAGAATAAGATTTATTCTGGTTGGGAATTAGTCATGGACCGGATCGACTGCCTGCTGGCGTTTGTGCGTGCGATGGAGGGCGGCAGCTTTTCCGCGGCCGCCAAGGAGTTGGGACTCGGCCAGCCGGCGGTGAGCAAGCGGATCGCG
>CAZIKZ010000240.1:0-6915 GCA_964539845.1 uncultured Hyphomicrobiales bacterium
ATGGGATCGGCGATCTTCATCATGGTCGCCTTGACGTGCAACGAGAACAGGATGCCATCCTTCTTCGCGGCTTCAATCTGCTCGGCGAAGAAGGCGCGCAGCGCCTTGCTGCTCATCACCGCTGCATCGATGATCTCGCCGGCCTGGATCGGAGTCTTTGCCTTCAACACCGTGACGGCGCCGTCGGTGCCGACCAACTCGATGCGGGCGTTGGTCGCCGCGGCGACGGTGGTCGAAATTTCAGAGCCGTAATAATCGCCGCTTGGCATGGTCGCGACGTGCGATTTGGAATCCTTACTCCAGGCGCCCATCTTGTGCGGATTGTTGCGGGCGTATTGTTTGACGGCGCCGGCGGCGCGGCGGTCGGAATTGCCCTCGCGCAATACCGGGTTGACGACGCTGCCGAACACCTTGCCGTAGCGCGCCCTGATATCCTTCTCGGCGTCCGTTGCCGGATTGTCCGGATAATCGGGAACGCCGTAGCCCATGCCTTGCAATTCCTTGATCGCGGTCTTGAGCTGCGGGATCGAGGCGGAGATGTTGGGCAGCTTCATGATGTTGGCTTCGGGCTTCGTCGCGAGTTCGCCGAGTTCGGCGAGCTCATCGTTGACCCGTTGCGCAGGGGGGAGCATGTCGGAGACGCTGGCAAGGATGCGGCCGGCCAGTGAGATGTCCTTCAGCTTCACGGACACACCCGCCGCGCCTACGAAGGCTTCCACGATCGGCAGCAGGGAATAGGTCGCGAGCGCCGGGGCTTCATCGACCTTTGTCCACACGATTTCGAGATCTGACATGCTTGCACCTCTGGCCGCCGTGCTTGTTTGTGCCGACGGAAACTGAACGTTGATGGGCGCGGAGGAATGGTTTTCCCTCGGGCCCTCGAAGTGAATTGTTCTCGGCGCGGAGACCGCCAACCGGGAATTCGACTGACGGGAGTTCGGCGCGCGCCCTATAGCATCCGCGCCCCGTTGGTAAAAGCCTTGTTAGCAGGTGCGAGATAACCGCCGGCGGGCCGGAATGCGGCTGGCCGCCCCCATTTGGAAAAACTCTATCCCCGGACGTAGAGGGCCCGGTCCGTCACCACGAAATCGATCCGGCCGTCGGTCAGGGCACGGGCACATTCGGCCGGCGAGTTCACGATCGGCTCCTCGTGCACGTTGAACGAAGTGTTGACCAGGGCGGCGAGCCCGGTGGCGCGCTCGAAGCCCGAAATGATGTCGTGATAGAGCGGGTTGTCGGTGCGCTCGATCACCTGCGGGCGCGCCGAGTGGTCGACATGGACGACGGCGGCGATGCGGGTGCGCCAGTCCGGATGCACGTCGGTCGCGATCGTCATGTAGCGGCACGCGCGCCGGTTGACCTTCGAGATGTCGAAAACGTCCGTTGCGCGCTCGGCGGTCGTGACCGGGGCGAACGGCATGAATTCCGAACGCGACAGCCGCTCGTTCAAGAGGTCGTGGGTTTCGCGGCGGGATGGATTGGCGAGGATGGTGCGGGCGCCGAGCGCGCGCGGGCCGTATTCCATGCGTCCGGTATAGATCGCGCCGAGTTGGCCGGCCTCAAGCCGCTGTACACTGCCGGCGACCGGCGCTTCCGCGGTCCGCTTCACATTCGGGATCGCGGCAAGCGCCGCATCGACGGTGCCGGAGAAATCGCGCCCGAGATAGACCGGGCCGAGATCGCGACGGTTGTTGAGCCAGGTAGCGAGGCCGTCACGGCGCAGCAGCCAGGCGAGAACGCCGCCGACCGGGAGGCCGTCATCGCCCATGGCCGGGAAGACGAAAATCTCGTTCAGACCGAACTTCTCCGCGATGAGCCGGTTCAGCTTCACATTCGCGAACACGCCGCCCGACACGCCGACATGCTTTGCGGGATGTTTCGCAAGCAGCCGCTCGAACGAGGTGAACATGGTGTCTTCGAGCACCTGCTGCACGCTCGCCGAATAGTCTTCCTTGCTCAGACCCTCTTTCAGCGACTGCATGAAGGCATTGATCGCGCGATCGCTTGCGAGCGTCGAATGAATGCGACCGTTGGCGTCGACGGAGAATTTGGACGCGAGCTCGGCGGCGCGCACGGGGCGGCCCATGGCGGCGAGGCCGGTGACCTTGCCCTCGTGCCGCACGCGCCGGAAGCCGAGCGCCTTGGTGGCAGCGCCGTACATCTTGCCGAGCGAGTCCTCCACCGCCGGCGTTAGGATCGTGTCTTCACCGCCATATACGTTCGTGAGCGCGCCATTCGCAAAATGCCGATGGCTGTAATGCACGTTATCACCGCCGCCATCGGCGGTGACCAGCAGCGCGTCGTCCCAGTCCGGACTGTAGAACAGCGCGGGCAGGGCGTGCGCTTCGTGATGATTGTAGAAATAAGACGCCGTGCCCTCGCGGAAGCCCTTGTCGCGCAGCAGCGCCGCGGAATCGTAGAAGCGCTCGACATCGGCGGTGTTGTGCCGGAACAGCTCGGGCATCATCTGCCGCCGCGTCTTGCCGCGCAGATGCGTGCGGTATTGTTCCTTGAGCCAGTCGTAACCCGAGAGGTGCCGGAAATACTTCGTCGGCATCAGGGTGCGGCTGTGGCAGACCACGTCCACATCCTTGCGCGCGACGCCTGCGATCGACAGCACCTCGTCGATGGCGAGATCGGGATAGGCGCCGTCGCCCTTGTTCCGGGTCAGACGCTCGAGCGACACCGCTGCCTTCAGCTCGTAGCCGTCGAACAGGGCTGCGGCCGCGTCATGCGAGCCGGAATGAACGCCAAGAATGAGCTGGGACATCAGAGGTATCGGCGATTTGGGAAGGGCCGATCCTTTACTGGGATTTGCGGCGCCGGACAACTCGCCCCGGCGGTATGACCGGGCCTACACCCGCTTATGCTGCAGCTTCGTCAGGAAATTACCGGTAAATTTCTCCGGGCCGACATGGGTGATGGTTTCGGTGACCACCGACCAGATCTCGCCGCCGCAGCCTTCGACCCAGCGCTGGCAGAACGACATGTCCTCGCCGCCGTAAAGGCCGTGCTCGTCCGGCATCGGCTCGAAACACTGCAGCACGCCGGTCTTCAGTCCGAGTTTGGCATAGGTGTGCTCGATCCGCTCGCACCACAATTCCGGGTAGCGCTCCCTGATCCTGTCGAACACCTCGCGTCTGATCAGAAGCACGCCGGCGCCGGCCCGGCGCACACGGATGCAAGGTCCGTCGACCACCAGAAAGTCGACGGTCTGGCTCTCGCTGTCACCGAAATCGATCGCTCCGGCATTGACGTAATCCATCGCCACCATCCGCGCGACGGCCGGGTCCGCGATCTCATCGTGCAGCGCATAGAATTTTGCCGGATCAAGCGCGCGATGCGGCGGCAGGCATCCGACCACCGGCTTGTCGGCCGTGATCATGTGTTCGATCAGGGAGGGCGCAAATCCCATATCGGCATCGACGAACAGGAGGTGCGTATAGCTCTCGTCCTCCATCACGAGGCTGGCAAACAGGTTGCGCATGAAGGGCAGCACCGACAGCGACAGGAATTTGTGCTGGAACCGGATATGCGGATGCTTCTCGCGGAAATGGTCGAGAAGTCCGATCAACGTGTCGCAATAGGTGGTCGTCAGCTGGCCGTTATAGGCCGGGGTTGCGATCATGATCTTCATCAGGGCGGCGCTCCCGCGCGTCTCATCCGATTCGGCGCCGGATAATCGCACGCTTTCGCGGCCGCGATCCGATGCAAAACCGGTAGCCACCTTTGCTGGTCGCGCGATATGAGGGGCGCGGAGAAACGACAATGCCGGGTGCAGGAACGGACAAGACCAGGAACTGGGTGGCGGAGCCCGCGCCGGTGGTGATTCTTGTGGAGTCACAGCTCGGTGAAAATATCGGGGCGGCCGCTCGCGCCATGGCGAATTTCGGGCTGTCCGAGCTGCGGCTCGTCAATCCGCGCTGCGGCTGGCCGAGCCGCGAAGCTCAGATCATGGCGTCCGGCGCCGATCGGGTTCTGGATGCGGCGACGGTCTACGGCTCGCTCGCGGAGGCGATCGGCGATTGTCATCTGGTTGTGGCGGCGACCGCGCGCTCGCACGATCAGGCCAAGCCCGTGATTGGTGCGGACGAGGCCGCGCGGCTGGCGGCGCCCCGTATTGCTGCGGGCGAACGGGTCGCCCTGGTCTTCGGGCGGGAGCGCAACGGGCTCGAGAATGACGAGGTGGGCCTGGCCGACGCGATCCTGACGCTTCCGGTCAACCCGGCTTTCGCCTCGCTCAATCTTGCGCAGGCGATCGTGATCGCAGGTTATGAATGGTTCAAGCTGCAAAGCGCCGGGACGCTGCCGTTCGCCACGCCGGAAAAGTCACCGCCTGCGCCGAAGGAGCAGTTTCTCGCCTTCTTCAACGATCTCGAAACCGAACTCGAGCGCATCGAATATTTCCGGCCGCACGAGAAGCGCGGCACCATGACCGTCAACATGCGCAACATCTTCACGCGCATGCAGCTAACCCAGCAGGATATCCGCACGCTGCACGGTGTCGTCATGGCGCTGGTCGAGGGCCGCAAGGGCCCGGCGCGGGGCGGCCTGCTCGACGGACCGGAGGCTGAGATGCTGCGCAATCTGCTGGCGCAGCATGGCAAGGCCGAGATCGTGCGCTCGGACTCGCCGGTGCGCGGGCTGGCGCGGCTTCTGCGGCGCAACCCGACCGATGCCGAGCGCGCATTGTGGACGGCCATCACAGCGGACCCGCGTTTCGCGGCGCTCGGTTTCAAGCGGCAGACGCCGATCGGCCCGCATGTCGCGGATTTCGTCTCGTTTCCGTTGCGTATCGTTGTCGACGTCACGCCGGACAGCGAGGACGCGAAGGCGGCCGAAGCGCGGCGCGACAAGCTCGCCTGGATGCGGGCGCGGGACTATCGCATTGTGAATGTGACGGCCGCCGAGGTCGTTCGCGACGTCGATGCCGTGTGCGAAACGATCTTCGCGACAGCCGCGGCGACCTGACGCTATTTCAGCGCCTTCAGTTGCGCCGCGGTGCCTGCGCGCAGGAAAATGAGGTCGCTGCCGACCGTCAGAAACCTGAAGCCCGTTTTCGCCTTGTCGTTCGCGCGCTCGGCGTCGCGGCAGAACAGGCCCGGGATTTTCTTGTGGCGGTCGCACGCCGCCAGCACCTTCTCCAGCGCAGCGTCGACTGCGGCCGAATGCGGATCGAGTGCCGCGCCCTTCGACAGGCTGAAAGACAGGTCGGCAGGGCCGACAAACAGCACATCGATTCCGGGCATCGCTGCAATCGTGTCGAGATTGTCGAGAGCGGCCTGCGTCTCGATCATCGCGAAACTCAGGGTCGTGTTGTTTGCTTCCGCGATGTAGATTTTCTGATCCGGCACGCCCGCGATCATGGCTGCGCGATGCGCGCCAATTGAACGCTCTCCGACCGGCGGATATTTCGCGACCTGCACGAAGGCGCGAGCCTCGGCCTCGCTGTTGATCATGGGCGCGATGATGCCCTCGGCGCCCCAGTCGAGCATGCGGCTGACCAGCGAATTATGCCACAGCGGAACGCGCACGATCGGAGCGGTACCTGCAAGATGCACCTGCGCAACGGCCTGCAAGGCGGCTGGCTCGTCCCACATGCCGTGCTGCATGTCGATCACCACCGCCGGAAAACCTTCGCGTGCGATGGCTTCGCAGACCAGCGGCTCCGGCAGGCTGCACCAGGCCGAAAAAACCGTTTCTCCGGCGCGCAGCCGGCGGGCGAGCGAGAAGGGCGGTGAGGACATGGATTCGAACTTTCCGGTGACGAACCGCTAGTGGTCCGATTCTAACATTCGCATCCCTTCTCGGCAGGCTCTTTTGCGAATGTTAGAATCAAAGGACCACTAGCAAATATTGGATTCTAGTGGAGCTTTGGATTTGACATTCGCTTTGCGAGCCTGCGGCTGGGTGGGTAGCGAATGTCAAATCCGCTCCACTAAAGCTTCGCGATGGCAACCTGATAGTCGTTATGGACCATCCGGTACTGACCTTCGATCGAGCGCAGGAAGGCATCGACGCCGGGCTTCGGATTGTCCATCGGGTCGGGCATCTCCGCCCACAGATAATCGTCGAGGATCACAAGCCCGCCGCTCGCCATCAGCGGCCAGGTGAGCACGCTGTCGGCATAGACCTCGCGTGCCCTGTGGCCGCCGTCGATATAGGCGATGTCGAAGCGTCGCTCCGCGACGCCAAGCTGAATCAGTCCATCGACCGACGACGCCTTGATCTTTTCAAGCCGTCCGGAGAACGGTCTGGTGTTGTCGTCGAAGCGGCCCTCGACGCCACGCAAGACTTCGGCGTCTTCCGGGGTTTTTGCCGCGGCCTCCTGATGTTCCTGACCACCGGCGAATGTATCGACGGAGGTCAGTTGCACCTGCGGCAGATAGTTCAGGAAGAACAGCGCCGAGCGTCCTTCCCACGACCCGATCTCCAGCATGCGCGCCGGCCTGTTACGGAACGGCGCCAGCAGTGTCATCCAGATCGGAAAATGCCATGACGTCCAGTCTGTGCTGAACGCCTTGCCATCGTACCAGCGTGCGGTCTCTTCGATCGACACGGGCGATTGCGATGTCGGCATGACAGAGGCCGCGCTACGTGCCGGCCTGGATCTGTTTTACCGCTTCGGCGAGAAGCTCCTGCATCTTGCTGCGGACCTGCTCTTCGGTTGCCTTCCCGGCGAGATCCGTCACGACCTTGCGCACAACGTCACCGTCTCCCTCGAAGGCGGCCACGACGACCTCCTTCGAATAGGCCTCGGCGTCCGCCCCGGTCTTGCCGAGTTCCGCCGCCGCCCACAGACCGAGCAGCTTGTTGCGGCGGGCCGTGGCCTTGAACTTCAGTTCCTCATCGTGCGCGAATTTCTTTTCAAAGCCTTCTTCGCGCTTATCGAATGTGGTCATTTTTCCTCGCTGG
>CAZIKZ010000241.1:0-6883 GCA_964539845.1 uncultured Hyphomicrobiales bacterium
CGCTCGACGGTTTCAAGTCGTCGAGCGCCGAGGCGCCGTCGGTATAGGTCATGATCCGGTACCCCTCCGCTTCCAGCGCGATGGAGACGGACGTCAGAATGTTACGATCGTCGTCGACGAGGGCGATGGTCGGCATAACCCCTCTTTTCTTCAGCTCGGTGAAAATCCCCGAGGGGCTTGAAGCCCGCAAAGCTGGGCCGAAATGTGTCTATTCGGCAACAACTCCATGATTCTGCTTGAATGACGAACATATCCCTCTTTTGTTCCTACGGCCAGCGCTGGAATCGGCAATGGCGTGAGCGCTTTCCGAGCGAGGATTGAAAACCCAATGAAGCCGCAAGCCGATTTCGATCCGAAGATCGCAGCCAAGAAACTCATGCGCGAAGCGCGTTCCGGCGCATTGGCGACGCTGATGCCGTCGGGCGATCCGTATTGCTCGCTGGTCAATGTGGCCACTGCCTTCGACGGCGCGCCGCTGCTGCTGATCTCCAAACTCGCGATTCATACAAAAAACGTGATCGCGGACAGCCGCGTTTCGCTGATGCTGGACGAGCGCAAGGAGGGCGATCCGCTGGAGGGCGCGCGCGTGATGCTGATGGGCCGCGCCGCGGTGACCACCGACGAACATGACCGGCGCCGCTATCTCGCGCGCCAGCCCGAGGCCGAGATGTTCACGGGCTTTGCCGATTTCGCATTCTACCGGATCGAGATTGCGACCGCCCATCTGGTCGCCGGCTTCGGCCGCATCGTGGATCTGAAGCCACAGGATATTCTGATCGATCCCGCCGGTGCCGACGACCTGCTTGCGGCGGAAGAAGGCGCGTCGGCGCACATGAACGACGATCACGCGGACGCCTGCAGGCTCTACGCGACGGAGATCAATGGTGCTCCCGACGGCGACTGGCGCTGCGCCGGGTTCGATCCGGAAGGGATGGAGCTGCAAAGCGGCCGGACCGCCCTGCGCGTTCCTTTCCCACAGCGCATCAATGGCTCGGGCCCGCTGCGGGCCGTCCTGGTGCAGATGGCCCAGCGGGCGCGCAGCTGATTGAACCGGCGGTCACGGCGGCGCGACCAACATGTGAACCCGCGCGCCTGCGCGGGCTCTGCACGCCGCCCAGGCGTTGTGGTAGAATTTGATCGCAATCGCCGACCGCCCGAGGGGACCGTCATGACGCGCACCACCACTAAATTCATCATCGCCGGCATCGCGGCCGTGTTCGCGATCACAGGCGCCATCCCGTCTTTTGCGCAATCCAGCAAGATCGAAGAGGCGCTGACGCCGAAGAATCCGCCAAGCAAGACGCGCAGCCTGACGCGCTCGCTCAATGGCGCCCCCGCCGACGCCGCCGAGCAGAAAGTTCTGCAGAAGGCCCGGACCCGCGCCATCTCGATCGAAGCGGTCGCTCCCGCGACCAAGGAAGAGCGCGAAGAGATCGCCAAGGTGATCGTCGACAAGCCCAAGATCGATATCGCGATTTTCTTCGATTACAATTCGGACCTGATCGGCCCGAAGGCGGTCGGCGCGGTCAACGAACTTGGTGTTGCGCTGCTGTCGCCCGCGCTCAAGGGCTCGACCATCCTGCTCAACGGCCATACCGACGCTGCCGGCAGCCCCGACTACAATCTCGCGCTGTCGCACCGGCGCGCCCAGTCGGTGCGCAAATATCTCATCCACACGTTCAAGATTCCGGAAGACAGGGTTCTGGTCGCCGGCTTCGGCTTCGAGCGCCTGAAGGTGCCGGATCAGCCGCTCTCCGGCGAAAACCGCCGCGTCGAAGTGGTCAACGCGTCGAACTGACGGCGTCCCTCTCGCGATTGCACAGCAGCGCGAACTTCGGAAGCGGGCACCGGATACGACGGCGCCCGCTTCATCGTTAACGCCGCTTCTCCTGTTACCGCATGCACTTGCTGCGTTGCAGCGATCTGACGGCAACAGATGCGTCCTCAAAACGCTTGGCATCCGGCCATCACAGTTCTAATAAATCGCCGCACGGTCCGACGAGACCGTTTGACCTATCTCAAGGGCCACACCGACATTGGCGTGTGACTGGAAGCTGGCCGCGGCAGGGCGGCTGGAGTGGTATTCGGAGGACATTCCGTGCAGGAAACGGGCGTAAGAAACAAAGCTTACGGAGCGGACAAATTCGGACTGAAGGATCTTCAGGCCGTTCACTGGAACCTGACGGACGCGCCGCTTTATGAGCGCGCGATCGCAGCCGGCGAAGGTCACATCGTTGCCGGTGGCGCGCTCTGCGCCGAGACCGGTCACCACACCGGCCGCTCTCCCAAGGACAAGCATACCGTGGTCGACGACCTCACCCGCGACAGCGTCTGGTGGGACGGCAACCGCAAGCTCTCGAAAGAGAATTTCGACAATCTCTATGCGGACTTCCTTGCGCATTGCAAAGGCAAGTCGCTGTTCGCGCAGGACCTCTATGGCGGCGCCGACAAGACCTATCGCATCAAGGTCCGCGTCTTCACCGAACTCGCCTGGCATTCGCTGTTCATCCGCACGCTGCTCATTCGCCCCGAGCGCGCGGAGCTTGCCGGCTTCACGCCGGACATGACGATCATCGATCTGCCGTCGTTCCGTCCGGACGCAAAGCGTCATGGCGGCCGCGAAGGCTCCGACACGATGGTCGCGATCGATTTCACTCGCAAGATCGTGCTGATCTGCGGCTCGTCGTATGCGGGCGAGATGAAGAAGTCGGTGTTCACGACGCTGAACTTCTATCTGCCGGCGCAGGGCGTGATGCCGATGCATTGCTCGGCCAATGTCGGCAACGATGGCGATAGCGCCCTGTTCTTCGGCCTGTCCGGTACCGGCAAGACCACGCTGTCAGCCGACCCGAGCCGCACCCTGATCGGCGACGACGAAACCGGCTGGGGCCCGGATGGCATCTTCAACTTCGAAGGTGGCTGTTACGCCAAGACCGTCGATCTCACATACGAGAAAGAGCCGCTGATCTGGGACGCGACCAACCGCTTCGGCGCGATCCTCGAAAACGTGGTGTTCGATCCCGAGACGCGGGTGCCGGATTACACCGACATCTCGAAGACCGAGAACACGCGTTCGGCCTATCCGCTCGACTCCATCCCGAATGCATCGCGCACGGGCTGCGCGGGCCATCCGAAGAACATCATCTTCCTCACGGCCGACGCCTATGGCGTGATGCCGCCGATCGCGAAGCTGACGCCCGCGCAGGCGATGTATCACTTCCTCTCCGGCTACACCGCGAAGGTCGCCGGAACCGAGAAGGGCCTGGTCGGCGTTCAGCCGGAATTCTCGACCTGCTTCGGCGCACCGTTCCTGCCGCGTCCGCCGGCAGAATACGGCAACCTGCTGCGCGACTATATCGCCAAGCACAATGTCGATTGCTGGCTGGTCAATTCGGGCTGGACCGGCGGCAAATACGGCGTTGGCCGCCGTATGCCGATCAAGGCGACGCGTGCGCTCGTGACCGCCGCCCTCGACGGCTCGCTGAAGAACGCGTCATACCGCACCGATCCCTATTTCGGCTTTGCGGTGCCGAGCTCGGTGCCGGGCATCGAACCGCACCTGCTGTATCCGATGAAGACCTGGCAGAACAAAGCCGAGTTCGACGAGACCGCGCGCGCGCTGGTGAAGATGTTCCAGGACAACTTCACCAAGTTCGAGAGCAACGTCGACGCCGAGGTGCGTGCTGCCGCGCCGGAAGTCCGGCTCGCTGCGGAGTAAGGTCTTTGTCATTGTCATTCCGGCGGCAAGTCATCCAGAGCTGGATTCCGGGTTCGGCGCCGCGCGCCGCCCCGGAATGACTACATCAGTCAGTCCACCCGCTGCGCCTGACGGCCGAGCGTATTGAACCGCGCTTTCTGCTCGCTTGTCAGCGACGCATAGAATGTATCCAGCGCAGGCTTGATGGTTTCGGCGGCAT
Source organism: uncultured Hyphomicrobiales bacterium (assembly GCA_964539845.1). Taxonomy (GTDB): domain Bacteria; phylum Pseudomonadota; class Alphaproteobacteria; order Rhizobiales; family Xanthobacteraceae; genus Pseudorhodoplanes. The sequence goes on from CAZIKZ010000241.1 coordinate 3,918, forward strand.
CCAGCATCGCAGTCAGCCGTTTCTCCATCGCCTCGAGCCGTCCGCCCGGCGTCAGCGGCACCGCGTCCGGACAGGCGGCGGTGAGCGCGTCCAGTGCCGCGCTGGTTGCATCGTCCAGCTTGTCGAGCGCTGTCTTCTGCTCCTCGTTCGGCTTCAGCTGCTCGCGCAACGCTTCTATCGGCACGGCGCTCAAACCAGCCTTGTCGCCCGCGCAGGCATTCGCACTGGCCGGTTGACGGTTGCGTGCCGCACGCGCCTCAGCCCGGCCAAGATCGGGTCCGATCGCGTCGAAGCGCGCACGCTGCTCGTCTGTCAACGCGTTGTAGAACGCTTCGAGCGGCGGACGAACCAGGGCAATGGCATCCAGCGATGCCTCGAAGCGCGAGATCATCGCATCGAGGCGTCCTGTCGGCGTCATCGTTATGTCGGTTCGGCACGACGACTTGAAGGCATTCGCAGCTTCGTTTGCAGCCGCCTTCATATCCTCGAGCAACGTCAGCTGTTCGGCGGTCGGCCGCACCGCGGCCTGGATCTGGCGGAACGGCCACGCGGTCAGCGCCTGCGTCGGATCGCAAACCTGTTCGACATTACGCCGCGTCTGGCTATTCAGGACGGGCCCCTGCTGCGACGCAGAGCCGGTTGTCGCCGGTGCGACGAGCTGCGCGAGCGGAGCCGAACCGCGATCGTCGGCATAGGGACTGCCATAGGCAAAGAACACGCCGTCGACGAAGTCGTCATAGGCATAGGCCCAATAGCCGTCGTCATAGGCGTAGGGGAAGAACGTGTAGTCGAAGACATCCGAATAGATATACGGGTAGAAAATCGGACCCAGCCACGCGACGAAAGCTGCGCGCCGTCCGTGGCGCCAGGCATGGCGGGCGAAGGCCCGTTCAGCGCGCACCTGGCGGCGGTCGCCGCGATCGGCATAGCGCGTGGCGAAACGCCCGGCGCGGGCCTCCTCACGGCTGACGCGACGCTCGGCACCCGCGGCCGGGTTCTGGGCGCGCTGTTCGCGCAACTGCTGGCGCTGCTGGATGCGCTGCGCACGCTCGCTCTGGCGCTGCTCGCTGTTTGCGGCCCGCTCCTTCGCCCGCGGACCTGAGGCCTGCCGATCGGCACGGTCCGGCCGCGCGGCTTGATCCCGGCCGGGACCATCGCGACCCGGCCGCTCGGCCTGGATGCGCTCACGCTGCCGGGTTTGCAGATCCCGCATCTGCTGGCGCTGCTCGGCACGCAGCTTCTGGCGTTCCGGCGCCGTCAGGCCTTTTGCCCGCAAATCACGTTGCTGATTATTGCGCAGCGTCTGAATGTCCTGCCGGTTCTCGCGTGCGCGCTGGACTCGCTCCTGCTGCGGCCGCCGCGCGTCCTGCACCCGATCCTGACGTTGCTGAACGCGTTGCTGGCGTTCGATCCGCTGCGGTTGAACGGCGTGACGTGGAGCCGGACGCGACCGCTCGGGCGCCGGGCCGCCGGCCCGCGACGGCGCACCACGGGGCGGTTGAGCGAAGCGAGGAGACTCCGCCGGACGCGCGGCGCGTGGCGGCGGTCCCATTCTCGGAGGTGCGGCCATCCTTGGCGGAGGCGCCATACGAGGCGGAGGTGCCATGCGAGGTGGTGGAGCCGCCATGCGCGGCGGGGCGGCCATTCTGGGCGAAGCGCTTGGTGCGGAAAATCTTGGCGCGGGTGCGGCAGGTGCCGGCCGGGCCATCGGAGCCGCGGCCGGGCGGCCTCCGCCGCCGCCACCTCCACCACCACGCCCATGACCCTGCGCGAACGCGGGAGTAATCAACAACGCCGCGGCTGCGACAGCGACGCACGTAACAGCGACAAGCTGTTTTGACATCCGAAACCCCTAGCGTCGCCCACGAGGTTAAATTCAAAACACAATCGAATTGTTCCCCCGAACAGGAAACCGCTAGAAGCATCGGATGCGACCAAAGCGCCGGGATTGTTGTCGAATGTTCATCGTTCCATTTGCGCCGAACACGAAACTGGAAAGTTGCCGATGCAGATCCTGATCATCGGCGCAGGTGTGATCGGGCTCGCCGTCGCACGTGCGGCCGCGCTCGGCGGCCATGATGTCATCGTTGCGGAAAAAGCCGACGCAATCGGAACCGGAATTTCATCGCGCAACAGCGAAGTCATTCACGCCGGCATGTATTACCCGACCGGCTCACGCCGGGCGAAGTTCTGCCCGCGCGGCAATCGCATGCTGTACGCGTTCTGCGAATCCCATGGCGTGCCGCACCGCCGCTGCGGCAAGTTCATCGTCGCCACCAGTGAGGCCGAGCGTACGCGCATCGAGGCGATCCAGGCGCAAGGCAAGATCAACGGCGTCGAGGGACTCGAACTGATCGGCGGCAATGCCGCGCGCGATCTCGAGCCGGAATTGTCCTGCATCGCAGCGCTGGTTTCGCCTGCCACCGGGATCATCGACGGACATGGCTATATGCTGGCGCTCCAGGGCGACATCGAAGCGCATGGCGGCGCGATCGCGTTCGAGACGCCGGTGGAGCGGCTGACTCCGGCTTTGCACGGCTGGCGCGTCGCATTCGGCGGGCGCGAGCCCGGTCAGCTCGACGTGGACGCTGTGGTGAATTGCGCGGGTCTGTCGGCACAGAATGTGGCGCGCGTCATCGAAGGCTATCCGGCGTTGCGGATCCCGAAGCAGGTGCTGGCGCGGGGGAATTACTTCGCGTTCGCAGGCAAGCCCGCCTTCACCCGCCTGATCTATCCGACGCCGGTGGACGGCGGCCTCGGCGTGCATGTCACACTCGATCTTGCGGGCCGCATGCGGTTCGGCCCGGACGTGGAGTGGATCGACAGCGAAATCTATGATGTCGATCCGTCACGCGCGGCATCCTTCTATGCGCGCGTCCGCACCTATTGGCCGGGTTTGCCGGACGGCACGCTGGTGCCCGATTATGCCGGCATCCGCCCGAAGCTGACCGGCCCCGGGGAGCCCG
>CAZIKZ010000242.1:0-6876 GCA_964539845.1 uncultured Hyphomicrobiales bacterium
CGAAATGTCGGCCGAGCAGCTCGCCACCCGTATTATTGCCGAGCGGAGCGGAATTCCGTCGAGCACGATCCGCCGCGGCGGCATCAGCGAGCAGGACTTCGAGGTCATCCGCGATGTCTCGCTCGAATTGCAGAACATGAAGTTCTTCGTGGACGAAACCGGCGGTCTGTCGATCGCGCAACTCATGGCGCGCGCGCGCCGGTTGAAGCGCCAGCGCGGGCTCGACCTGCTCGTCATCGACTACATCCAGCTGCTGCAAGGCTCCAGCCGGAAATCGCAGGACAACCGCGTCCAGGAAATCACCGAGATCACCACCAACCTCAAGGCGCTCGCCAAGGAACTCAGCGTTCCGATCATCGCGCTGTCACAGTTGTCGCGTCAGGTCGAAAGCCGCGAGGACAAGCGCCCGCAACTCTCCGACCTTCGTGAATCGGGCTCGATCGAACAGGACGCCGACGTGGTGGTGTTCGTCTATCGTGAGGAATATTACCTTCAGAACAAGGAGCCGCGACCGGGCACTGAAGAGCATGCCAAATGGATGGTCGAAATGCAGATGATGCACGGCAAGGCCGAGGCCATCATCGCCAAGCAGCGCCATGGTCCGACCGGTACAGTCCAGTTGCAGTTCGAAGGCAGCATCACCCGCTTCAGCGATCTCGCGCCGGAGGACCGTTTGCCGGAGCGCATTCCGTCCTGATCGCCTTAGTTTTGCTTTCGGGCGCGGGCTGACTTATTGACCTACGCGCCATCATCAATTGCGGCAGAGTGCCGATATGCTGTCACCGACGCCCGCGTCCGATATGTCCTATCCCGCCCTTACCGCTGGACCGCCCGCCGACCAGGCCGGCGGTATTCTCACGGTCGATCTCGCGGCGCTTGAAGCGAACTACAAGACGCTTCGGAGCAGCGCGACGCCCGCCGATTGCGCGGCTGTGGTGAAAGCGGACGGCTACGGGCTTGGCCTCGAGCCGGTCGCGGGCCACCTCCGGCAATCGGGTTGCAACACGTTTTTCGTAGCCGATCTCGCTGAGGGCAAGCGTCTGCGCGCGGTCGCACGCGACATTGTCATCTACATCCTCAATGGCCTTCCGCAGGGCACCGGCCAGGTTTTCGCCGACCACAATCTGCGGCCGGTCATCGGATCCCTGGCCGAGCTTGCAGAGTGGGACGCCTTCGCAGGCGGCGCGAAATGGGGTGGCGGCTTCGCGCTGCACGTCGATACCGGAATGAACCGGCTGGGGATCTCGGTCGAGGAAGCCGCTGCGATCGCGCCGCGCATCAATACGCAAAACCACGGGATCCGGCTCATCATGAGTCATTTCGTGGCGTCGCAATTTGCGGAAAGCCAGCGCAATCAGGAGCAGATTCTCACCTTCCGCAATGTGCGCGCCTTGTTCCGCGGCGTGCCGGCATCGATATCGAACTCGTCCGGCATCTTCCTCGGCTCGGCCGCGCATCTCGACCTAGTCCGGCCGGGCGTTGCGCTGTACGGCGTCAATCCGACACCCGGCCAACCGAACCCGATGAAGCCCGTGGTCGACCTGAAGGTGCGGATCGCCAAACTGCGGGACATCGCCTTCGGCGAGACGGTCGGCTACGACGCGACCTGGACCGCGCGCCGCCCCTCGCGCATCGCCATCGCGACCCTGGGTTATGCCGATGGCTTCCCGCGCTCGCAGAGCGGCGCCGACCAAAAGGCGGGCGGCACGCTCATCGTGAACGGCAAGCCCTGCCCGATCGTCGGCCGCATCTCGATGGATCTGATCGCCCTCGACGTCACCGACCTGCCCGCCGGCAGTGTGAAGCGCGGGGATTTCGCGACCGTGATCGGCGAAGGCCGCACCGTCGATGCACTCGGCGACATGATCGGCACCATCGGCTACGAGGTGCTGACCAGCCTCGGGCGCCGATACGCGCGCGTGTATAAGGGCGGGTAGTCGTTCGTCATTCCGGGGCGTCAGCGAAGCTGGCGAACCCGGAATCCAGAGCCACGCACTGCGAATGTTGCCCTGGATTCCGGGCTCCCGCGCTTCGCGCGTGCCCCGGAATGACTTTTCGGTACAGTTGTCAGCATGAGTCGCAAGACCCCCTCCTTCGTCTGCCAGAATTGCGGCGCGGCCTATTCGCGCTGGCAGGGCAAGTGCGAGTCCTGCGGCGAGTGGAACACGCTCGCCGAGGAGTCCGCCGACGCGCCCGTCGGCAAGGGCAGCAGCGCAGCCAAGGCGCTCGGACGCGGACGCGCCTTCGCTCTGCAACCACTGTCGGGCGGCACCGAAGAAGCGCCTCGCACTGCGACCGGCCTGAGCGAATTCGATCGCGTCACCGGCGGCGGTCTTGTGCGCGGCTCGGTCATCCTGGTCGGCGGCGATCCGGGTATCGGCAAATCGACCCTGCTCGTTCAGGTCGCGGCGGTGCTGGCACGCCTCAAGCAGCGCTCGGTCTATATCTCGGGCGAAGAGGCGGTCGCACAGGTGCGGCTGCGCGCAGAGCGGCTCGCCCTCTCCGATGCCACAGTCGAGCTTGCCTCCGAGACTTCGGTTGAAGACATCATCGCGACGCTGTCGCAAGGCGAGTTGCCGCGGCTGGTGGTGATCGACTCGATTCAGACCATGTGGACCAACAGCGTGGAATCGGCGCCGGGCACGGTGACGCAAGTCCGCGCCTCCGCGCAGTTGCTGATCCGTTTCGCAAAGCGCAGCGGCGCCTGCGTGATCCTCGTCGGCCACGTCACGAAAGATGGACAGATCGCCGGTCCCCGCGTGGTCGAACATATGGTCGACGCGGTGATGTCGTTCGAGGGCGAAGGCTCACATCAGTTTCGTATCCTGCGCGCGGTCAAGAACCGCTTCGGCCCGACCGACGAGATCGGCGTGTTCGAGATGACCGGGCTGGGCCTGCGCGAGGTGACGAACCCGTCCGAACTGTTCCTGTCCGAACGCGATCTCGGCTCGCCCGGCACCGCTGTCTTCGCAGGCATTGAAGGCACGCGTCCGGTGCTGGTCGAAATCCAGGCGCTGGTCGCGCCGACATCGCTCGGCACGCCGCGCCGCGCGGTGGTCGGATGGGATCCGAGCCGTCTCTCCATGCTGATCGCCGTTCTTGAAGCGCATTGCGGCGTGCGGCTCGGCACGCATGACGTCTATCTCAACGTCGCGGGCGGCCTTCGCATCCATGAGCCCGCGGCCGATCTCGCCGCTGCCGCAGCGCTCGTGTCGTCGCTCGCCGGCGCGCCGCTTCCCGCCGATGCCGTCTATTTCGGGGAGGTATCGCTATCGGGCGCATTGCGTCCGGTGGCGCAGGCGTCGGCACGCCTGAAGGAGGCGGCCAAGCTCGGCTTCCAGCGCGCGTTCCTGCCCGATCCCGGCCGCGCCGACGCGCCATCGGACGCCGGACTGACGCTGAGCCCCCACGGCAATCTCGCGTCGCTGGTCGCCGATATCGCCGCGCGCGGAAATCGCAATCGTCTCAAGCGCGAGGCCTGATCGGCCTGCCTTTACCGGATCGATCCGCTGGATGCTTGCGCCAGAGCGGTTGACGTAATTCGTTCGCTCGGTCGCAACTGCGGCTGAAACAACCGGCTCTCGAGCGTGGTCGCCTTGGCGACGGACTCGAGCGCGTAGTGTACCGCGGCCTGCGAACCCGCGACCAGCAACACCGCGATGATGGCCGCGCGAGCGGTTCGATGCATCATGATCCCGACCTTCAGACTTATTTAACCATAAGTCCCGGTCGGGCTCCCGCCCAGCGCTATTTTTGCGCGCGCGACCCGGCGACGCCCGGCAAAGCTGGAGGGTGGCCCCGCGCCCGTTATTTCCGCGGATCGCTCACACGTCCCGCAAACAGGATCGCGCCGGTCTTGTCGTCCGCGATCAGAAACATGAATGGCCGGTCGACGACAAACCGCTCCGGCTGGTGGCCGGGCGCCATCGTGCGGGTGGTGACGACGACAGCGGTCGCGGCCGCGGCTTCGGTCCCCTCCTCCGCGACATCGATCACCGCACGATGCGCGATCTGGTCGATGGACGATTGCGCCTTTTCACGCGGCACGCCCGTCATGCCGGACAGATCGGACTGCGCCGGGTCGAATACCTTGTTCATGCCAAGCGCCTTGAACGGCGCGATCAGGTCGGCGGCGAACGCGAACTTGAATTTCGGCATGCTCAACACGACCGTCCGCTTCGGCGCCTTGATCAGCGCCTGCATGAGCGCGTCAGACTTCGCCCCGTCGAAGCCTGCAATCACCTTGCCGATGCCGTCGATGTCGTCCGGCCGCACCACGACCATCGACAACCCGTCGCGCGCATAAGGCAGCCGGATCGCCTGGTAGCCGTCGCCCTTCTCGATTGCGAACGCCGCGCTCTGCGACATGGTCGGCACCTCGGCCGCGTCGGTCGCAGTCAGATGAAATTCGCGATCGCGCGTCGCATTCTTCGCGAACGCCTGCGTCCAGGGCGCATTGAAATAGACCGCATTCAGAAGGACATGGGAGTCCTGCGGATTGAGCTTATCGAGGATCGTCGGAATCTTGCCCTCGGTCTTCTCCTTGACCCAGTTGTTGACGGTCGCGAGATCCGCACCGGGGAAAATCTCCGCGCCGAATTGCGCGCGGATCGCGTCCCGGTAGGCATCGGCAACCGTCGCCGAGGGATTGACCAGCATCAGCGCGTTGGCGATGCGAAGCGTTGCCTTCGGCTCGCGCGCGTCGGTGACGCAAAGCGCGCCGTCACGGTTGGCGTCATGCGGGCACGGCGCGTCCTTGTCTACCGGTGCGGGCGTTTCGCACAACCGTCCGCTCAGCTTGAAGCCCTCCGGACAGGACGGCGCGCCTCCCGCGAGCAATGCCGCAAGCGTCCGCGCATTGGCCTCGTTGATTGCCTTGCCGGACAGCGTGTGCCGCAGCACCTGACGCATCTCGGCCTCGGTCTCGCCGCGTGCACCGGCCAGCGCCATCGCCATCGCGGTACCGATCGACAGCGGCGACAGCACGACATTGCCGGGCTCGGAGGCCAGGGTCCGGAATAGCTCCTGTCCCGACTGATTGTAGGCCTGAGTGAGCGCGCGGACGTCATCCTGAGCCGTGGCCGGCACCGCCGCGAGGCCAAGCGCAAGCGCCGACACCTTCACCGTCCAGCGCCTGAAAGTTTCACCGATCATCGTGTCCTCCGCCCGGTCCGGGCCCTGTTTGCATTGTGGCCGAACGGAACAAGCTCCGAAACCCTGTCCGGACGACCATCAAAGACACCCCGCCAAGTCCTTTGTCGCGCGGCAAAGCGTTGTGGTTCATGACGGAATGCGGGCAGAAAGACGGGTGACGCGGCGAAGGCAGGCGGCTATACAGGCGCGCCCGTCCGGACCCGGACCCCGAAGCCCGCTCCACCATGCCAATCACGCTGCTCGACATTATTTTACTGGCCGTGATGATGATCTCTGGCCTGCTCGCCATGATTCGCGGCTTCATGCGCGAAATCCTGTCGATTGCGGCCTGGATCGCGGCGGCCGCGGCCACGCTCTATTTCTACAAGCGGCTGATGCCGTTCGCAGAGAGCTACTTCAACAACCAGTATGTCGCCGCAGGCGCCGTGATCGGCGGCGTTTTTCTGGGCACCCTCCTGATCGTGTCGATCCTCACTGTCCGGGTTTCGGACATGATTCTGGACAGCCGAATCGGGGCGCTGGATCGCACCCTCGGATTCCTCTTCGGGCTCGGCCGCGGACTGGTCATTGTGGTTGTCGCGTATCTGTTTTTCGACTGGCTGGTGCCGCAGAAATCGCAACCCACATGGGTTACCGGTGCAAAATCGCGTGTTGTTCTTGCGGGCACGGGCGATTGGCTTAAGTCGATGTTGCCGGATGACCCCGAAAGCACCATCTTGAAGAGGCTGAAGCGTCCCAAGGACGGTGAAGGCGAGGAACCGGCAGCCGGACAGCAGAAGTCCGACTCCACCGCGCCGGGATCGCCCCGGAATTCCGGCGAGGGTTATGCCCGTAACGACCGCACGGACATGCGTCAGCTGATCGAAACACGGGCCGCGCCCGCACGCTAGCGGGCGCAACCGGGGGATTAAGGGTTTGGACCGCGAAATGACCGACTCTCCCGATACCGGCCCCGCCCTCGACCGTTCTCTCGACCTCGAACTGAATGCCGACCGCCTCCGCGAAGAATGCGGCGTGTTCGGTATTTTCGGCCACCCGGATGCCGCCGCCATCACCGCGCTCGGACTGCATGCGCTTCAGCATCGCGGCCAGGAAGCCGCCGGTATCGTCTCATTCGACGGCCACCGGTTCCATTCCGAGCGCCGCCTCGGCCTGGTCGGCGATACATTTTCCGAGCGCAAGGTCATCGACCGCCTGCCCGGCATGTCCGCGGTCGGCCATGTGCGCTATTCGACCACCGGCGAAACGCTCCTGCGCAACGTGCAGCCTCTTTTCGCCGAACTCGATCCGTTCGGTCTGGCGATCGGCCATAACGGCAATCTGACGAACGGACTGACGCTGCGCCGCGAACTCGTTCGTGAGGGCGCGATCATGCAGTCGACCACCGACACCGAGGTGATCCTTCACCTCGTGGCGCGCTCGCGCAAGCCGCGCTTCGTCGACCGCTTCATCGACGGCCTGCGTATGCTGGAAGGGGCTTATTCCTTCGTCGGCCTCACCAACAAGAAGCTGGTCGGTGCGCGCGATCCGCTCGGTATCCGCCCGCTCGTCCTTGGCACGCTGGACGGCTGCCCGATCCTGACCTCGGAGACCTGCGCGCTCGACATCATCGGCGCGAAATATGTGCGCGACATCGAGAATGGCGAAGTCATCGTATTCGATGACAAAGGCGCGCATTCGCACAAGCCGTCCCCGCCGGTGCCGCCGCGGCCCTGCATCTTC
>CAZIKZ010000243.1:0-6868 GCA_964539845.1 uncultured Hyphomicrobiales bacterium
TTCGCGCGCGCAGGTGTCGCATTGTCCGTCAATCTGACAGGGGGCATTTATGTCAATCAATCGGCAGCGTTTTCGGACTATCACGTCTCGGGTGCCAACCCCGCGGGCAATGCCTGCCTGACCGACTCGGCGTTCGTCGCCAATCGTTTCCGCGTCGCACCCATGCGCCGCCAAAAAGCAGCCTGAACGAAAATATCCAAGGGAGGATAAACATGAAGCTTCCAGTGAAACTGCTCGTGACCGCGGCGGCAATGGCGCTGTCCGTTTCGCTTGCACAGGCACAGCAGGCGCCGATCAAGATCGGTGCAGTGCTGTCGGCGACCGGCGGCGCATCGTTCCTCGGCGATCCCGAAAAGAAGACGCTTGAGATGTATGTCGCCGATATCAACGCCAAGGGCGGCATCAACGGCCGCAAGGTCGAGGCGATCATCTATGACGATGCCTCGAATCCGAACAACGCGCGCACCTTCGCGACCCGTCTGATCGAGCAGGACAAGGTCGACGCGCTGCTTGCCGGTTCGACCACGGCCAGCACCATGGCGATCATTCCGCTCGCCGAAGAGGCGGAAATTCCGCTGATCAATTTCGCCGGCGCCGTCCAGGCGGTTTCGCCGGTCAAGAAGTGGAACTTCAAGACGCCGCATACCGACCTCATGGCCTGCGAGAAAATCTTCGAGGACATGAAGAAGCGCAATCTGACCAAGGTCGCGATGATCGCGGGCGCAGATGCGTTCGGAAAATCGATGCGCGACCAGTGCCTGACCGTAAACAAGAAATACGGCATCGATATCGTGCACGAGGAGACCTACCAGCCGGCGGACAACGACATGACCGCGCAGCTGACCAACATCAAGGGCAAGGCGGGCGTGCAGGCCGTGATCAACCCCGGCTTCGGGCAGGGGCCTGCGATCGTGACCCGTAACTACAAGCAACTCGGCCTGCCATTCCCGCTCTATCAGAGCCACGGCGTCGGCACGAAGCAGTTCATCGAGCTTGCGACGCCGGCTGCGGCGGAAGGTGTGCGGCTGCCGGCCGCGGCGCTGCTGGTCGCCGAGAAGCTGCCGGACAGCGATCCGCAGAAGAAGGTCGTGATGGATTACAAGAAGACCTACGAGGCCAAGACCGGCCAGCCGGTCTCGACCTTCGGCGGGCACATGTATGACGGCCTGATGATCCTGGTCGATGCGTTCAAGCGCGCCGGCGGCACCGACAAGGCCAAGGTGCGCGACGAGATCGAGAAGACCAAGGGCTTCATCGGCACGGGCGGCGTCGTCAACATGTCGCCGACCGATCACATGGGACTCGACCTGTCTGCGTTCCGGATGCTGGAAATCAAGAACGGCGACTGGACGCTGTCGAATTAAGCCGTAGTCTATCGAAGCAGAAGACTGTCACCCTCCCCTTGAGGGGGAGGGTCGATCGCCGACGCGAAGCGAAGGCGATCGGGGTGGGGTGACGTGTCGAAAGACTTGAAGCAGTTTCGCCTTTTGACTGCAAAACGACTTCGGGCGAACGCGACCGGAGCAGAGCAGAAGCTTTGGCGTGCAGTAAGACGACTCCCGATTCACGGTTCCCATTTTCGGCGGCAGGTCGCAATCGGTCCTTATGTCGTGGACTTCGCATGCCAGCAATTGAAGCTGGTGATCGAAGTTGATGGAAGTCAGCATGCCAACCGAGCTGCGTCTCATAAGGATGCAGCTCGCACCCGATGGTTGGAAGCCGAAGGCTATCGGGTGATCCGATTTTGGAATTCGGATGTCAGTGAAAACTTGAGCGGCGTTCTGGAAAAGATCTTTGCGATGCTTCAAGCTGACGAGAGACAAGCTGGCATTGTTCACCCCACCCCGGCTCGCGACGCTCGCCGACCCTCCCCCTCCAGGGGAGGGTGAAGATGCCCGAATTTCTACAATTCACCTTTTCCGGCCTGACTGTCGGCGCGATCTACGCCCTGGTCGCGCTCGGATTCACGCTGATCTACAACGCCTCCGACGTCATCAATTTCGCGCAGGGCGAGTTCGTGATGATCGGCGGCATGGTCACGTTCTTCGCGGTGGCCGCCGGCATTCCTCTGCCGATCGCCGCGCTGATCGCGCTCGTGGCCGCGGTGATCGTCGGAATCCTCCTGCATCAGCTTGCGATCGAGCCCGCAAAGGGAGCGTCACCTGTCACGCTCATCATCATCACCATCGGTGCCTCGATCTTTCTGCGCGGCGTCGCCGCCGTGGTGTTCGACAAGAATTATCACTCCTACCCGGCTTTCCTCGGCTCCGATCCGATCCGTGTCGGCGGCGCGACCATCCTGCCGCAGAGTCTGATCGTGCTGGGCGGCACCCTCGCAATCGTGGTGGCGCTCTGGTTGCTCGCGACCAAAACCATGATCGGCAAGGCGATGACGGCGACTGCCGCGAACCGGCTCGCCGCGCGCCTCGTCGGCATCAACACAGCGGCGATCGTCGGCGTCTCGTTCGCGCTGTCGGCCGCGATCGGCGCGATCGGCGGCATCCTCGTGACGCCGATCACGCTGACGAATTACGACATCGGCACGCTGCTCGCGCTGAAAGGCTTTGCCGCCGCCATGCTCGGCGGCATGGGGCATCCGCTTGGCGCCGTGGTCGGCGGGCTCATGGTCGGGCTGCTGGAGACGTTCGGCGCCGGTTACATTTCCTCCGCCTACAAGGATGCAGTGGCCTTCCTTGTCATCCTCGGCGTGTTGTTCGTCATGCCGCAGGGATTGTTCGGCAAAGCCAGCATCGAGCGCGTCTGAGATGCGGGGCGTCTTGCGAACATACGGTGTGGTCCTGCTGGTCGCGGCGATTGTCGTCGCGCTTCCTTATGTCGTGCCGACAAGCTTCTATCTGCGGATCGGAGCGCTGGTCTTCATCTTCAGTATCGCCGTGCTCGGTATCAATCTTCTGATGGGCTTCGCGGGACAGGTCAGTCTTGGCCATGCCGGTTTTTTTGGGATTGGCGCCTATGCTGTCGCGGTGCTGCCGACGCATTTCGCGGTGCCCTCCTGGATTGCGCTGCTCATTGGCGTGATCGTCGCGGCCACGCTCGCCTTCGTGATCGGCCGGCCGATTTTGAAGCTCAAGGGCCATTACCTTGCGGTCGCGACGCTCGGCATGGGCATTCTGATTGCGATGGTGTTCACTAACGAGGCCCGCTTCACCGGCGGACCGGATGGCATGCCGGTGCCGCGGCTTGTCGTGTTCGGATGGACGGCGCGGGGCTCTCTGGCCTGGTACTGGATTTCCGGCGTGACGCTGGTGCTCGCGGTGCTGCTCACAGCCAACTTGATCGATTCACCCACCGGCCGCGCGCTGCGTGCCATCCATGACAGCGAGGTGGCCTCGCGGGTGCTCGGCGTCGATGTCGCGCGCTACAAGCTGATCGCTTTCGTCCTGTCGGCCGTTTACGCGGCCGTCGCTGGTGCCTATCTCGCGCTGTTCGACGGGTTGGTGACGCCCGGGACTGCCGGATTTCTTCGCTCGATCGAGTTCGTGGTGATGGCGGTGCTGGGCGGCCTGGGGTCCATCCTCGGCAGCATCGTCGGTGCGGCTCTGCTGACGATCCTGCCGCAGATGCTGACCGTCTTTCACGATTACGAGCACATCGCGCTCGGTGCGATCATGATCGTCTTCATGATCTTCCTGCGCGCGGGCATCGTGCCGAGCATCGCCAGTCTGTTCCGGCGGAGTGCGTCATGAGCGTACTCTCGACCGAAGGGCTCGGCATCGATTTCGGCGGCGTCCGCGCCGTGGATGATGTCTCGCTCGCGGTCAATGCGGGCGAAATCTTCGCCATCATCGGTCCGAACGGGGCCGGCAAGACCACCCTGTTCAATATGATCTCGGGGCTTTACCGGGCGCCACGCGGCAAGGTGATGCTTGAGGGACAGGATGTGACCAATCTTCCGGCGCATCTGCTGGCGCAGCGCGGGTTGTCACGGACCTTCCAGAATCTGCAGATATTCTTTCGCATGACCGCGCTGGAAAACGTCATGGTCGGATGTCATCTGCACGAGAACCGCAACGTGCTGGCGCATCTGTTGCGCCTGCCGAGCGTCGTGCTGCAGAACCGGGCATCGCGCGGGCGCGCGGAGGGATTGCTCGCGCTGGTCGGCCTCAGCAAGCTCGGCGATCGTCCGGCCGGCGAGTTGCCTTACGGCGCGCTGAAGCGGCTTGAGATCGCACGCGCGCTCGCGGCCGAGCCGAAGGTTCTGCTGCTCGATGAACCCGCCGCCGGCTGCAACGCGGTCGAAACCGCCGAAGTCGATGCCGTGATTCAGAAGATCGCGGCGCAGGGCATTACGGTCGTCCTTGTCGAGCATGACATGCGGCTTGTGATGAAAATCTCGAACCGCATCCATGTGCTCGATCAGGGCCGCACGCTGGCGCAGGGCACGGCACAGGAAGTGCGCTCGAATCCGGCGGTGGTCGCGGCCTATCTCGGCGCGCATGCAGGCGGGGAGGGGGCCGATGCTCGTCATTGACAACCTCTCCAGCCGCTACGGCCGCATCGAAGTGCTGCACGGTCTCTCGCTTGAGGTGAAGCAGGGCGAGATCGTCACGCTCGTTGGCAGCAACGGCGCCGGCAAGACCACATTGCTTCGTGCGATATCGGGCGTGCAGCCGGTCTCCGGCGGGTCGATCCGCTTTCTCGGCGAACCGCTTGATCGCGTCGCGCCGCATATCCGGGTCACGCGTGGAATTGCGCAGGTGCCGGAAGGCCGGCAGGTGTTCTCGCCGCTTTCGGTCGAGGACAATCTCAGGCTCGGGGCATGGTCGCGCAAGGACTCCGAGATCGCGACCGACATCCAGGGGGTTTACGCGACGTTCCCGGTGCTGGCGGAGAAGCGGGCGATTGCCGCGGGCTCGCTGTCGGGCGGTCAGCAGCAGATGCTGGCCATGGGGCGCGCGCTGATGGCGCGACCGAAGATGCTCCTGCTCGACGAGCCGTCCATGGGGCTGGCTCCCATCCTTGTGGAGCAGATTTTCTCGATCATTGCAGGACTGAAGCGGCAGGGCATGACCGTTCTGCTGGTCGAGCAGAACGCCTATGCCGCGCTCGCCATCGCCGACCGCGGTTATGTGCTTGAGACCGGGCGCATTTCGCATACCGGCACCGGGCGCGAATTGTTGAACGACAAGCGCGTGAGAGAGGCGTATCTCGGGGTTTAGACGTCATTGCCCGACCGTGGCGAAGCCGCGTGATGCGGGCATGACCAAGTGTCGTATCACCCGATCGGCAATCGCGCGTCGTCCTTCAAAGTTTCCAGCACGATACTCGACTTCACGCGCTCGACCGCCTCGTGCGGCAGCAGCACGTCGTTGACCAATGCGGACAGCGCTCGCAGATCCGTGACGATCACCTTCAGGAGGTAATCGGAATCGCCGGTCAGCGCGTGGGTCTCCTGAACCATCGCGAGCGTTGCGACGAGATCGCGGAAGCGCCGCGCATTGTTGCGTGAGTGGGTCGCGAGCGCGACGAAGATGAAGACCGTAATGCCAAAGCCGAGCAAAGCCGGATCGAGATCGGCGCGATAGCGGCGGATCACGCCGGCCTGTTCCAGCCGCTGGCGGCGGCGCGAGCATTGCGAGGGCGACAGCCGCACGGCGTCCGCCAGTTGCTGATTGGTGAGCGCGCCATTGTCCTGCAGCGCCGACAGGAGCTTCAGGTCGGCATCGTCGACGATGACTGAATCATGCGCCATATTGCTATTTAATGCATGAAATGTGCGAATAATATGTAAAACATATCAATTTTGCACGATATTTGTAGGCCGTTTCGGCTATTCCTGCGGCAGAAGAAAACGCCTCGCACAGGAGACCGCCATGGGTCCGTTCCCGCATGACGCGCCGGCCGCCACGATTTCCGAAGCCAATCCGATGGGCACTGACGGGCTGGAATTCGTCGAATACGCGCATCCCGAACCGGAGAAACTCGGCAAGCTGTTCGAGACCATGGGCTTCACTCTGGTTGCGAAGCATCGCTCGAAGAACGTGCAGCTTTGGCGCCAGGGCGACGTGAATTTCGTGGTCAATGCCGAGCCGGATTCGTTCGCGCAGCGTTTCGCGGCGGAGCATGGTCCATGCGCCTGCGCCATGGCGTTTCGTGTAGTCGATGCCAAAAAAGCCTATGAGCGCGCGCTGTCGCTCGGCGCCGAACCGGGCGAGACCAGGGTCGGGCCGATGGAGCTTGCGATCCCGGCGATCAAGGGCATCGGCGGTTCGCTTCTGTATTTTGTCGATCGTTATGGCGAGAAGGGATCGATCTGGGACGTCGATTTCGTCTGGACCGGCGAACGCGATCCGAATCCGGAAAAGTGCGGCCTCTACTATCTCGATCACCTGACCCACAATGTGCAGCGCGGCCGCATGGATCACTGGGCCGGCTGGTACCGGGAATTGTTCAATTTCCGCGACATCCGCTTTTTCAATATCGAGGGCAAGCTGACCGGCCTCGTGTCGCGGGCAATGACCAGTCCGTGCGGCAAGATCCGTATCCCTATCAACGAGTCGCTCGATGACAGGTCGCAGATCGAGGAATATCTGCGCGAATATCGTGGCGAGGGTATCCAGCATGTCGCGATGGGCTGCCGCGACATCTACGAGAGCGTGGCGAAGCTTGGGGCAAACGGCTTGCCGTTCATGCCGTCGCCGCCCGCGACCTATTACGAGAAGATCGATACCCGCGTGCCAGGCCACGGCGAATCGATCGACAAGCTGAAGGCGACCGGTGTTCTGATCGACGGCGAGGGAGTGTTGGACGGCGGCATGACCAAAGTGCTGCTGCAGATTTTCTCCGGCACAGTTCTTGGCCCGATCTTCTTCGAGTTCATCCAGCGCAAGGGCGATGATGGCTTCGG
>CAZIKZ010000244.1:0-6803 GCA_964539845.1 uncultured Hyphomicrobiales bacterium
ACATCGAATACCTGTTTTTGGTCATGCTGGTCCTCGTTGTGGTCGCACTCACCGCCGCGCGGGCGATCGAGCGTTCCCGGCTCGGATATGGCTTTGCCACCATTCGCGACGACGAACTCGCGGCCGAGGCTTCGGGCGTTCCGACGCTGAAGCTCAAGCTGGTTGCCACCACGTTATCCGGCGCCTTCATGGGCATGGCCGGCGCGCCCTTCCCCTACTATATCGGCTTCCTTGAGCCATCATCCGCGTTCGGGCTGGCATATGCGGTCAACGCTATCGCAATGCCGATGATCGGCGGCACCACGAGCTGGGTCGGACCGCTGCTTGGCGCCGTCCTCCTTGGCACGTTGCAGCAGCTTGCGACCGTCACCATCTCCTCGGCTGTCAGCCTGCTGATTGTCGGCCTTCTGCTGGTGTTCTTCGTCATCATCGCGCCGAACGGCCTGATCGGCCTCTGGAACCAGTTTTTCGGACGCAAGACCACCGAAGAGCCCGATGCCCATAAAAAAGCAGTGGTGAAGTCGTCATGACCGCGCCGCTTCTCAAGGTCGACAATGTCAGCAAGCGCTTTGGCGGTTTCGTCGCGCTTGACGGTATCAATCTCGAGGTCGCGCCTGGAGAGCGGCTCGGGCTGATCGGTCCGAATGGATCGGGCAAGTCCACGCTCGTCAATTGCATGAGCGGCACGCTGCACAACGAGACCGGCACCGTTGAGTTCGACGGCCATGCGATGAACGGCCTGGCGCCACATCAGCGCACACATATGGGGCTCGCGCGCTCGTTCCAGCTTCCGCGCCCGTTTCACAGCCTCTCGGTTGCCGACAATATTCGCGTGCCCCTGCTCTATACAGTCAGGCTGCGCCAGGATGTCCCGCACACCCGGGACGAAATGGACCACCGCTGCCACGAGGTGCTGGGGCTGGTCGGACTCGAACACAAGGCGAAGAAGCTTCCAAAGGATCTGACCCAGGTCGAAATGCGCAAGCTCGAGCTGGCGCGCGCGATGGCCGCCGATCCGAAGCTCCTGATCGCCGACGAAGCGATGGCGGGTTTGTCCGAATCCGAAGTGAAGGACATCGTCGCCCTGCTGATCCGCCTGAACGAGCGCGGCATCACCATCATCCTGATCGAACACATCATGACCGCGGTGATGAGTTTCTCGCAGCGCCTCGCGGTGCTGGTCAGCGGCAAGAAGATCGCCGACGGCGACCCGCAGGACGTGATCCGCGATCCCGAGGTTGAGAGGGCGTATCTTGGGCAATAGCATCATCGTCAAGAACGTCCATGCCGGCTATGGCGCTGTCCGCGTCATCGAGGACGTGTCGCTCGATGTCGAGAGCGGCAAGACCGTCGTGCTGCTCGGCACCAACGGCAACGGCAAATCGACGCTCATCAAGTGCATCATGGGCCTGTGCCAGCCAAGCGAGGGCACGATCACGGCCGAGATCGACGGCGTGAAGCACGATCTCATCGGCAAGAGCGTCGAGGACATCGTCGACCTTGGTATCGCGCTGGTGCCGGAAGGCCGCCGCCTGTTTCCACGCCTGACGGTCGAGGAAAACCTGCTGCTCGGGGCGTTCCGCAAAAAGGCGCGCGCGCAGCTCAAGCAAAATATCGCATTCTGCTACGAGGCGTTTCCGCGTCTTGCCGAGCGCAAGAGCCAGCTCGCAGGCTCGATGTCGGGCGGCGAGCAGCAGATGCTGGCGCTGGCCCGCGCGCTGATGGAAGCGCCGAAGATCCTGCTCATCGACGAGCCGTCGGTCGGTCTCGCGCCGGTGCTGGTCAGCCGCACCATCGACACCATCCGCGAACTGAAGACCAAGTATCAGCTCACGGTGCTGATGGCGGAGCAGAACTTCAACCAGGCCATCCGCATTGCCGATTCAGGCTATGTGATCGTGCACGGCAAGATCGCGTTCAGCGGCAAGTCGGCCCACGACCTGCACAACAACGACCTGATCCGGAAGCTGTATCTGGGGATTTAGTGTCCGGTGTGCGGCCCGACGACATGTCGTCATGGCCGGGCTTGACCCGGCCATCCATCGACCAAGAAGCTTCTCGAATAAGATGGTTTGCCGGGTCTCGCCGCTAAGCGGCGGCCCGGCAATGACAAGGAAGCGTCACTTCGTCGCCTCTCCGGCCTCCACCATGATGGTCTCGACCTCGCCCGCGCCGTTGCGGCGGAACGCGGCGGCATCGTCGTATTCCTTCGAGGTGAAGCAGGCCACGCCCTGCTCGAAGGTCGGAAACTCGATCACCACGAAACGCTGGAACTTGTCCGGCCCTTCCATGATCTGAAACTTGCCACCGCGGGCCAGCACTTTGCCGCCGTGTTTGGCGATGATGGCCGGCACCAGGTCGGTATATTTCTTGTACTCGACCGGATCGTAGATCTTCGAACGCGCGACCCAATAGGCGGGCATTGTTCCTCTCCACTGTCGTGCGCGGGCATAGCCGTCGAAGACGGCGTCATTGACGCCTATTGACCCGCGCATCCATCTTCTGCGCAAGATTCATTCAACGCGATGGATCGCCGGGTCAAGCCCGGCGATGACGCTGGAGGAAACGCGAGACTATGGCCCGCAGGATCATCGACATATCCGTACCGCTCGAGAACGATGTCGCGGCCGATCCACCGGGCTATGGCCCGCAGATCGACTATCTGAATCATCGCGATACCGCCCCCGACATCTGCAAGTTTTTTCCGGGCCTCAAGGAAAGCGATCTTCCCGATAGCGAAGGCTGGGGTTTCGAATGGGTGAAGCTGTCGACGCATTGCACCACGCATCTTGATGCGCCATGGCATTTCGCCTCGACCATGGATGGCGGCAAGCGCGCCATCACCATCGACGAAGTTCCGCTCGAATGGTGTTTCAATCCCGGCGTGAAGCTCGATTTCCGCCACTTCCCGGACGGCTATGTCGTCACCGCCGACGATGTCCAGGCTGCGCTGGACAATATCGGACACACGCTTTCACCATTTGAAATCGTGGTGATCAACACTGCGGCAGGCGCAGCCTATGGTCAGCCGGATTACGTCTCGAGAGGCTGCGGAATGGGGCGTGAGGCGACGCTGTATCTGCTTGAACGCGGTGTGCGCGTAACCGGAACGGATGGCTGGAGTTGGGACGCGCCCTTCGTGCACACGAAGGAGAGATACGCTGCGACGGGCGATGCAAAGCTGATCTGGGAGGGTCACAAGGCCGGCCGCGACATCGGCTATTGCCACATAGAGAAACTCCACAATCTCGAAAACCTTCCACCGGCCGGTTTTACGATCGCCTGCTTCCCGGTGAAGGTGCGCGGCGGATCCGCGGGATGGACGCGCGCGGTTGCAATCATGGATGGCGACGAGGATTGATTCGACCTCGCCGGGTCGAGCGGTTAGGCTTCCCTCATAACGCGCTCCGTTCGTCCTCACGAAAGCGGGGACCCAGGCAAAACGACACTGGATATCCGCTGATGCGGACGTGAACGGACGCACCAAAATATCCGGCCCACAAGAAGGCCGGTCGCTTTAGGGAGAGGCTCATGGATCGACGTCAATTCGTCGCGGGCTCGACCGCGGCTATTGCGACCCTCGGAACTTATCCGGTCTTCGCACAAGATGCTTATCCGTCGCGCACGGTTACGCTGATCAATCCATTTCCACCTGGCGGCGCCGCCGACGTTGTCGGCCGTCCGTTTGCGGCGGTTCTGGAACCGATCGTCAAACAGCCTGTGGTGATCGAAACAAAGGCCGGAGCCGCGGGCGCGGTCGGCGCGCAATTTGCCGCCAATGCCAAGCCTGACGGCCACACCTTGCTCGTCCATATCGTGTCGATTTCCGGTTTCGCGGAAGTCGACAAGCTGTTCGGCCGTCAGCCCAAATTTACCCGGGCCGACTTCATCCCGATCGCGCGCTTCACCGAAGGGCCGATGGTGCTCGTGGTCAATGCGGAGACGCCGTACAAATCCTTGAAGGATCTGGTCGACGACGCAAAGAAAAATCCGGACAAGATCGTGTTCTCGTCGTCCGGGCTTTACGGCGCGCTGCATCTGCCGACCCAGCTTTTCATGAACGCGGCCGGCATCAAGATGCGTCATCTGCCGACCAATGGCGGCGGGCCTGCCCTCACCGCTTTGCTCGGCAACAATGCGCAGGTTCTGGCGTCCTCGGTCGCTGCGGCCAACACGCACATCAAGGCCGGCAAACTGCGCGCGATCGCGAGCTATTCCGACAAGCGCGTGGCGTCGCTGCCGGACGTCCCGACCATGAAGGAGCAAGGGCTCGACGTTGAGTTCTATCTCTGGGTCGGGCTGTTCGCACCGAAGGGAACGCCGGAAGCCGTTGTGAAGTCGATACGCGAATCCGCCAAAGCCGCGGTGGCGACCGACAAGTTCAGGGACTCCATCAGGAATCTCGGCGACACCGTCAACTATATGGATCAACCCGAATTCGCGAAATTCTGGGACCAGGACGCCGCGCGCGTCGAAGCCGCGGTGAAATCCATCGGCAAGGTGGAAGGCTGATCCAGCCAGCGGAACGTCGCATGAATCTTCGTGCCGACCACATCGCCGGGGGCGTCTTCATCGCCCTCGGCCTTCTCGTTTTGATCGTCGGATGGGATTTGCCGTTCGGGCGCATCTCGGCGCCCGGCGCCGGCATGCTGCCGAAACTGCTGGCCGGCATGATGATCGCGTTCGGGGCGGCGATCGCGGCTTACAGCACGCTGCCGGAGCGGCTCCGCGACATTCCGTGGGGCGACTTCAGCCACGCCGCCCTTGTCATCGTCATCGCCGCGGTAGCCACCTTTCTCTACAGCAGGCTGGGCTTTCTTCTCACGATGCCCTTGCTGATCTTCTCACTGCTAGCCGTCGTCGAGCGGCGCAACCTCGTCATGTCCGCCGTCTTCGCCGTCAGCCTGACATTGTTCGCCTATTGGCTGTTCGCCATCATTCTCAAGGCCCCGCTTGAACGCGGCGAATTGTGGTCCTGACGCCGTGGAAGTCCTCTCAAGTCTCGCTCTCGGTTTCTCGGTTGCACTGCAGCCGGATGTGCTGCTCTACGCACTGATCGGGTGCCTCGTCGGAACACTGGTCGGCATGCTGCCCGGCATCGGACCGCTCGCGGGCATATCAATCCTGCTGCCGCTGACCTTCGGGCTCGATCCGACCAAGGCACTGATCATGCTGGCCGGAATTTATTACGGCTCGCAATATGGCGGTTCGACCACGTCGATCCTTCTGCGCATTCCGGGCGAAGCCGCCTCGGTCATGACCTGTATCGACGGAAACGCGATGGCGAAGAAGGGTCGCGCCGGCGCGGCTCTCTGCATCGCCGCGATCGGATCCTTCGTCGCCGGCACCTTCGGCGTGATCATGCTGACGCTGATCGCACCTCCGCTGGCAACATTCGCGCTGCGGTTCGGGCCGCCTGAATACACCGCGCTGCTTGTGCTCGGCCTGATCTTCCTCGCCTATATGTCGACCACCTCGCTGGTTCGCACTCTGCTGATGGCGGTCTTCGGCCTGCTGCTCGGCATGATCGGTATCGACGTGGTGTCCGGCCATTTCCGCTTCTCGTTCGACATCCCCGAACTGGGCGACGGCATCGGCATTGTGCCGGTCGCGGTCGGCTTGTTCGGTCTTGGCGAAATCCTCTCGACCCCAAGCCGCGACGTCAAAAACGACGTCAAGTCGCCGAAGTTGCGCGAATTGTTGCCGACCCGCGACGAGATGCGTCAGTCAGCGTGGCCGATCGCACGCGGATCGGTGCTGGGCTTCTTCGTCGGCATCATTCCGGGCTCCGCGCATATCATCTCGAGTTTCATCTCCTACGCGCTCGAGCGCCGCATCTCGAAACACCCGGAAGAATTCGGCAAGGGCGCGGTGGCGGGAGTCGCCGGTCCGGAATCCGCCAACAACGCCGCCTCCACCGGAGCTTTCGTGCCGATGCTGTCGCTCGGCATTCCGACCGGCCCGGTGATCGCGGTGCTGATGGCAGCCTTGCTCATTCACGGCATTCCGCCCGGCCCTTCCCTCGTCAATGAACAGCCGAAGCTGTTCTGGGGCTTCGTTGCCTCGATGTATATCGGCAACCTGATGCTGCTGCTGCTGAACCTGCCGCTGGTCAGCGTATTCGTCAGCATCCTCCGCATTCCCTATGCCTACCTGTATCCGATGATCATCATGTTCTGCATCATCGGGGTCTATGAGGTGAACAACTCCGTGGTCGATGTCTGGATCATGCTGATCTTCGGCGTGGTCGGCTATCTGCTCAAGAAATTCAGGTTCGATCCGGCGCCGCTGGTGCTCGGGCTCGTCATCGCCCCGATCTTCGAGTTGTCGCTCCGGCAATCGCTGATCATGTCGGGCGGATCGTTTGCGATTTTCTATCAGCGGCCGATCGCACTGGTCCTGCTGCTGATCAGCGCGGTGCTGCTCGGGCTTGCCGCATGGGGCGCTTTCGTCGCGCGGCGCGACTGGCGTGCCAAGATGGCCGAGGCGGAAGCCGGCGAGAAGATTTAACCTAGCGTTCACTTACCGGATTTTTCCGGTCGCCCTCGCGAAAGCGGGGGCCCATATTCCAGAGCGGTGGTTATGGGTCCTCGCCTTCGCGGGACGACGCACTATTTCCCTGCAGCGTAATGCGCGAGCGCTGCGATATCGTCGTCACGCAGCCCGAAGATCGCGGCCGTCATCGCGGTATCCGCGCCGCTGCGGCTGTCGGTGAGATACTGCTTCATCGCATAAATCATGTAATCGATCCGCTGCTTCGCGAGCCGCGGCATCTGCTGCTGGCCGGCCAGCGTCGGCAGGTG
>CAZIKZ010000245.1:0-6758 GCA_964539845.1 uncultured Hyphomicrobiales bacterium
GCGCCACCTGGTCGGTGCCGTATTTCTGCTGGACATAGTCGATGACCTCCTGCCGGCGGTCCTGGCAGAAGTCGATGTCGAAGTCGGGCATCGACACGCGGTCGGGATTGAGGAAGCGCTCGAACAGCAGGCCGAAGCGGATCGGATCGAGGTCGGTGATGGTCAGCACGTAGGCGACGAGCGAGCCCGCACCCGAACCGCGGCCTGGACCGACGGGGATATCGCGCGATTTCGCCCACTGGATGAAGTCGGCGACGATCAGGAAGTAGCCCGGATATTTCATCCGGTCGATGACATCGAGCTCGAAGGCAAGCCGCGCGTCGTAATCCTCGCGCGACATATTCGGAGCAAGGCCATGCAGCGCGATGCGGCGCTCCATCCCCTCCTGCGCGCGCCTGCGCAGCTCCACGCCCTCGTCCGCGTCGCCCGACGTGAAGCGCGGCAGGATCGGCTTCAAGGTCCGTGGACGATAGGAGCAGCGCTGCGCGATCTCGACGGTATTGGTGATCGCTTCCGGCAAATCCGCGAACAACGCCGCCATTTCGGCGCGGCTCTTGAAATAATGCTGGGGCGTCAGCTGACGCCGGTCGGTCTCGGCGATCAGCCGGCCTTCCGCGATACAGATCAGCGCGTCGTGCGATTCATAATCGCCGGGAGTCGCAAAGAACGGCTCGTTGGTCGCAACCAGCGGGAGAGATTGCGCATAGGCGATGTCGAGCAAATGCGGTTCGGTCTCGCGCTCCTCCGGCAGGTCGTGGCGCTGCAGCTCGACATACAGGCGGTCGCCGAACAGGCTACGCAATGTGGCCGCGCGCGCATGCGCGAGATCGAGCTGTCCGAGTCTGATGGCCTGGTCGAGCGCGCCGCTCGGCCCGCCGGTGAGCGCAATGAGCCCGTCGGTGCCCTCCGCAAGCCAGGCGATCGGAAGATGTACCGGCTCGTTCGACGGCGAGTCGAGGAAAGCGCGCGACGACAGCGTCATCAGCCGCCGATAGCCGTCCTCGCGCGCGGCCAGAAGCACGACGCGCGGTAGCACCCTGTTATGCGCCGGGTTGCGCGGGTCACGTGGCTGGTCGCCGAAATCGACCGAAAAGCAGCAGCCGACAATCGGCTGGACGCCGGACGATGCGAGCTTCTCGGAGAATTCCAGAGCACCGAACATGTTGTCGGTGTCGGTCAGCGCCAGCGCCGGCTGCCGGTCGGCCTTGGCCAGATCGGCCAGCCTGCCGATCTTCAGCGCGCCCTCAAGCAACGAATAGGAAGAGTGCACATGCAGGTGCACAAAGGGTGCATCCGACACCGAAGGCCTCGCGAATCTGACTGGTCGCTGGCGATGGTGCGGAGGGCGGACGGCCAAGTCCACCACCAATCCGGCGGGGCGGCCCTGCACACCCGTTTTCCCCAGCGTGCCCTAAAAAGATGGCCTGTATAAAGGCGACTGGTCCAGAGGCGACCAGTCCAGAGCGGGCTTTCCCGCCGGAACCATGAGGAAGCAGCCGGGCTCCCATCTACGCAGACGCAACCCGAAGATGGGCGCCCGGCCGAAACCGCGTCCCCGCGGACGCAACAGACGCAAGACTCACAACCAGGACTTCCGAACCACTTACAGACCGCCGAGCACCTGCGCCCATATGGCGATCATTCCGAGAAAGAGCGACAGCGAGGCCAGTGCGGCAGCCTCCTCCACAACAGCGCGAAACATGACAGCTCCCCTTGGCTCAACCCGCCTTTCAAAGAACGAAAAGAGAACATAGTTCTCATTTTGTTCCTAGTCAAGCCGCATCTCGAATTCTCGGTTCAAACTTGACCGACTTTTCAAACTGACCAACTTGGAGACCCGTGCGGAGGCTTCCGTAAGCGGCTTTCCTCAGATACCGTTTCGCGATGCCGCACACTTCAAGGAAACGCCGGCGCCAAGGGGGAAAGCCGATGAAAATGCCGTTCGCGTTTGCCGGATTGCTGGTGCTGACGGGCTGTGTGACGGATGGCACATCAGCAGACCGCTGGGCAGTGCGGCGCCACATCGACACCCCTGCCGGCCAGGCTGAGATGGCGAAGGCGAAGGCCGAGGCTGAAGAACGGTCCGCGCGGGCGGTAGCCGAAGACCGAAACAGACCCGCGCAGCCGCAAAGCACGGTTTCGGGCGCCGATGCCGCGGCAATGGCGCGGCAACGTGCCCGTACCGAATGCCTGCAACGCGTGACGGAATCGATCAATCGACAAACTTACGGTCAGCAGAGCTGGCGATACCGGGATAATTGCTAACACGCGGTGCGAGCAAGCGACCCGCCTCACCGGCGCCCTTCGCTTCGGCCGCGCTTTCAAAATGCGATTGCGATCGATCGATAGGGCTCATATCACTCGGCCCGCGCGATGAATTTTCCATTGCCAGCGCTTCGGCGACGATCCGCTCACCTCTACGAGAACGAAGAAGTCTTTGTGGTGAAGCATCGGATATCGATAGCCGCGACTGATACCAAATCCAGTTGATCAGTTCGTCGTCATTCGGGGACCGCACGAAGTGCGGGACCCGGAATGACCGCGTCGATTGATCGGAAACCGTGTTGCTCCGTCATTCCGGAATGTCGTTGTGCCGGCCATGACCGCCCGGCGCTTGGCCCATGCGATCCACCGCCGCTATCCCGATCGCCGACAGAATGAACACGATGTGGATGATCGTCTGCCACATGATCCCGGCCTCGGTGTAGGTGGCCTTGGCGCTGCCGAGATTGCCGGCCTCGATGAAGGTGCGCAGCAGATGGATCGAGGAAATGCCGATGATGGCCATCGCCAGTTTGATCTTGAGCACGCTGGCGTTGACATGGCTCAGCCATTCCGGCTGGTCCGGATGGTTCTCGAGCTTCAGCCGGGACACGAAGGTCTCGTAACCGCCGACGATCACCATCACCAGCAGGTTCGAGATCATCACCACATCGATCAGACCCAGAACGACCAACATGATCTGCTGTTCGCTAAAGTCGAACGAATGCAGCATGAGGTGCCACAATTCCTTCAGGAACAGCACCACGTAGACGCATTGCGCAACGATGAGGCCAAGATACAGCGGCAACTGCAGCCAGCGCGATCCGAAGATGAGCGATGGCAAGGGTCGCAATTCACGTCCGACGATGTCGGTCGTCTTGGTCCGTTCAGTCATGGCTCGTCATGGTTGGAGAATGTTCAGGCACTGGGGGAGCAAGATAGGAAGATCACGCGCCCTTTCAATACCCCGCTACATGAACGGGTCATGACACCGGCGCGACGACGCGCGTTCAATCCAGTTCGACCACGACCCCCTCGCGGATGGTGACGCGACGGTCCATCCGGCGCGCCAATTCGAGATTGTGGGTGGCGATGATCGCGGCCAGCCCGGAGGCGGTCACAAGTTGCCGCAGCGTCTCGAATACGTGGTCGGCGGTATGCGGGTCGAGATTTCCGGTCGGCTCGTCGGCAAGCAGGATGCGCGGAGCATTCGCAACCGCGCGCGCGATCGCAACACGCTGCTGCTCCCCTCCTGACAATTCGGACGGCCGGTGCTCGAGCCGCGCCTTCAGTCCCAGATAGGACAGGAGTTCGCTTGCCCGCTTGCGCGCTTCCGGCCGTGACAGCCCCCGGATCATCTGCGGCAGCATCACATTTTCAACCGCGGAGAATTCTGGAAGCAGGTGATGCGCCTGATAGACGAATCCCATCTCGACGCGGCGGATCTGGGTGCGTTCGGCATCCGTCAGGTTGGATGTAGCCTTGCCGTCGATATAGACCTCGCCGCCGTCCGGGTGTTCGAGCAGGCCCGCAATGTGCAGCAGCGTCGACTTGCCGACGCCGGACGGCGCAATCAGCGCGATCGACTGGCCGAGCCAGCAGCCGAGTTCGGCGCCGCGCAGGATGGTCAGTTCGCCCTCGCCCTGCTGATAGCGCCGCTGAACCGCATTCAGATAGAGCACCGGCCCTTTCGCGGGCTGCGTGCCGTCTGCCTGATCGTCGGCCACTACGTGCTCATTCATAGCGGAGCGCCTCGATCGGATCGAGCCGTGCCGCACGCCATGATGGATACACGGTGGCCGCAAGCGACATGGCGAGCGCAATGACGATTACCGCCGTCGTTTCCCCGGCATCGATCTCGGCCGGCAGACGCGACAGGAAATACAGCTCCGGTGCGAACACCTCGCGCGAGGTCATCCACGACACGAATTGCCGAAGCGACTCGATGTTGGTGCAGACCACGACGCCAACGAGGAACCCCAGCGTGGTGCCGACCACGCCGATGGACGCGCCGGTGATCAGAAAGACGCGCATGATCGCGCCTTGCGTCGCCCCCATGGTGCGAAGAATCGCAATGTCGCGGCCCTTGTCCTTCACCAGCATGAAGAGGCCGGAGACGATGTTGAGCACGGCCACCAGCACGATCAGCGACAGGATGAGCGCCATCACGTTGCGCTCGACCTGCAACGCATTGAAGAAGGTTGCGTTGCGCTGGGTCCAGTCGGTGATGAAGATCGGACGCTCGGCGGCCTTGGTCAGCAGCGTTCGAAATTCACGGTATCGATCGGGAGAGTCGATATAGACTTCGACCGCCGTCACATCGCCTGAGCGATTGAAATAGGCTTGCGATTCCGCGAGTGGCATGAACACGAAATTGGAATCGTATTCCGACATGCCGATTTCGTAGACCCCGGCGATCCGGTAGGTCTTGATCCGCGGTGTGGTGCCCATCGGCGTGACCGCGCCGCGCGGCGCCACCAGCGTTGCGTTGTCACCCGCGCGAACGGACAATGCATCGGCAAGCCGCTTGCCGATGATAATGCCCTGCCCTTCGTCGAAACCGTCCAGCGTGCCCTGCCTCAGATTGGCGGAGATCGAGGCCTGCTTGTCGATATCGGCGGCGCGCATGCCGCGTACACCGACACCGGTCGAATGGAACGGCGACGAGATCAGAGCCTGGCCGTCGACCATAGGCGCTGCGAGCCGCACGCCGTGCACACCGCTCAGACGCGTTGCAAGTTCCCTCCAGTCGGTCAGCGGCGATTCCAGCGGCTGCACCAGCAGGTGCCCGTTCATGCCGAGGATCTTTTCGAGCAGCTCTTTACGGAAGCCGTTCATCACCGCCATCACGATGATGAGCGTCGCAACACCGAGCATGATCCCGAGGAACGAGATGCTGGCGATGACGGAGATGAATCCCTCCTTCCGCCGCGCGCGCAGATAGCGCAGCGACAGCATCCACTCGAAGGGCGCAAAAGGACGCGTCGCGGAGGGTTCGCTCATTCAGACTCCTGAAACGGCTGATTTCATCAGATTCTGGCCGTTTGAGGCCACCGCCAATTACCGTGCCGGCAGCAGCACACACAATAATCGTGGGGACATTTCGTCCCCACCATCGGCCAGGCCCGTTTCGGAGGACAGACGACCCGTCACCCGAGCTTATTGAGCACCTCGTCCGGGCTCAGCATTTCGCGGCTCCCGTCGGCGCGGCGCTTGACCTCATACTGGCCGGCCGCGAGCCCCTTCGGGCCAATGACCACCTGCCAGGGAACCCCGATCAGATCGGCCGTGGCGAATTTGGAGCCCGGCCGCTCGTCGAGGTCATGGTAGAGCGTGTCTACACCACGCGCCTGAAGCGCCGCGTAGAGTTTCTCACAGGCCGCATCGGTGGCGGCGTCACCCTGCTTCAGATTGAGGATCGCAACCCGGAACGGAGCCACGCTTTCAGGCCAGATAATACCCGCATCGTCGTGAGACGCCTCGATGATGGCAGCTACAAGGCGCGAGGGTCCGATGCCGTACGAACCCATATGAACCGGATGCTCTACACCATCCGGACCTGCGACCACGGCCTTCATCGGCTCAGAATACTTGGTGCCGAAATAGAAGATGTGCCCCACCTCGATACCGCGGGCTGAGACCTGCGACGCGTCCGGCAGCGCGGAAAAGGCGGCCTGGTCGTGCTTCTCGGAGGTGGCCGCGTACAGGGCCGTCCAGTGATCCACAGTCGATTGCAGACCGGCAACGTCGTCGAAGTCGAGGTCTTCGCCCGGCACCGCGAAACTCAGGTAATCGCGGTGACAGAACACCTCGCTTTCGCCGGTCGAGGCCAGAATGATGAACTCGTGGCTCAGATTGCCGCCGATCGGACCGGTCTCGGCCACCATCGGGATCGCGCTCAGCCCCATGCGGGCGAAAGTCCGCAAATAGGCGACGAACATCTTGTTGTAGGAATGCCGCGCGCCGGCCTGATCGATGTCAAAGGAATAGGCATCTTTCATCAGGAATTCGCGTCCGCGCATCAGCCCGAATCGCGGCCGAACCTCATCCCGGAATTTCCACTGGATGTGATAGAGATTGAGCGGAAGATCGCGATACGATCGCACGTAAGCGCGGAAGATGTCGGTGATCATCTCCTCGTTGGTCGGACCATACAGCATTTCACGAGCATGACGGTCCTTGATCCGCAGCATTTCCTTGCCGTACGCGTCGTAGCGACCGCTCTCACGCCACAGGTCCGCCGACTGGATGGTCGGCATCAGAAGCTCGATCGCACCGGCGCGATTCTGCTCCTCACGGACGATGTCGCAGATCTTGTTGAGCACGCGCAGGCCCAGCGGCAGGAACGCGTAAATACCCGCGGCCTCCTGTCGCATCATACCGGCCCGCAGCATCAAGCGGTGCGAGATGATTTCCGCCTCTTTGGGGGTCTCGCGCAGGATTGGAAGGAAATAACGCGACAGTCGCATGGTTTGCTTTCGGGAATCGGCCGGGTC
>CAZIKZ010000246.1:0-6712 GCA_964539845.1 uncultured Hyphomicrobiales bacterium
AAGCCTGCCCGCGTCGTGACTCGCTAGAACTCTTCCCACTCGTCGTTCACGATAGTGGCCGCGCCTTTCACGCTGCGGCGGTCAACGCAGCGCCTGCGGGCGCTGCGTTCATCTCCAGAAGATTGTCGATATCGATCAGCGCAATCATTCCGGCATCGCAATTGATCAGGCCGGAGAGAAATGAAAGCGCGCTCTGACCGGAAACATGCGGCACCGGCTGAACCTGCGAGCCTTCGAAGGCGACGATGTCGAGCACACGATCGGCCAGCAGACCGACCTGACGGGTGCCGGCCTGAACGATGATGACGATGTGCAACGGGGTTGCCTCTGTCAGCCCGTCTCCGAAGCGACTGCGCAGATCGATGATGGGCACCATGATGCCACGCAAGTTGAGCACGCCGCGCACATAGTCGGGCTGCCGCGGCAGATGCGTGATGTCGGACCAACCCTTGATCTCGCGTACCGCCATGATGTCGACGCCGTATTGTTCGTCGCCGATCGCGAACGAGATCAGTTCGGTGCGCGGGCCTTTATCGGCATTGATGCCGCCAAGTGAGACGGCTGCGGGTTCGACCGCGGTCAACGCATCAGACATGTGTAACCTCGCAAGGCGAGTCCGTTCGCACGCTCGCGCGCACGTCGAAAACCCAGGGGACTGAACGCTGTTTGGGAACGCGTTGGAGCGCCGCAAAATATTCGCGCGCCCGGTTCGCTATGCCGTCCTCAAACCCTTACGAGGACAAAGTTCCATCAATTAGATTAATTTCGAATTAAATTTGATTTCAAATATCACGTAAATCGTCTGTACTCTATTCCGAGGCAAGGATCACGTTCTTGACCAGCGGATAGATCTGGCTTTCCCACTTTCTGCCGCTGAACACGCCATAATGCCCGACGCCGGGCTGCATGTGGTGGCGCTTGCGATAAGGCCGCAGTCCCGAACACAGGTCGTGCGCCGCCAGCGTCTGGCCCACCGCGCAGATGTCGTCGCGCTCGCCTTCGACCGTCAGCAGCATGGTGCGCCGGATGGCCTTTGTATCGACGCGCTGTCCATCGTAATCGAGTTCGCCAAGCGGCAGGCTGTGCTCCTGGAACACCAGTTGTACGGTCTCAAGATAGAATTCCGCCGTGAGATCGAGCACCGCGAAATATTCGTCATAGAATTCCTTGGTGACTCTCGCCTTCTCCAACTCACCTTTCGCGAGATTATCGTAAAGCTCGCGATGCGCCTTGGTGTGGCGATCCATGTTCATGGACATGAAAGCGGCGAGCTGCACGAAGCCCGGATAGACCTTGCGGAAAGCGCCGTCATAACGGAACGGAACGCGTGCGATCAGGTTTTTTTCGAACCATGACATCGGCTTGCTCTTGGCAAGCTCGTTGACCTTGGTCGGGTTGACCCGCGTATCGATGGGCCCCGCCATCAGCGTCATCGAACGCGGCTGCGCCGGATGATCGCCCTGCGCCATCACCGCCGCGGCCACGAGCGCGGCCACACAGGGCTGACACACCGCGATCACATGCGCGCCGGGGCCGATCGCGTTGAGAAAATCGATCAGGTGCGTCACATAATCGTCGAACCCGAAACGGCCCGCGGATGTCGGAACGTCACGCGCGTTGTGCCAGTCGGTGATATAGACGTCATGCTCCGGCAGCATGGTGCGCACGGTCCCTCGCAGGAGGGTCGCAAAATGGCCGGATAGCGGCGCGACCAGCAACACCCGCGGCTGCTCCGCCTCGATATCCTTCCTGAAGCGCAGCAGCGTCCCGAATGGCGTCGCGTGCACCGCCTCCTCAGTGACCTGCACCTCGCGGTTCCCGACCATGGCGCTCTTGATGTCGTAATCGGGCCGCGTATGCGTCAGGCGCGCCCGGGAAATCAGCTCGTAGGCCGCCGTCAGGTTCCGGCCGGCCGAGCCATTCAGATGGGGAAGCGCATGGTGCGCTGAGAGGGCAAGGCCCGCCAGGGCGCGGACCGGCAACATGATGTCGGTGCTTGCTTGATACGCCTGGTAAAGCATCCCCACGCGGCCCCCCTGCCGCCCTCTGTTGCACTGCAAAAGACTAGTGCATTTTTTGTGGCACTGCGAGATAATTCCGGATCGGTGCATGGGCAGGCGCCCGGGCGCCCGATCGGGGGATTTCGGGATGGCGCAAGCCACGTTGACCATCAGCAGCCGCAATTACGGATCCTGGTCGCTGCGGGGATGGCTGTTGTGCAAGTTTGCCGGGATCGATTTCGAGCCGGTGATGGCGAACAGCGACGATCCGTCAGTGCGCGCGGAGCTTCTGTTGCTGTCGCCCTCCTTCCTGGTTCCGATGCTGACGCATGACGGCGTCAGGGTGTGGGACACGCTGGCGATCGGCGGCTATCTTAACGAGATCAATCCCGAAGCGGGCCTTCTGCCGAAGGAGCGGGTCGCGCGCGCGCATTGCCGCGCGGTGTCGGGCGAGATGCATTCCGGCTTCTCGAATTTGCGTTCGGCGCTGCCGATGAACCTCAAGGCGCATTATCCCGGCTTCAAG
Organism: uncultured Hyphomicrobiales bacterium; assembly: GCA_964539845.1. Classification (GTDB taxonomy): domain Bacteria; phylum Pseudomonadota; class Alphaproteobacteria; order Rhizobiales; family Xanthobacteraceae; genus Pseudorhodoplanes. Next base: position 2,527 of record CAZIKZ010000246.1, read on the forward strand.
GTGTGGGCTGGCGCGCAGGCTGACATCGACCGCATCGTGCTGATCTGGAAAGAATGCCTGAAGTCCTATGGCGGACCCTATCTGTTCGGCAAGACGCCCAGCATGGCGGACGCCATGTATGCGCCGGTCTGCACACGGTTCGTCACTTACGATGTGAAGCTCGACAAGACGTGCGCCGCCTATTGCCAAACGATCATGACGATGCCGCTGATGCAGGAATGGATCGCGTCGGCAAAAGAAGAGCCCGACGAGGTCGAAGAACTCGACGTCGAATTCTGATCGTTCGGTACGGCTTGCAGCGCTCCCCCCCGCTTTCGCGGGACGAACCGATATGCTGACCACCGAGCCGAAGTGACGGGCTACAGCGCCTCCGCCACTTCCTTTGCGCCCACGACCACATCGTGGTCGTAGATCGCCTTGCGGAAAGAAGCATGCGCGATGATCTCAGCGTCGCGCTTCGCCACATCACCCAGCATGGTGTCGTAACGCAAGCCGTTCTCGCGCGCCCCGCGCTGCACGCCGGCGACCCGCTCACGCCGCAGCAATTCATAGGCCACAAGCGCAGCCGGAGCAGTTGCAGCGTCGGCTTGCGACAGGATGGTCGCAAGCGCCATCCCGTCCTCGATCGACTGGTTCGCACCCTGTCCGAGATGCGGCAGCATCGGATGCGCGGCGTCGCCGAGCAGTGTGAGGCGGCCCTTGGTCCAGGTCGGCAACGGCTCGCGATCGTAAAGAGCCCATTTGAAGGTCGACTGCACATGCTTCAGCAGCCCTTCGATGCGCGGATCCCATCCGGCGAATTCCGCACGCAGCGCGTCAGGATCACCCTTCGCGGTCCATGACTCTTTCATCTCCGCATCAGCCGGAACGAAGCCGACATAATTGACGATTTCGCCTGCGCGCACCGGGAAGACCAGGAAATGCTTTCCGCGCCCGAGCCACATCTGCCACGCGTCCGTCGGCCAATGCGGCACAGCCGCGTGCGGTACGAGTCCGCGATAGGCGACGGTGCCGGAAAACACCGCGTTCGACGGCGGGAACACGAAGGGCCGCATTTCGGAATGAATGCCGTCACAGCCGACAACGATATCGGCTTCCGCGACCGCACCATTCTCGAAGGTGACGCGCGCTCTTTTTTCATCCTGCGTGAGGCCGGTCGCGCGGTGTCCGGTCACGACCACGCCCGGGGGCAACGCCGCAGCGAGGAAATCGACGATGTCGGCGCGATGCATCCCGAAGGTGGCGTTCCAGCCCGCCGAGTCCGTCACCTGCACCGGCGCGATCGCACTTCCGTCATCGCGAAAATATTGCGAGCCCGAGCCGACGCGCGCGCCCCATTTCTCAACCGCGGGGCCAAGGCCCACCCGCTCGAGCTGACGCACGCTGTTCGGCGTGATGAAAACACCTGCGCCGATTTCACCAAGCGCGGGCGCCTGCTCGTAAACCTTGACCTGCAATCCATGCGCAATCAGCGCATTGGCGGCGAACAATCCACCGATGCCGCCGCCGACAATCGCTACGCTTGGACGCGAGGCCGCCATACCCGTCTCTCCTGTTCCCTGCGACATGAAAATGCTTCGGATGCGCGCCGCTTTCAAGTAAGTGTGGACGCAAGCCTGCCAGAACAGAAAATACGGGAGACGTCCATGCTAAAGACCAGCGCCCTGCGCGCAGTGCTCGCCGTCTCCGCCATCGTGGCCACGGCCGTGCCCGCCGCCGCGCAGGATTATCCGAACCGCCCGGTCAAGATCATAGTTCCCTTCCCCGCAGGCGGAACGGCGGACGCCGTGCCGCGGCTGATCGGCGACTGGCTCTCGAAGAAATGGGGCCAGCCGGTCATCATCGAGAACCCGACCGGCGCCGCAGGCAATATCGGTTCGGAGCAAGCCTATCGCGCGGAACCCGACGGTTACACGCTGCTCTCGGCGCCGCCGCCGCCGCTCGTGATCAACCAGAACCTGTACAAGAACCTGAATTTCGATGCGTCGAAATTCGAGCCCATTATCATCATGGCGCAGGTGCCGAACGGCATCATGGTCAATCCGGCGAAGATCAGCGCCACCACCGTGCCGGAATTCCTTGCACATCTGAAGGCCAACCCGGGCAAGGTGACGTCGGCCACGCAGGGCAACGGCACGACTTCGCATCTGACGTCCGAGATGCTGCAACTCATGGGACAGGTGCAGGTTCAGCATATTCCCTATCGCGGCACGGCGCCGGCGCTTCAGGACCTCGTCGCCGGCAATGTCGACTTCATGTGCGACAATCTCGGTGTATCTTTGCCGCTGGTCGAGTCCGGCAAGCTCAAGCTGCTCGGTGTTGCCACGGCAAAGCGCATGGGCTCGCTACCGAATGTGCCGACCATCGCCGAAACGCTGCCCGGGTTTGAATCGGTCGCGTGGTATGCGGTGGTCGCGCCGCCCAAGACGCCGAAGGCGATCACCGAGAAGATCAACGCCGACATCAACGAGGCTTTGCGCTCGCCCGAGCTTCAGGAACGCCTGAAGAAACTGTCGGCCGAAGTCGTCGGCGGCTCGACCGACCAGACCGCGAAATATCTGCGTGAGGAGGTCGAGCGCTGGAACAAGGTGATCAAGGACGCCAATGTGAAGATCGGGGGGTGATGGCTGTCGTCCCCGCGAAAGCGGGGACCCATAACCACCACTCTGGAATATGGGCCCCCGCTTTCGCGGGGGCGACCATCACCCCGTCGCCTCCAGCGACGCGACCGGCTCGGCATCAATCAGCACGAAGGCGATCACGCACGGCTTGTCGCCGTTATTGATCCAGTCGTGAATGGTGCCGCGCTGGACCATGACGTCGCCCGCCTTGAGATGCACGACCTCGTCGTCGAGCGTCATGTCGATCTCGCCCGAAAGCACCACCGCGAAATCAATCGAGTTGGTGCGATGATTGCGAGGTGCGACGCCCGGCGCGTATTCGATCACGCGGAACACCGCGCGATCCTTCATCGCGGTACCGATGATCTGCTTCGCGCCGTCGCGGTCGTCATTGTTGTCGGCGGGCAAAGCCGTCGACCAGATATTGAAGAACGTGCAGCCGTCGCGCGGGTTGACGAGATCCTTCGAGACCTCGTCAATCAGTACAGTGGCTTTTCCGTCCGGCTTGTGGCCGGTAACGACACGGCGAACCTGCATTGATCTGCCCTACTTCGCGTCCAGACCGATGCGGCGGATGATGTCGCCCCAGCGGTTGGTTTCCTGTTGCACATAGCTCTCGGCGTCCTTCGCCGAACCGCCGACGGTCATGAAGCCGATCTTCTCCAGCTGATCCTCGGTGTCCTTGTCCTTCAGGATCGCATTCACATCGGCATTGATCTTCTGGATCACGGCGTCCGGTGTCTTGGACGGCACGAAGAACACCACCCAGGTGGTGTCGTCCGCTTCGCCAAGGCCGAGTTCGCGGGCGGTCGGCACGTTCGGCAGCGCCTTGACGCGATCCTTGCTGGTGACCGCGAGGCCCTTCACCTGTCCGGCCTGCACATTCTGCACCGCAGCCGACAGCGCGACGCTGGCGAGCGGGATATGCGAACCGATCACGGCCTGCGTTGCGGGGCCCGCACCGGTAAACGGAGCATGCGGAATGTCGACCTTGCCTTCCAGCTTGAAGATGCGCTCGGCCGACAGATGCGGGGTGGTGCCGGCGCCCGCGGTGCCATAGGTCATCTTCTCGGTCTTCGCCGCCTCGATCGCCTCTTTCAGATTATTCGCCTTCAAGGTCGGTGCGCCGATGATGAGATTGGGCGTGGTCGCGACCACCGCGGCGGCCTTGAAGTCGCCCGGCGCGTAACCCGGATTTTTTGTCAGCGTCTGGTTGACCGCGAAGGCAGAGGTCGTGACCAGAATGGAATAGCCGTCCGGGTCGGTCTTCGACGCCTGCGCCGCGGCAATGTTGCCGCCTGCGCCACCGCGGTTTTCCACGACCACAGTCTGCTTCCAGCGGTCGTTGAGCTTCTGCCCGATGATGCGCGCGATGGAATCGGCGGGTCCGCCCGGCGCGAAGGCGACAAGCAGCTTTACCGGCTTGTTCGGATAATCCTGCGCGTGTGCGGCCGGTATGGCGGAAAATCCCGCGAGCGCGGAACAGACGAGCGCGAATTTGAGGGAACGATGCACGGGCGCTTCTCCTGATGACCTCTTCGTTGCGGGCGAAGTGGCCATATCAG
>CAZIKZ010000247.1:0-6695 GCA_964539845.1 uncultured Hyphomicrobiales bacterium
CCATCGAGCGCCGGCCTGGCTGCTGGCGCTCCATCAATTGCCGCTCGACCACCATCTGGGTCGCGATGCCTGCGTGATCGGTACCGACCTGCCACAGCACGTCGCGTCCGCGCATGCGCTCGAACCGGCACAGGATGTCCTGCAAGGTGTTGTTGAGCGCATGGCCCATATGCAATGAGCCGGTCACGTTCGGCGGCGGGATCACGATACAATAGGGCTTCGCGTCGGCACGGTCTGGCCGGCCGGCCCGGAAGGCCAAGGCATTCTCCCACGCTTCGGAAATGCGCGGCTCCACGTCGGACGGCTGATAGGTCTTGTCGATCATCTGGAAATTCGGGGTTTCTGCGCGGCTAGTGTCCTGAATCCGAAGTTCGCATGACTATGCCGCACCTCTTTTGCGAACTTCGGATTCAAAGGACACTAGCAGCATATTGATCCCAGTGTGGTTTGGATCGGAAGTCCGCTTGACGAGGGTGCAGCAACAATGAAGCGGACTTCCGATCCACCACACTGACGCGCGGGCTACAAAGCCCGCGCAACGCAAACTGTCAACAATTGCGCGGACCATCGGTGCCGTGCCGAAACGATAAAATCGTGCCCAATCCGCTCACCGTACCGAGCCCAAATCGGGCCATCTTTCTCCTGTCGCTTGCGGGCTTCGCCAGCCAGGCCATGGTGCGGGTGTCGGATTCGCTCCTGCCGCAGATCGCGGCCGACCTCGCCGTCACCATCGGCGCAGCATCGGTTGTGATCACGGCCTACGGCCTCGCTCACGGTACCGTGCAATTGTTCGGTGGCGAGATTGGCGACCGTTTCGGAAAATATTATTCGGTTGCTGCCCTGAGCATGATCGCCGCGGCGGCCACCGTCCTGTGCGGGTTTGCCTTCTCGCTCGGCGAACTCGTCGCCTACCGGCTGATCTGCGGACTGGCCGCCGGCTGCATCATCCCGCTCGCCATGGCCTATATCGGCGACGTCGTACCCTACGAGCAGCGCCAGCCCGTACTCGGCCGCTACCTGACCGGCCAGATCTCAGGATTGCTGTTCGGCCAGGTGGCGGGCGGCGTGCTGGGCGACATGTACGGCTGGCGCAATGTGTTCTTCATTCTGGGCGGGATTTTCGCGTTTGCGGCGATCGCCCTGATTGCGGAACTTATGTTCAATCCGGCAACCCGTGCGTCGAGTGCGCGCCTGGAGCGCAAGGGTGGATTGATCGCGGAATACAGGATCGTGCTGGGCTCGCCATGGGCGCGGTTCATTACCGCGTGCGTGTTCGTGGAGGCCGCCCTCCTCTATGCGGTGCTGTCCTTCATCGGCGCGGATCTGCATCTGCGCTTCGGGTTGAGCTTCACGATGGTTGGGCTCGTGGTCGGCTGCTTCGCCATCGGCGGCCTGATCTATACCTTCGCCGTTCGCTTGCTGGTCAACCGGCTGGGCCAGATCCGTCTCGTGATCGTCGGCGGCGCGCTGGTCTCGATCGGCTTTTTGACGTTGTCGTTCCAGCCGGTCTGGTGGCTGGCGCCACTTGCAACGATGCTGATCGGCCTTGGCTTTTACATGGTCCACAACACCTTCCAGACCAACGCCACACAGATGTCGCCGCAGGCGCGCGGCACCGCACTCGCGATCTTTTCGTCGGCGCTTTACATGGGAATTACCTTCGGCGTCGCGGTGGCCGCGCCGGTCGTGGACCGGTTCACAGCCGTACCGGTATTTCTGACCTCGGCGATTGCGTTCCCGATCCTCTGCGTGATTTTCGCACGCGGTCTCGCCCGCCGGCGGTTGAGCGAGGCTCAGAAGCAGCCACGCACGGACTAGCGCCCGCGCGAGACCCGCTCGATTTCGGCACGCACCAGCCGCTCGACCAAGCTCGGAAGGTTGTCGTCAAGCCAGGACTTCAACATCGGGCGCAGCATGTCCTTGACCAGATCGTCGAGCGTGCGCGCGTTCTGGCTCAACACTGTATGCGTGAGCGATGCGAAGGCGGAATCAACCGCAACACTGGCGGTCCGTGACAACAGCGGCCTGTCCATCTCCATCTGCGCCGACAGCGTCTGGCGCGCGATTTCCAATGGATCCTGGACCGGCATTTCAGGTTCCGGCATCTCCGGCTCGGGCTCCATTTCAAGCACGGGTTCGGGCTGGGCCTCGGCAAAAACCACGTCGGGCTGGGCCTCGACCGTAGTGAAGCGCGAGCGCGGAAGCTCGGGTTCAGGCGCCCGCATCGCTTCGGTCAATTCGAGAATATCGGCCGGCTCCTCCACGGCAACGGGTGCCGGCGGCGGCGATGACGGTGGAATCTCACGCAGGAACTCCATCGGAGACGGCATGATCACCGGCGTTGGCGCCGTTAAGGCGACTGGCGGGGGCACGGGTGGCGGCGGTGGCGGTTCGATGGCCGCGTCGGGCGAAGGCCCCTTCGCGTCGTCATCGGCGATGATGCGTCGAATGGAAGCGAGGATCTCCTCCATCGACGGTTCGTGCGATTTTGCCGGCTGGTTCATTCCGCCTCGTTACGTCTCTGCGAAATCATTCAAGCTTGCGGTGTAGCAGCCACGCTTGCGATGCAACGGACGATGCGAGTGGCCCGCATCGCCCGGCGTCGAATCATCACGCGATTATCGCCGGTTTTCACGAACTTGGGGAGTATCGCACGCGGATGTCGGAATACAATCCGAGGTTATCCGGCATGTGGATGAATCGTCCGGTCCGCTGCGCGCCTACAACGCCAGCATCATGCGCTTCGTCTAGCGGCCATCCGGTGTCCGGATTCCGACCCAGGAGTCCCGCACTTGTTGATAGTGGATCATCGGATCGTAGAGCGGAACCTGCAGACCCAGCACCGGTACCGACAGCCGGCCGACCGAGGACAACAGCGTATAGGACGCCACGACACGATCGCGCTGCGCGGTCACGAGCGCGACACGCGCATTCAGCAACTCCTGCGTCGCGTTCAACACATCGAGCGTGGTGCGCTGGCCAACCCGCGCTTCCTCGCGCACGCCGTTCAGAGCGATCTCGGCTGCGGTCACCTGCGCGCGCGTGGCATCGATCTGCGCCTTGGCCGCGTCGAGCTGTCCCCAGGACTGCACGACATTCGCCCGCGCCTGATCGCGATTCTGCGCAAGCTCGAGTCTGCGCTGACCGACCGTTTCCTTGGCCTGACGGATCAGCGAATATTCCTGCCCGCCCTGATAGATCGGCACAGTGACCTGGCCGACGACCGAGGCGTTCATCGAATTCACCACGACATCGGACTGGTTCCAGTTCTGCTGAACACTGCCGGTGACGGTCACGACCGGATATAGCGAACCTTCATTCACCCGCACCTGCAGCTGAGCAACGTCCACGCCGTATTCCGCGGCTGTGACAGACGGGTTTTCCGACTGACCCTGTGCCACCGCGAGATCAAGCGACCGCGGCGCGAAACGATCGACCGGGGTACCATTTCCGAGCCGGTTCGGATCGATGCCGATGACGCGACGATAGGCAGCGCGTGACGTCGTCAGGTTGGCTTGCGCGGTGAGGAACTGCGATTGAGCCGCCGCAACACGCGATTCCGCCTGAGCCACGTCGGTGCGCGTCACCTCGCCCACATTGAAGCGGTCGCGGGTCTGACGCAGCTGCTCCTGGATGACCTCGACGTTGCGCCGCTGCAGTTCAAGCACGGCGGTGTCGCGCAGCACGTTCATGTAGACCGTTGCTGCGTCGAGCAGCACGGCCTGCTCGATCACGCGCAGCGTTTCGCGCGACGCGAAGACCTGTCCCTCGGCCTGGCGCGTACGGTTTGCGGTCTGGAAGCCGTTGAACAGGTTCTGTTGCACCTGCCCGCCGATGGCAGACGGGTAGAAGCGCGTCACGTTGCGATTGCGGTTACCGACCGTGGTCCCTGAGGAGATAACCGGTACCTGGGTCTCGGTGTTGGTCTCGGTCCAGGTCACGCCGGTGCTGTACGTGCCGCTAATTCGCGGCCGGTAGCCGGACAATGCCTGCGGCACGGCTTCGTCGGTCGCGCGCACGAGGGCACGTTGGGCATTGATCTGCGGATTGTTCTGGTAGGCTTGGACCAGAGCCTGTTCGAGACTCGTCGAGCCGCCACCGGCACCGTTTCCGGCGCCCGCACCTGCTCCACCAACCCTACGATCGGCGGCAAAACCCGTCACGCTGGCCGTCGCAAAAGCGGCAACCAACAGCAACGTTCCCGCACGCACAAACGGCATCAACACCCCCAAAAACCCGAGTGCCCGCAAATCCCCCTTGCGACGACTCTCTGGCACCGAGCAACGATTTGGTAACTATATCCGTCCCTTCAGGTGTTTGAAGCCCTGTTCCGCGGGATCAGGGGAAAAGAACTCGCACCTGAGTGTTTCAGGATACAGGTGCCCCAGTTCGGGTCAGAACGCGAAAGCCGCCGGTTTCACAAACCCCGGCAAGGTGGGGCCGGCGGCGTCAAAAATTATCTGCCGAGTGATGTCGGAGCCGTCGCGACGGTATATATTTACCTTTGCGGCTGGCCCGGTACCCCGGATGCAAACCAAACGCCCCCCATCGGCGATCTGGCTGCAAAGTGAGTCGGGCTCAACTCCGACCGCGCCCTCGACCAGAATCGCATCGTAGGGCGCCTGCGCGGCATGGCCGCCGACGAGCTTGCCCTCGACCACCTCGACATTCCCGAGACCGGAAAGATTCGCCCTCGCCTGTGCGGCCAGTCCCGGCTGTTCCTCGAGCGCAACCACCGAATCGCAGAGCGGCGCCAGCACGGCCGCCGCGTATCCCGTAGTACAACCGACATCGAGCACCCGCTGACCGGTCGAGAGGTCGAGCGCCTGCAGCATCTTGGCGAGAACCATCGGCTTCAGAAGACGGCGTGAACCATTTCCGACCGGCAGGTCGATGTCCAAATAGGCCAGCCCGGCCTGGGCAGCCGGCACGAAATGCTCTCGCGGGACATCGAGCATCGCCTGGATCAGTTGACGGTCGGTGACGTCGGCGGTGCGGACTTGCCCGTCCACCATCATACGGCGCAAAGTTGCGGAATCGGCCATGGTTTCGTCCGGAATGAGGGTCGCCCGCTTCTGAGGCAGCGGTACGAAAAACGCAAGTTCGCAAGCCACGTGAGATTGCTTGCGCATGTTGCCCGCCACCCGGGGCTCCTATATGACCTCCGCCGGGGCCACGTGGCGGAGTGGTGACGCAACGGTCTGCAAAACCGTGTACACCGGTTCAATTCCGGTCGTGGCCTCCAATTTCCTTCAGCCCAGGCTGAAGGACTTGCAATCGAGCGAGGCTTTGTTATAGCCGCCCGGTGTTCCCCGGTAGCTCAGTGGTAGAGCAACCGGCTGTTAACCGGTTGGTCGCTGGTTCGAATCCGGCCCGGGGAGCCATCACTCAAAAATCGACGGTCTGTTTGTTCCCGGCGCAAAAGCGCGCCGGAATTCGCGCGCGCGCGAACGATCCTGACAATTCATCGCGGAACCCGCAGCGGCTCTTCGCAGGGACGAGCGTCAACCTGTCAACTTTGACAGCCTTCATATTCGACGGATTCACCGTTTGAAGACGCATGTCTTCAATCCTTGCGAGTGTACTCCATGACTGATCTGCCGAAGTCCGCCGATGCCCAGATCGGGGCGCGCGTCCGTATGCATCGTCTGCTGATCGGGATGACCCAGGAACAACTCGGAACCGCACTCGGTGTTACGTTCCAACAGGTCCAGAAATACGAAAAAGGAACGAACCGGATCGGCGCCGGGAGGCTTCATGACATGGCCAACACGCTGCGCGTGCCGATCGGCGTCTTTTTCGACGACATGTCGAACGATGAGGTAGCGCGCTCTGACACGTCGGGCACCGACATTACCGACTTCATCTCGTCGGGCGATGGGCTGACGCTCGCCCGGTCGTTTGTCCGAATCAACGATTCCAAATTGCGCAGACGCGTCGTCAGCCTCGTCGAAGAATTATCGAACGCGGGCGGCGCGACCGCCGACTAATCTGCGGCATTGAAATCGAAGGCGCGGCTCGCTGAATGTCAAAGCGAGCGCGCCGGCGCAAATAACCAGCGCTCCGCAGCGGCTCACTGCCGCAAAAATGTCGGGCAGTGACCGTGCTTCAGCGCCCATGCCCGCAGCGCATCGCGCGTGACTTCCGTATTCCAACCGGGGTTGGACTGCTCGCGCGCGGTCATTTCCCTGGTCGCATGCGGCTTCGGAATGACCGGCAAGGCGCCCGACTTGATTGCATCGAGCATCGCTGCGGCCCAGGCCATGGATTCCTGCGAATATGGATGACCCGGTTCAATATCGCACCACAGGCGCGATGCATTCGAGACATTCAGCGTGTTGACGAGCTTCCAAGCGTCATAGTTGGGCTTACGCGACGTCTGGACCGGCGCTTCTTTCGCGGACAGGTGTGTGAGCACAAGTTGCGCCACAAACAGGGCGATACCCGCGATGATCGTGCAATACCCGCCCATCAACGCGAGCGGCAGCGATACGCCTTCGTAGATCGCCCATACCGTGCATCCGATGGCGAACAGACATGTGACGCCAAGTGTAACGACGTGGAGGGGCCGTACCCGCGTTCGCAGGCTCTGCAACACCGCGCGAAGGCTATCGAGATCGGCGCCCGTCGATTGCGGTGCCGGCACGGCCTCCACCGCGGCAATAGCTGATGTTCTATAATTTGCCATGTCTGCA
>CAZIKZ010000248.1:0-6672 GCA_964539845.1 uncultured Hyphomicrobiales bacterium
CTCTCGCCGATCCGCACGAACTGATGAGCGGCCGAATGTCCACCCATGAAAACATAATCCTCGACCACCACATGGCCGCCGAGCACGGCGTTGTTCGCGAGCGTGACGCTGTTGCCGATCTTGCAATCATGTCCGACATGCGAGCCAACCATGAACGTACACTTGTCGCCGACCGATGTTAGACCGCCATCGTCCTCGGTGCCGGTGTTCATGGTGACGCCTTCGCGGATTTCGCAATCCGAACCGATCACAAGGCGCGTCGGACCGCCCTGATATCTGACCGATTGCGGCGGCGTCCCCAGCGAGGCGAATGGATAGATCGCGGTACGATCGCCGATCGTGGTGTGACCGGTGAGCGCTACGTGACTGATCAGGCGGCATTGATCGCCGATGACGACGTTCGGGCCGATCACGCAATACGGGCCGATCACCGCGCCCTTGCCGACAATCGCGCCCGAGGAGACGCGCGCAGTCGGATCGATGGTGGGGTCGGCCGTTTCAAGCATTGACGATCATCGCTCCGATTTCGGCCTCTGCAACCAAGGACCCCTGTACGCGGGCCTCGGCGCGGTACCACCACATCATGCGCTTTCTGGCGATCTTGCTCACGTGATACTCGATCGTGTCGCCAGGGACGACCTGCTTGCGAAATTTCGCCTTGTCGATGGTCAGGAAAAACACGCTCTTCGTCGTACTGCCGGCCTCGCCGGAGCAGATGCATAGCACGCCCGCGGTCTGAGCCATCCCCTCGATCATCAGCACACCGGGAAAAACCGGATTGTCGGGGAAGTGCCCCATGAATTGCGGCTCGTTCGCGGTCACGTTCTTGATGCCGATCGCGGTTTCATCCGCGCGCATATTCACGACGCGATCGATCATCAGAAATGGATAGCGATGAGGAAGCGCCTTGAGAATTCGCGCAATATCGGCCGTTTCAAGCTTCGCTGGGATGTCGTCCATGACATTCAACCCTGGGGTTCGGTCCGGCCTTTTTCGGCACTGTGCTTTTTCGCGGACCTTTCGAGCCAGGCGACTTCGCGCATCCAGAGCTTGGCCGGTTTGGCTGGCAAGCCGGCCCAGCGACCTCCCGGGGGGATGTCCGAATTCACACCGCTCATGCCCGCGATCTGCGCGCCTTCGCCGACGGTGACGTGATTGTTGATGGTCACGCGGCCGCCAAGGGCGACAAAGTCCTCCAATGTTACGCTTCCGGCGATCGCGCAATGCGCGACAATCACGCAATGGCGGCCGACGCTGACATTGTGGCCAATCTGAACCAGATTGTCGATTTTGGTTCCCTCGCCGATCACCGTGTCCCGGATCGCGCCACGATCGATTGCCGTCCCCGCGCCGATTTCGACGTCGTCCTGGATGATGACGCGCCCGACTTGCGGGACCTTCCCATGACCACGCGGGCTCATAACGTAGCCGAAACCGTCCTGACCGATCCGGCAGCCGGGGTGCAGGATCACGCGGTTGCCGATCAGCGTATGTATGATTGAGCTGTGCGCGCCGATGCTGCAGTCACGCCCGATCCGGACTTCAGCGCCGATAACGGCGCCCGCGCCGATCAATGTACCGGCGCCAATTTCCGCTCGCGGCCCGATCACCGCTCCCGGCTCGACCGTGACGCCATCCTCCAGTCTGGCTTTGGGATGAATCGACGCGCCTGGCGTTACGCCATCGGCTTCGAACAGCGACGACGGCCGCAAAGCTTCCGCAAAGAGTTTGCGCGTGACCGCGACAAAGCCGCGATAGGGTTCGCGCGTGACCAGAAGGAGTAGTCCCGCCGGCGCATCGCCGACGAAACGCTCGGCGATCAGACAGGCACCCGCGCGCGTGCCTCTCAAACCTTCCGCATAGCTCAGGTTTTCGAAGAAGGTCAGATCGCGCGGACCAGCACGGTCGATAGGTGCAACATTGCTGATGACATGACCGGCGCGCGACGGATCCGACAGCGTAGCGCCGGTCATCGTTGCGATGTCCGCCGCTGTCAGGCTGTCGGATCGCTTGAAGAAGATCGGTTCGGTCATCCGCCCGCTCGCAAGGTCACTCTGGCGGCTTCTGGAGACCGGACCGCTTCCGATCAGAACTTCGTCCCGCCGCCAAAGCGGAATTCCTGGACGATGTCGTAGCTTTCCTTGGTCAGCGGAATTGCATAGTCGAACCGCAACGGCCCGAACGGCGAATCCCAAATCAGACCTGCACCGACTGATGTGCGGATGAGCTTCGAATCCTCGAAGGTCATTGTCTCACCCGGCACGCTGGTCGGCCCCTTGTAATTCCAGACCGAGCCGGCATCGGCGAAGATCGAAGCACGGATGCCGACATCCTTCGGGATGAAATACAGCGGGATGAACAGCTCCAGGCTCGCCGCCCAGAAGTTGGTGCCGCCGATCGCATCCTGCGTCGTCCACGGCGTCACATCGCGCGGACCAAAGCCGTTCTGACGGAAGCCGCGAACGAGGTTGGGGCCGCCCTGATACAGATCGTTGAAGCGCAAGTTGTTGCCGTTCCAGGGCGTGACGTTACCGGCCTGGAGCCGCAGCAGCGCGACGTAATCAGGAACGACCTCGTGATAAAAACGGGCGTCACCGGACGAGCGCAAGAAGTTCACGTCGCCGCCGAGACCAGCCAATTCCTGCTTCAGTTCGGTGCGAATGCCGCCGGTCGGATTACGATTGTTGTCCAGCGTGTTGTAGATCAGGCTGTAACCAGCCATCGATGTCATCTGCGCGCCCTGATTGAAGCTCATGCGGACAGGCAGAGACGGCACCAGCGAGACACCGGCGCAGTTACCGACCGGGCTCGTAATGGGATTCCAAGGCACGGTCGAGTAGCAGGACGAAAATCCATCCTGCAGCGTGATTTCCTGCTGGTAGAGCGAATAGCGCAATTGCAGCGAGAGATCCTCGCGCAGCTCGAAGCCGAGCCGGACCGTACCGCCCACCGTCCTCGTGTCGTACGAGGTGTATTGCTGCTGGTCGGTTTCCTTTCCGAAGAAATCGAGGCCGAGCGCCATGCGATAGTCGAGGAAATACGGCTCGATGAAGGATAGCTCGAAGCCACGGGCACGCTGGCCGTATTGCAGAGCCGCACGTACCGCCTGGCCGCGGCCGAGCAGGTTGCGCTCGCCGACCGAGACTTCGCCGAGCAGGCCGTCCTGTGTCGAATAACCGCCCGAGATCGAGAACTCTCCGGTCGACTGTTCCTCGACCTCGACGTTCAGGACGATCCGGTCCGGCGACGTGCCTGGCTCGTTGGTGATCTTCACCGACTTGAAGTAGTTCAGATTCTTCAGGCGCCGCTCGGCGCGATCGATCAGTGCGCGGTTATAGGCGTCGCCCTCGGCGAGATCGAATTCGCGGCGGATCACCCAGTCGCGGGTCCGCGTGTTGCCGCGGATCTGGATGCGCTCGATATACGCGCGAGCACCCTCCTCGACCGTGAACACGACATTGATCAGCCGGCCCTGGTAATCGCGGTCGCCACGCGGACGCACCACCGCGAACGGATAGCCGCGGCGGGCCACGTCGACGGCGATCGACTCGACGGATTTCTCCACCGCCTCGGCGTTGTAGACCGAGCCGGACTTGGCCTTGAGCTTGGATGCGAGCGAAGCCGCATCGACGGAACGCACGTTCGACTGAATGTCGACCGTACCGAACTTGTATTGCTCGCCCTCGTCGATCGTGAAGGTGACGATGAACGCGCCCTGCTGCGGATCGAATTCGCTCGTCGCCGAGACGATGCGGACATCGGCGAAGCCATGCTTCAGATAGAAGCGGCGCAGAAGGTCGCGGTCGGCCTCGATCCGGTCCGGATCGTAGACGTCGCTCGACTTGAGGAAGCTGAGAAGGTTGGCCTCGGTGGTCTTGATGACATCCTTGAGGCGGTAGTCGCCGTAATAACGATTGCCGACGAAGCGGATGTTCTTGACCGAGGTCTTCTTGCCTTCGGTGATCTCGAAAACCAGATCGACCCGATTGTTCGGCAGTTCGATGATCTTCGGAACAACGCGCACGTCATAGCGGCCGTTGCGGCGATATTGCTCGATGATCCGCTGGGTGTCGGACTGCACCAGCGGACGCGACAGGCTGCCGCGCACCTTGGACTGGATTTCGCCGAGCAGCTGCTCGTCCTTCGCCTTGACGTTACCCTCGAAGGCGATGCGGTTGATGACAGGATTTTCGACCACCGTCACGATCAGGCGTCCACCGGCCTGCCGGATCCGGACGTCCTGGAACAGACCGGTCGCGTACAGACCCTTCAGGCCCTCGTCGATGGTTACGGCGTTCAGACCGCCGCCGGATGATTTGAAATAGGCGCGGATGGTGTCCGCTTCGACCCGGCGATTGCCTTCCACCACGATGGAGCTGGCGGATTGGGCATAGGCCGGACCTGTCGGCACTGCGACTGCAGTGACGCCAAAGAACACTCCCCCAAGGAGCAAGGCCACCAGCCCAACCCCCCGTATTACTCGGGCACCGCTTCCCATTCTCACGCGCTCTTGTCCCACCCCTTTGGCAACCAGAATCGTAAACAAGTGTCTAACACTACTCGCTTTTACAGCCTCAGGACCGAGGTGCAAACGAAACCATTCTGATCTGCGACTAAGCCCCAACACGTTGCCCCCTCGCCACACACATTTCCCCAAATGGAGGTGTCAGGAGGCCGTCAGCTGCATGATGTCGTTAAAGGTTGCAAAAATCATCAACATCACCACCAACGCCAGACCGATACGAAAGCCCATTTCTTGGGCACGCTCAGAGAGCGGCTTACCCCGGACCGCTTCGATCGCATAGAACAAAAGGTGTCCACCATCGAGCAGGGGCACCGGGAACAGGTTCAGGAGCCCGATCGAGACCGAAAGGATAGCCGCAAGGTTCATCAGCGCGACGAACCCGACTGTTGCGACCTGGCCCGAGACCTGTGCGATCCGGATCGGACCGCCCAGCTGGTCGGCCTTCTCGCTCCCGGCGATGACCCCGCCCAGATAGGACATGGTCCGCTCGATCACGAACCAGGTCTCGCCCACGCCCATTCCGAGTGCAGGCACCACCCCAACTTTCTCATGTTGAGCGTCAGTGGGCGCCATCGAGCGGCTGATGCCCAACACGCCGATCCGGTGGGTATTGCCGAAATTATCCTTCATCTCCCGCAGGGTCGGCGTCGCCTTCAGCTCCAGCCGCGTGCCGCCACGATCGATCGCCACCGCCAGTTCCTGACCGGCGCTGGTCGAAACCACGCGCTGCATCTCCGAGAAGGTCTGGATCGGCCGGCCGTTGATGCCGACCACCACGTCTCCGGCCTGGAAACCTGCGGCGGCCGCGGCGCTGTCCGGCTGAATCCCGTCGATCCGTGCCGACGTCGATGGCTTGCCGTAGAAGACGAAAATCGACGCGAAAATCAGAATTGCGAGGATGAAGTTCGCGAACGGCCCGGCCGCGACGATGGCTGCGCGCTTGCCGACGCTCTGATGATGGAAGCTTTCCCGCCGCTCAGCCGCGGTCATCGTCGACACGGCGTTGTGGTCCGGCGTGCTTGCCGCGTCCTCGTCGCCGAAAAACTTGACGTAGCCGCCAAGGGGGATCGCCGAAACCTTCCAGCGGGTCCCGTGGCGATCGTTGAAACCCAGGATTTCCGGCCCGAAACCGACCGAGAACACCAGCACCCGTACACCGCACAACCGGGCCACGAGGAAATGGCCGAGCTCGTGGAAAAAGACGACGATGGTCAGGACGAACAGGAACGGGAGCAGAGATCCGGGAAATCCCCCGCCCCACAAGCTCAGATTCTCGAGAAATCCCATGAGCGGAACCCTATCCCCAAATGATGGCGGCAATTTAGTGAAGGCACGGAAGCCTATGGCTTCAGCGTGCCGGCGATCTCCCTGGCCGTCCGGTCGATCGCCAGCGCCTCCTCGACACTTGCCGGCTCATGCACGATCCCCTGTCGCGCCGCGGCATTCAGCGTAGCCTCCACGAGCGACGGAATGGCGGCAAATCCGAGGCGACCTGCGAGAAATTCGGCCACAGCGACTTCGTTGGCGGCGTTCAGCACGGTGGGCGCCGCGCCGCCCTCCTCCAGCGCTTCGCGCGCAAGACGCAAGGCCGGAAAACGGACGAGGTCGGGCGCCTCGAATGTCAGGCTTGCCATTTCCTCGAGCCGCAGCCGGCGCGCCGGCTCATCCATGCGCTCGGGCCAGGCCAGGCAGTGCGAGATCGGTATGCGCATGTCGGGAGCACCGAGCTGGGCGATGAACGATCCATCCCGGAACTCGACGATCCCGTGCACGATCGATTGCGGATGAACGTACACATCGATGTCGTGCGCCGGCATCTGAAACAGATGATAGGCCTCGATCAGCTCCAGACCCTTGTTCATGAGGGTCGCGGAATCGATCGTCACCTTCGCGCCCATCGACCAGTTCGGATGGCGCAGCGCCTGTTCCGGAGTGGCATTGCGTACCGCCTCTGCGGTCCAGGTCCGGAACGGTCCACCGGACGCGGTGAGGATCAGCCGTCGCACATCCGAGCGCACACCCGCGGCCATCGCCTGGAACAGCGCGTTGTGCTCGGAATCGACCGGAAGGATCGTGACGCCCTTTTCTGCCGCGCGCCGCATGAACAGACCGCCGGCGCACACGAGGCATTCCTTGTTGGCGAGCGC
>CAZIKZ010000249.1:0-4012 GCA_964539845.1 uncultured Hyphomicrobiales bacterium
GCGGCCTACGAATTCTGGCGCGGTCGCAGCGAACCGCTGGTGTCGCGCTGGCCGGCCATTTTCATGCTGTTCGCACATGGCTCGCTGTTTCTGCTGCGCACACCATTATCGACCGTGCTGCCCTGGATTCCGGATTCGCAGGTGTTCGAAAGCGTGTGGCTCACGGTACTGAGCTTTGAGGCGCTGTTGTTCACCATCGCCATCGCTTTTATTCTGCTCGCGATGGCCAAGGAGCGTACCGAACTGCTGCATAAGACCGCCTCGCTCGTCGATCCGTTGACCGGAATTCCCAACCGCCGCGCGTTCCTCGAAGGTGCAGCTGTGATGGCACAGCGCATCGAGGAAGACCCGCGACCGGTGGCGGTGCTGCTGATCGATCTCGATCACTTCAAATCCATCAACGACTCATTCGGTCACAGGCTGGGTGATCGCGTGCTGCAGGTCTTTGCAGAAACAGCGCATGCCAATATCGGGCCCTACGATCTCCTGGGGCGGCTCGGCGGCGAAGAATTCGCGGTCACGCTGTATGATGTCGATCATGACCGGGCGATGGGCATTGCGGAAACCATCCGGCACGCCTTCGAGGATGCCGCTGCGGAGGTCGACGGCCATCCGGTTACGGCGACTTGCAGCATCGGCGTCGCCGTGAACGCGGAGGGGCCGCTGGATGTTTCCGAACTGCTCGGGCAGGCGGATCAGGCGCTGTATTCTGCGAAGGAGCGCGGCCGCAATCGCTGCGAACTCGCGACCGTCGAATTTGTCCTTCGCCTCGATGCGTCGACCCCTTCGCTGCGCATCAACGACATGCACGCAAAGTCCGCAGCCTGACGTCGTAGACCGGACCGGGGCGACGGCGGGATTGCCACTTCCGGATTGCCTTTGTGCGTGATGGGGACCATCATCCCAAAAAATTATGGGAGGATGGATCATGCCAAATGCCAAGTCTGCTTTGGTTGCGCTCGCGGCGCTCGTGCTGTCCAGCCACGCGGCGAGCGCCCAGACCTACGGTTTTGCCACGCTGCCGCCGGGTACGCTCAACCACACCACCGCCTCCGCGGTCGCAAAGGTCATGAAGGAAAAGGCCGGCATGAATATGCTGGTGCAGCCGACCGCGGGCGACCAGGTCATCATTCCGATGGTCGGGCGTGGCGAGGTCGAGGTCGGGATCGCCAATATTCCCGAACTTGATGGCTATTGGGAGGCCGGGAAAAATCCGAACCTCCGGTTGATCGGCACCGTTCACGCGTTGCGCACCGCCTTTTGGGTGCGCAAGGACGCGCCGATGCAGACCATCGGCGACCTGAAGGGCAAGAAGGTCACGCTCGGCTATTCCGCCATGCGCACGATCGACAACCTGTCGCGCGCGATGCTGGCGACCGGCGGCCTGACCGAAAAGGACGTGACGCCGGTGCTGGTGCCGAACGTGGTGCGCAGCGCCGATGACTTCATGTCCGGCGCATCCGACATGTTCTTCTTTGCGTTCGGGGGCCCGAAGGTCCGCGAGGCGGACGCCTCGGTCGGCGGCATTCGCGTGCTCGAAATCAACGAAAAGGGCATGGACGCCGCGCGCAAGATTTCGCGCTACGGCTATCTGACCGACGCGGCGCCGGGGCCGATCTTCACCGGCGTGACCAAGCCGATGAAGGTCTACACCTTCGACAACATGCTGTTCACGCATGCCAAGGTGCCGGACGATCTCATCTACAAGCTGATCGACACGATGGAGAACAACAAGGCCGACCTTGTCGCGGTGCAGCCGGTGCTTCGCGAATTTTCGGCGAGTAATCTCCACAAGAAGTACGACATTCCCTATCACCCGGGTGCGCTGAAATATTTCAAGGACAAGGGCATCGAAGCCAAGGCTCTGCCGCAGTGAAAAAGGCGCATCGGTGACGCAAATGAACGAGGTGGAGGCTGCCGACACGGCGCCTCCGCTTTCGCGTAGTGTTGCGATCTGGACGGATATCTTTCAGGGGCTTCTGATTGGGGTCGTGGTGCTGTGGGTGCTCGACGTCCCGCGGCGTGTCCTCGGCCTGTCGCTCTACACCGAGCAGCTTCTGGCGGTGAGCCTCGGTTTTGCGCTCGCGCTCGCCTATCTCGGCGCGAAGGGCGGGCCGCGCTGGCATGACTGGATCGGCGCATTCGTCTCGGTCGGAATCTGTCTTTACATCGCCGTCCGCTACGAGGCGCTGACCTACGAACTCGCGATGCTGCCGGTCGAGGGTATCGTCGGCAGCCTGATCCTGATCGCACTCGTGCTGGAAGCGACGCGCCGCACCTCCGGCGGCGTGCTGGTCATCATCATTCTCGCGCTGGTCGGCTATGTGTTCATCGGCCCCAACCTGCCCGGCGATTTCCAGACCCGCTATGTGAGCCCGGAGCGGCTTGCGGTGTATCTCGGGCTCGACACCAACGGCATGATCGGCAACATCCTCGGCGTTGCCGTCTTGATCGTCGTTCCCTTCACCCTGATGGGCCAGGTGCTGGGCCGCACCGGGGGCGCCAATTATTTCGCCGATCTGGCGATGTCGGGCATGGGCAGGTATCGGGGCGGCGCCGCCAAGATCTCGGTCGGGGGTTCGGCGCTGTTCGGCATGATCTCCGGCGCCGCGGTGAGCAATGTGGTCGCGGTCGGGGTTGTGACCATTCCGCTGATGGTGCGGTCGGGCTTCACGCGCGTGCGCGCGGCCGCGATCGAAGCGGTCGGCTCCACCGGCGGGCAATTGATGCCGCCTGTGATGGGTGCCGCGGCCTTCATCATGGCGGAGTTCCTGCAGGTGCCCTACGGGGCGGTGGTGGTCGCCGCCATCATTCCGGCGCTTCTCTTTTACGCGGCGCTGTTCATGCATGTCGATCTGGAGGCCGCGAAACATCGGATCGGCGCGGCGCAGGTCGACGAGGAGACCCCGCACGTTCTCCAAATCCTTCGCTCGGGCTGGCATTTCCCGATCCCGATCGTGTTTTTGATTTCCACCTTGGCCTGGCCTGAATTCTTTCAGATTCCGATCGAGCGCGCCGCCGTCTATTCCACCGCAATCCTGATCGTGCTTTCGCTGTTGTTCGGCTATCGCGGCAAGCGGGTCACGATCATGCAGATGTGCCGCGCGGTGCTGGACGCCGGGCGCGCCGCGCTCGACATCGTCTTGATCGGCGCCGCGGCCGGCATGGTGGTCGGTGCGCTCAACGTGTCGGGCATCGCGTTCGGACTGACGCTGCAACTCATCTCGATCAGCGGAGAAAATCTGTTCATCCTGCTCGTGCTCACCGCAATCGTCAGCTTCGTGCTGGGTATGGGGATGCCGACCGTCAGCGTCTACGTGCTGACCGCGACCCTCCTGGCGCCGTCACTGATCAAGCTCGGCGTTGCGCCGATGGCCGCGCATATGTACGTGATGTATTTCGGCATGCTGTCCATGATCACGCCGCCGGTCGCGATCGCGGCCTATGCGGCCGCCAATATCGCGCGCGTGTCGGGATGGACCACCGGCTGGGTGTCGGTGATCGTGGGCTGGAGCACATTCTTCATCCCGTTCCTGTTCGTGCTGGAGCCCGCGCTTCTGATGAACGCGCCTTGGTATCTCATCGTCTGGCATCTCGCGCGCAATCTGCTCGGAATCTTCATGGGGACTGCGGCGATCATAGGCTACGGCTTTGCCCCCTTGTCGCCCGCGATGCGGATGTTGTTCGGCGCGGCGGCGCTCGCGATCCTGGTGCCGCCCAATGCGTTCCCGGGTGCCGATGTGCTGGACTGGATCGGGCTTGCCGGTTCGGTCGCGGTGCTGGCTTTCAACTTCATCCGCAGCCGGAGCCTGCGGCAGCAGCCGGTCTCGGCCTGACCGGTTTCGTTGACAGAGGCGAGCCGGGACATGCATTATAGTGCATGTCGTCTGGGAGGACGCGCCGTGAATTCGACAATACCAAAACCGGCGTCAGAAGCCGGTAAACCGCCTTTCCGTCCGATCCGCTACGCCGAGCCCAGGGTCGCGCGCGAAGACCGCGCCGATGGCTCCAT
>CAZIKZ010000249.1:4112-6670 GCA_964539845.1 uncultured Hyphomicrobiales bacterium
CACGCCAAGCTCAAATACATCAATGAATTGCTGACCCCCGGGCTGGTCTATGTCTCGGACACCGCGCCTTTTGCGAAGGCGCTCGCGCATGTCACCGCCCCGATCGTGGCCGGAAAGAATGGTGCTGGTCTCCCGAATGTCACGTTGTTTTCCGAACTGGAGAACACCGTTCCGGGAGCGGCGGTCGAACAAGCCGCAGATGCGATCCGCCCCGATACGATCGCGAAATTCCTTTTCACATCGGGCTCGACCAGCCTGCCCAAGGGCGTGATCAACACGCACGGCATGCTCACGGCGAACCAGCAGCAATCGGTGCAATGCTGGCCGTTCATCGAAGACGAGCCGATGGTGCTGGTCGACTGGCTGCCCTGGAATCATACCTTCGGCAGCAATTACAATTTCAATCTGATCTTGCAGCAGGCCGGCACGCTCTACATCGACGCAGGAAAGCCGTTGCCCGCACTCGTCGGTCACACCGTCGAGAATCTGCGCGAGATCGCGCCCACCATCTACTTCAATGTCCCGGCGGGATACGGCGCGCTGCTTCCGTTCCTCGAGAAGGACGATGCGCTGGCGCGGCACTTCTTCTCACGCGTGCGGCTTCTGTTTTACGCAGGTGCGTCGTTGCCGCAGGACATGTGGGACCGCCTCGAAGCGCTCGCGATCCGCATCACCGGCACGCGGGTGCCGATGACGTCGGCCTGGGGCACGACCGAGACGTCGCCGCTTGCGACATCGGCTCACGTATTGCTCGAAAAGGCCGGTAATGTCGGCGTGCCGGTGCCGGGCGTTGACGTGAAGCTTGTGCCCACAGGCAGCAAACTCGAAGTGCGCGTGCGTGGTCCGAATATCACGCCCGGCTATTGGCGTAGGCCCGATCTGACGCAGGCCATGTTCGACGAGGAAGGATATTACCTGCCGGGCGACGCGGTGCGCTTCGCCGATCCGAACGATCCCGACAAGGGGCTGATTTTCGACGGCCGCACGGCCGAGGACTTCAAACTGACCAACGGCACCTGGGTCGCTGTCGGTGCTTTGCGCATCGGCGCCATCGCTGCCGCGACTCCGGTCCTGCAGGACGCGATCGTGTGCGGGGAGGGGCGCGATCAGGTTGGGTTCGTCGCCTGGCTTAACGCCGCCGGCTGCAAGCAGGTGACCGGGGAGGACGGCGATCTTGCTTTCTATGCGCGCCACCTCAAAGTGCATGAGCATCTGCGCAAGGCGTTCGCACAGTGGAACAAGGTCAATACCGGCGCCACAATGCGCGTGGCACGCGTCCTGCTGTTGCCGGACATGCCCTCGATCGACAGGAACGAGATCACCGACAAGGGCTATATCAACCAGCGCGTTGCGCTCGAATGCCGCAGCGCCGAAGTCCAGCGCCTGTTCGACGGTAACGCACAGCTCGACGCCGTCGTTATCGCCTGAATTTGACCTGGTGAAAAGCTTGGCGGACGCGAGGAATTGCAGCTTCGTGTCGGGTGTTTTATCAATCAAACAACAATAATCAGGGAGGATATCGAATGTCATACCGGCATATGCTCGGAATTGCTGCTGCTCTCTTCGTGTCTGCCGCTCCGCTTGTGGCGCAGGCGCAGGATTATCCGGCGCGTCCGGTGAAGATCGTCGTGCCATTCGGCGCCGGCGGGCCGGCCGACGTCTATGCGCGCGTGCTCGCGCAGCATCTCGGCGAAACGCTCAAGCAGCCATTCGTAGTCGAGAACCGCCCCGGCGCCGGATCGATCATCGGTACCGATGCCGTGGCGAAGTCCGATCCGGATGGTTACACGCTGCTGCTGATGTCCAACACCCACACCGTCAACGAGACGCTCACGCCGAACAAGCCGTTCAAATTGATGAGTGACTTCGTGGCCGTTGCGCCGATCAACTATTCCGATCTGATGATGGTGGTGCATCCTTCGGTCCAGGCCAAGGACGTGAAGGAGTTCATTGCGCTCGCCAAGGCAAAGCCGGGCGGACTCAATTACGCATCCTCGGGGCCGGCGACGCCGTATCACATGGCGGGCGAATTGTTCAAAGCGATGAGCGGCACCGAGATCCTCCATGTGCCGCATAAGGCTTCGGGCGAAGCGCGATCAAGCGTGCTCGGCGGGCATGTGCAGATGATGTTTGATGCGGTCACCACCATGTCCAACAACGCCAAGCAGGGACAGGTGAGGGCGCTTGCCACCACTGGCGCGAAGCGTTCGCAGCTGAGCCCCGACGTGCCGACAGTGTCTGAGTCCGGTGTACCCGGCTACGAGGCGACGATCTGGCTCGGCGTCATGGCGCCGGCGAAAACGCCGCAGGCGGTGGTCGAAAAGCTCAACGCTGAGATCAGCAAGATCGTGAACCGCCCCGACGTGCGCGAAGCTTGGGGCAAGCAGGGTGCCGTGCCGATGGTGATGAGCCCGAAGGAGTTCGACGGCTATCTGCGCAAGGATATCGACAAATGGGCCGATGTCGTGACGAAGATGGGCCCGAAGGCAAACTGACTCGCCCCTGACAGCAATTGGCGCCCGTCACCGGATTGAATTTGATCCGGTGACGGGAATGGA
>CAZIKZ010000250.1:0-6643 GCA_964539845.1 uncultured Hyphomicrobiales bacterium
CCGGTGGAGACGAGGCGCTTCTTCTCCCCTCCCCCCGCGAGCGCAGCGAGTGGTGGGAGGGGAGAAGAAGCGTTGCCAGAGTTGCCCTCGCTCAACTCAACCAGCGTCGGCAGAAAGCCCGCCAGCGTCTTGCCGCCGCCGGTCGGCGCAATCAGCAAGACCGACGTCCCGGCCTGCGCTCGCTTCAGCAATTCGAGCTGATGCGCGCGCGGCGTCCAGCCGCGCGCGGCGAACCAGCGCGTGAAGACGTCCGGCAGGATGACGGGCGGAGCGATCGGGTCGAGGAGGGTCACGGTACAATCTAGCGTCGCGACAATGGCGAAGCCGGGGCGCGTTCAGCGATCACCAGCAATCCCGGCACCGGCCGGTCGGCCTCCATCCGGGGCGAGACCGTGACAAGCCTGCGGATCGTCAGTCCGGCCGCGTCGAGCGCCGCCCGCACGTGCGCCTCGCCATGCGCATAGCGCAGCTTCGGGCCCAGGATGATGCCGCCTGCGTCATGCGTCTCGACCGTGAAAGCGATCAGCCCTTCCGGCGCCAGCACCTGATAGACGAGCGACGCGATCAGCGTGAGATCGGCGCAATAGACGAACACATCGGCTGCGACGATCAGGTTGAAGCGCGCATCGGCACGCACTTGCCGGTCGAGGCTTTCGGTCAGGTCGCCGGCGTCTAGCTTGTCGTAAATAGTTTTGCGGCGAGCCTGCACGACCATGCCGGGCGACAGATCGACGCCCTCCATCCAGTCGACCACCGGGCGAAACGCCGCGCCGGACAGTCCGGTGCCGCAGCCGAGATCGAGCATGGTGGCGAAACGAGCAGGCCGGCCTTGCTCGCGGCAGATCTCCGCAACTGCGTCCGCGAGCATCTGCGGCGCCGTGTAAGCAAGCGCCGCCAATGCCTCATCGAATTTCGACGCATATTGATCGAACACCGAACGCACATAACTGGCCGACATCGCATGCCCGCCCACATTCAGGAGCCGCAGCCGCAGACCCGCGCCGTGCCTGTCCTGCGGATTCGCAGCCAGCGCCTGCTCGAAGGCCACGACCGCCCCGTCGCGATCACCGTCGAACTCGCGGAGTTCCCCCAGAGCGAACCAGGCGGCCGCGAAGCCGGGCGTGCGTTCGACGGTCTGTTCCAGAAGGTCGACGGCGGATATCAGGTCGCCGCCCTCCCGGTAGGCGCGCGCCATCTCATAGCGCCGGTCCGCGATCAGATCGCCCGACGACTGAAACAGGCCATTGCTTTGCTGCGTTAAAGACATCCGCTCGCGATTTCCTCCGGAGGACCTATCTGATCGTTTGCCGTTCGTCCCCACGAAAGCGGAGGCCCAGTGCCAAAATGCTGGATTCCCGCCGTCGCGGGAATGACAGAGAAAGCGGGAATAGCAGAGAAAGATGATGCGTCCCGAAGACCTGCTTCTGCCAACGCCGTCCGGCGTGTGCTGCAAGACCGGCGGCTTTTACATCGACCCAACCCATCCGGTCGACAGGGCGCTGATCACCCACGGCCATTCCGACCACGCGCGGGCGGGCCACGGCACCGTGCTGGCAACCCAGGAGACCCTCGACATCATGCGGTTGCGCTACGGCGAGACCTTCGCCGGCGCCACGCAGGCAATCCGCTACGGAGAGACCGTGACCCTGAATGGGGTCACCGCCACCTTCCACCCGGCCGGCCACGTGCTCGGCTCGGCGCAGATCGCGGTCGAGCGCAATGGCTGCCGGATCGTGGCGTCCGGCGATTACAAGGACGTACCGGATCCGACCTGTGCGCCGTTTGAACTCGTGCGCTGCGACGTGTTCATCACCGAGGCGACCTTCGGACTGCCGGTGTTTCGCCATCCCGATCCCGACGCCGAGATATCCAAACTCCTGCATTCGGTCACGCTGTTCCCCGAACGCGCGCATCTTGTCGGCGCATATTCGCTCGGCAAGGCGCAGCGGGTGATCGCGCTCATCCGGAAGGCGGGCTATCGCGAACCGATCTTTCTGCACGGCGCCATGGAGGCGCTATCGCGGTACTATCTCGCGCGCGGCATCGATCTCGGCGAACTGAGCCCCGTTCGCGACATGAAGAAGCAGGAGCTCGGCGGCACGATCACGCTTTGCCCGCCCTCCGCGCTGAAGGAGGTCTGGTCGCGCCGCTTCCCCGATCCGGTCACAGTTTACGCGTCGGGCTGGATGCGGGTGCGCGCGCGGGCCCGGCAGAGCCTCGTGCAATTGCCGCTGGTGATTTCCGATCATGCCGACTGGGATGGGTTGCGGCGGACAATCCTGGCCACCGGCGCGTCTGAAATCTGGGTCACGCATGGACAGGAGGACGCGCTCGTTCACTGGTGCGGCACGCAGGGGCTGAAGGCGCGCCCGCTCGATATCGTCGGTTATGGCGACGAGGACGAGACGGATGGTGTTCTTCCCTCTCCCAAAGGCGAAGCATGAACCGTTTCGCCGAACTGCTCGACCGCCTCGCCTACGAGCCCGGCCGCAACAACAAGCTGCGGCTGATGACGGATTATTTCCGGAACGCGGCCGACCCCGAGCGCGGCTACGCGCTTGCCGCGCTCACCGGCAGCCTCGTGTTCCAGCACGCCAAGCCGGGCATGATCCGCGCGCTGATCACCGAGCGGACAGACCCGGTGCTGTTCGGTCTGTCGCGAGACTTCGTCGGCGACACCTCGGAGACGATCGCGCTGATGTGGCCGGTGCCGGAGGCGCGGCCCAACTTCGTTCCGTCGATCAGCGACGTTGTCACCACGCTCAACACGCTCGGCAAGGCGCAACTGCCTGCCCAGATCGCGCGCTGGCTTGATGCGCTGGACGAGACCGGACGCTGGGCATTGCTCAAGCTGGTGATGGGTGCCTTGCGTGTCGGCGTCTCCGCGCGGCTTGCGAAGACGGCAGCGGCTGCGCTCGGCGGCAAGGACGTGACCGAGATCGAACTGATGTGGTCCGGTCTCGAACCGCCTTACGAAAACCTGTTCGCCTGGCTGGAGGACCGCGCCGAAAAGCCTGAGACGACCGATCCCGCGCCATTCCGCCCCGCGATGCTGGCGCAGGCGATCGAAGATGCCGATTTCGAGAAGCTCGATCCCGCTGATTTCCTCGCCGAATGGAAATGGGACGGCATCCGGGTGCAGGCCTCGGCCGGCGTCAATGCGCACGGCGAGCGCATCGTGCGGATGTATTCTCGCACCGGCGAAGACATCTCGAAAAGTTTCCCCGATCTGCTTTCGTCGCTGAACTTCAACGGCTCGCTCGATGGTGAACTCCTGATCCTGCGCGACGGCCGGGTGCAGAGTTTCAACGTTCTGCAGCAACGGCTGAACCGCAAGGCCGTGACGCCGAAGCTTGTGCAGGAATTCCCCGCGCATCTGCGCGCCTATGACCTGCTGGTCGATGGCATTGAGGATCTGCGGGAATTGCCGTTCGAGCAGCGCCGCACGCGACTGCAGGCTTTCATCGCGCGCCACGCGCATCCGCGGCTCGATCTGTCGCCGCTGGTTGCGTTCAGGACATGGGACGAACTTGCTGCGGCACGCGCCGATCCGGCGTCCGCCGGTGCCGGCGAGGATGCGAACGCGGTCGAAGGCGTCATGATCAAGCGCAAGGACGCGCCCTACATGCCCGGCCGGCCAAAGGGCTTGTGGTGGAAATGGAAGCGCGACCCTTTCACCGTCGACGCCGTGCTGATGTATGCGCAGCGCGGCAGCGGCAAGCGCTCGTCCTATTATTCCGATTATACCTTCGGTGTCTGGACGCTGATCGACGGCGCGGACACGCTGGTGCCGGTCGGCAAGGCCTATTTCGGCTTCACCGATGAGGAACTGATCAAGATCGACCGCTTTGTGCGCAACAACACGGTGGAGCGATTCGGCCCGGTGCGGTCGGTGAAGTTTGGGCCGGACGAAGGCCTTGTGCTGGAGGTCGCGTTCGAAGGCCTGCAGCGCTCGACACGACACAAATCGGGGCTCGCCATGCGATTTCCCCGCATTGCGCGGCTGCGCTGGGACAAGCCGCCCAGAGAGGCGGACCGGCTGGAAACGCTTGAAAAGATGCTCGCGCGCGACCAGCAAAAGTGGGAACCGGTTTTGCGTCCGGTCGCGCGCTAATCTAAAGTGCATCGAACGAAGCCGCGACCCGTCACAGAGCAGCTTGCATGGCGCTGGCGCATAACTAGATCATAGCGCTCACCGGCCCCGTGCCGGACTGGAGGGGATCCATGCCGACCAACGAACCGCGCGCCTCGATCGAAAATTCCGCACCGCCGCGCGGCGATTCAGTTACCCGTTTTCTCGGCGGCTCGCCGCTTGCGGTTGCGGGCCGTCTGGTGCTGCTGTCGATCCTGGTCGGCTTCGTGATGGTGACGTTCGGGCTCGATCCCTACAACATCATCCTCAGCATCCGGCGCCTGTTCGAGACCATCTGGAATCTCGGCTTCGACGCCCTGAACTGGGTGTGGCGCTACTTCCTGCTGGGCGCGATTATCGTGATCCCGATCTGGCTGATCATGCGCCTCATGAACGCGCCGAAGGGCCGGTAACTGCCGTCATTCCGGGGCGCGCGCTCAAAGCGCGCGAACCCGGAATCCATTCACAAACGCCGAACCCACTGCTGGATTCCGGATCGCCGCTTCGCGGCGTCCGGAATGACGAAGGCTTCTCACACCGGCCAGGGCTGGGCGGTAATATCGGCGGCGTCGACACCCACGAGGTCCGCCAGCGGGCCCTTCTCCGCCTGCGTCAGCAGCGCGCGCTTGATATCGTAAATCAGCGCGAGCCCTTGAAACACCAGCGCGCTGTATAGCTGCACCAGCGTGGCACCCGCGCGCAGCTTGGCGATGGCGGCCTCTCCTGAATCGATCCCGCCGACCCCGATGATCGGCATCGCACCTTCCAGCCGCACATAGGTCTCTGCCAGCATCCGCGTCGCCAGCGGCTGCAGCGGCCTGCCCGAGAGCCCGCCCTGCTCGATCGCCTTTTCCCGCTCGCGCAGGCTGGGCGGGCGGCTCACCGTGGTGTTGCCGACCACCATGCCGTCCACCTTGCGGCTGCGCGCGAGGCCGACAATGTCGTCGAGATCGGCAAGTGTCAGGTCGGGTGCGATCTTGAGGAGAAGCGGCGTCGGACCTGCATGCGCCCGCGAGCGGTCGCGCGCCTCGATCACCCGCGCCAGCAGATCGTCGAGGACCTTCGCTTCCTGCAGATTACGCAGACCCGGCGTATTCGGCGACGACACGTTGATGGTGATGTAGGACACCACCGGCGCAAACGCCTCGACCAGCCGTACGTAATCGGCGGCGCGGTCCGTGCTGTCCTTGTTGGGGCCGATATTGATCCCGACGATCCCGCCATGGTGCGCACGCGCGGCCAGCCGCCGCAGCACCGCTGCTGCGCCGTCCGAATTCAGGCCGAGCCGGTTGATCACCGCGCCGTCCGCATCCAGGCGAAACAATCGTGGCCGCGGATTGCCAGGCTGAGGCCGGTGCGTCACCCCGCCGACCTCGACAAAGCCAAATCCGAGCCGCAGGAGCGCGTCAGGCACCTCGGCATTCTTGTCGAAGCCGGCCGCGAGGCCAACCGGGTTCGGGAAGTTCAGGCCGAAGGCACGCACCTGAAGGCGCGAATCATCGGGCCGTGCGCCCGGCAGCGGCGCCCATTGCAGCGCGCGCAAGGCGATCCGGTGGGCCTCTTCGGGGTCAAAACAGTGCAGGAACGGGCGCGCAAGGCGCTCCAACAGGGCGATCACGCCGGGAAAACTCCAATTCAGGGCGCGCGAACCTAGCCAGCGGCCGGACGACACACAAGAAACGCGAATGCAGGGCTGGACAGCGCAGCCAAACAAGACTAATTCCCTAGTGTAGGTAGGACAATAGTCACACCACTCGCGCCCGGCGCAGGGGCTGCCATGCTGACGCACGCACAGATCTGGACCGCGATCGACCGGCTTGCCGCGCGCGCCGGTCTTTCGGCCTCCGGCCTTGCAAAAAGGGCCGGGCTCGATCCCACGACCTTCAACAAGTCCAAACGCATCACGCCGGATGGCCGGGCGCGCTGGCCCTCGACCGAGTCGGTGGCGAAATCGCTGTCCGCGACCGACACCAGCGTCGAAACCTTTATCGCGCTGATTTCAGAGACACCCCGGCCGATCACGCAGGCGGTGCCGCTGATCGGATTCGCGGAAGCAGGTTCGCGCGGGTTTTTCGACGATGGCGGTTTCCCGGTCGGCAAGGGCTGGGACGAGATCGCCTTCCCATCGGTGAATGACGAACACGCCTACGCGCTCGAGATTTCCGGCAACTCGATGGAGCCGGCCTATCGCAAGGGCGATGTCATCGTGGTGTCGCCTGGCGCACCGGTGCGGCGCGGCGACCGTGTCGTGGTCAAGACCAAGGAGGGCGAGGTGATGGTCAAGCAGCTCGCGCGCAAGACCGCGAAAACGATCGAGCTTCATTCGCTCAATCCGGATCACGCTGCGCGCACATTGGCGATGCCGGACGTGCTCTGGGTCGCGCGCATCATGTGGGCAAGTCAGTAAGGCGCGATTCATTTCCGGCCTCATCCTTCGAGACGCATTGCTTCGCAATGCTCCTCAGAGTCTGACTCAAAAAGCGATCAATGTTTTGGAGCATAGGCTAGCCG
>CAZIKZ010000251.1:0-6583 GCA_964539845.1 uncultured Hyphomicrobiales bacterium
TCCATGACTCTCCCCCTCTCCGGTCTCCTTGTTGTCTCGCTTGAACAGGCGGTGGCGGCGCCGCAGGCGACCTGCCGCCTTGCCGATGCCGGCGCGCGCGTGATCAAGATCGAGCGGCCGGAGGGAGATTTCGCGCGCGGCTATGACGGCTTTGTGCATGGCGAGAGCGCCAATTTCGTCTGGCTCAATCGCGGCAAGGAATCGGTCGTGCTCGATCTCGGCAAGGCCGAGGACAAGGCATTGTTCGCGGCGATGCTCGCGAAAGCCGACGTGTTCGTGCAAAATCTCAAACCCGGCGCGATCGCGAAGCTTGGCTTTCCGATCGTCGAACTGCGCAAGACGCATCCGCGGCTGATCTGCTGCTCGATTTCAGGCTATGGCGAAAGCGGGCCATACACGGCGCGCAAGGCTTACGACCTGCTGGTACAGGCGGAGTCCGGACTCGCCTCCATCACCGGCGGACCGGACGCACCGGCGCGCGTCGGTTTCTCGGTCGCCGATATCGGAGCCGGCATGAACGCCTATCAGGCCATCCTCGAAGCGCTGATCGCGCGTGATCGCACGGGCGAGGGCGCGGCCATTTCGGTGTCGCTGTTCGATGCGATGGCCGAATGGATGACGGTGCCGCTGCTTTCGTATGAAGGCGGACATCCGTTCAAACGCATCGGACTCGCGCATGCGGCGATCGCGCCTTACGGCGTGTTCAAGACCCGCGACGGCGCCGACATTCTCATCTCGATCCAGAACGATCGGGAATGGCGCGTGCTGGCCGACAAGATCCTGGACGATCCGGCGCGCGGCACCGATCCGAAATTTGCGACCGGAATCCAGCGCGTGGCGCATCGCGCCGAGACGGACGGGATTGTCGCCACAGCCTTCGCGCGCCATGACGTCGCCGCCCTGATGGCGATGCTCGAAAAGGCCGATATCGCATTCGCGCGCGTAAGCGATTGCGCGCTGCTGTCATCGCATCCGCATCTGCGGCGCATCGACGTGGAGACGCCGAGCGGTCCGGCCGCAGTGCCCGCACCCGCTGCGATCATTGAAGGACAGCGCAGCTACGGCCCGGTGCCCGCGCTCGGCGAACACTCCGACAAAATCCGCGCGGAATTTCTGCATACCAACAAACAGGGGGAACGATCATGAACAAGGACATGTACGACAAGGGCCTTTCGATCCGCCGCCAGGTGCTGGGCGATGCGTATGTCGATGCGCAGCTCAAGAATGCAGACGATTTCAACCGGCCGCTGCAGGAACTCGTCACCGAATATTGCTGGGGCAATGTCTGGGGCCGCGAAGGTCTGCCGCTCAAGCAGCGCTCGATGCTCAATCTCGCGATGATCTCGATCCTGAACCGGCCGCACGAATTGAAGGCCCATATCAAGGGCGCTCTGACCAACGGCGTGACCAAGAACGAGATCATGGAAGTCTTCCTGCAGGTGGCGATCTATGGTGGCGTGCCCTGCGCGGTGGATTCCTTCCGCATCGCCCGCGAAGTGTTCGCGGCCGAGGAAAAATAGAGTCGGGGCGCGCGAGAGAACGATGGCTGACATTCTGATCGCCGATATCGGCGGCACCACCAGCAGGGCGGCCTTCGCCTCGCTCGGCGGGCGGCCGGAAGGCATTGTCACCATCGCCAATGACAGCGTCGACGGTCCGGAAGGCGTGCTGGCACGCCTGCTCGACGGCGCAACACGGCGTCCGCGCGCCGCGGTGCTGGCGCTGGCCGCGCCGGTCAGCGGGGAGGAAATCGCACTCACCAATCGTAACTGGTGTGTGCGGCTGCCGGACCTCTCCGCGCGGTTCGGGATTTCGCCGATTCATGCGGTCAACGATTTCGAGGCGCTGGCGTGGGCGCTGCCGTCACTGCGGGATGACGATCTGCAGCCGATCGGAGACGCGAGCAGCTTCGGCGACGGTGTGAAACTCGTGGTCGGGCCCGGAACGGGTCTCGGCGTCGCGGCGCTGGTGCCGACCGGACAAGGAACCAGTCACGGCTTTCATGTGATCGCGAGCGAGGCCGGACATACGTCGTTCGGTCCTGCCTATCCGGACGAGGCCATGGTCTTTCACCGGCTCGCGGAAAATGGCGCGCCGCTGTCTGCGGAAACCGTACTGTCCGGCTCGGGCCTGTCGGCGCTGCACGCGGCCATGCATCCGTACACACTGAAGGTGAAATCCGAGATGATCGTGCGGCAGGCCCGCGCAGGCGACCGTACGGCGCGCGCGACGACCGCCATGTTCGTGCGGCTGCTAGGCCGCTTTGCCGGCGACATGGCGCTGACCTTCCGCGCGACCGGCGGCGTTTATATCGCTGGCGGCGTCGCGACCGGGCTCGGTCCGCTGTTCGATGCAGGGCTGTTCCGCGCGGCATTCGAGCGCCATCCACCCTATGAGCGGTTGCTGAAGGCGATCCCGTCCGCGCTGATCACTTGCGAAGAGCCGGGGCTGATCGGCTGCGTCGCGGTGGCGGAGCGATTGATGCGGACTTCTTATCCCTCCTCCTGAAAGGGCGAGGGATAAGAAGATCACCCCAGCCCCATCTCGGCCAGTGCATCGAGATGGCATTGCCCCGATTGCGCGCTGAAACAGCACAGCACCACGCGTGAAAGGCCGCGCCGCTTTGCCGATAACTCCGACACCACAGTGCCGACAGCAATGCGCGCGGCACGGTCGGCCGGAAAGCCATAGATGCCGGTCGAGATCGCCGGAAAGGCAATGCTGGTGAGACCATGCGCCACCGCGAGATCGAGAGACCGGCGATAGCAGGATGCAAGCAGCGTATCCTCGCCGGCGTTGCCAGCGCTCCAGACCGGACCGACAGCATGGATGACATGCCGCGCCGTCAGGCCATAGCCGCGCGTGATCTTCGCGTCTCCCGTGTCGCAGCCTCCGAGCGTTTCACATTCGACGAGCAGGTCCGGGCCCGCGGCGCGGTGGATCGCGCCGTCGACGCCACCGCCGCCGAGCAGCGTGTGGTTCGCGGCATTGACGATCGCGTCGACATCGAGCGTCGTGATGTCGCCGATGACGAGATCGAGTTGAGACTGACCGGCTTCAACGGTGAGAAGCGACGTGGGAGAGGTCATAGCGGAAATGTAGCGAGCCCAGACCTCGGTTGGTACCTCCCCCCTGAAAGGGGGAGGTCGACTGACTGAGCGTAGCGAAGGAAGTCGGGTGGGGGTCTACTTGCGGTCGATCGTGACCCCCACCCGGCTCGCTTCGCTCGCCACCCTCCCCCTTTCAGGGGGGGAAAGAAAGAAGCCGCGGCGAGAGATAGCTAAGCTGCCGTTTCCTTCACGAGGTCGAGCGTAGACCGGTGTCCGACATCGTCGAAATGCCGATCGATGAAGCGGCGGGCGGCGCGGCGGCCGGCGCGATGCAACAGCGCGAAAAAATCGTAATCCGTCTTCAGGCGTGAACTGCCGAGCCGCTTGTCGAAGCCATCAAGCTGGATGCGATGAATGTTGATGCCGGGTGCATTCCGTCCGGCGCCGCGGCCGACAAATTCCAGCGCGCGCAGCTCGGCAGCGAGCGACGACGAAAACGAGATTTCGTTCATGCGATTAAGAATGTCGCGTGCCGAGGTCGGCGTATCGTCGCGCCGCAGTGGCGCAATCTGAATCAGCAGCACATCGTCGCTATTCGACGCGACCAGCGGCAGCATCGGCGGATTTCCGGTGAAGCCGCCGTCCCAGTATGGCTCGCCGTCGATTTCGACCGCGCGGAACACATGCGGCAAGGCAGCCGACGCCATCACCACGTCCGCGCTGATATCCTCGCGGCGGAACACACGCATCCGTCCGCTATGCACATTGGTCGCGGAGATGAAGAGTTCGAGATCGCCGCAATTGCGGATCGCATCGAAGTCGACAAAGCGCTCGATCAGGGATTTCAGCGGATTGATGTTGAGCGGATTGAAATCGTACGGACTCATCATGCGCGTCATGGCGTCGACGAAGATCTGCACCGGGGAACCGGAGACCGGAAACAACGCCAGCATACGATCGAGCACCGCGCGCTGCGGGGCCGGGAGACCGCCGCCGAGACTCGCCGCCCGCCAGAACTCGGCGAGGCGCTTGCGTGCTTCGTCGGCACCGCCGCGCGCCAGACCGTCCGCGAGCATCACGGCATTCACCGCGCCTGCGGAGGCCCCGGATACGCCCGAAAATGTCAGCCGTCCGTCTTCAAGGAGATAGTCGAGAACGCCCCAGGTGAAGGCGCCATGCGCGCCACCGCCCTGCAGCGCCAGATTGACGCGCTTGGCCCCCGAAGACGGCCGCAAGCCTGTCAGAAGCCGGGTCACCCCGGCCGACATGTCTTTCAGCATTCAGTGTCCTGGTTGCGCCACCCCGCCCAACGAAAGCTAGGCCCGATTTGTTGCATTGCAATAAACAAATTATCGCATTGCAACACAGAAATGCGTCAGCCGTGAAGCTTGTGGTTCGGAAAAGGCCCTATAAGAGGAAAGAATGAGCAAGCCGGTCTTCCCGACGCCCGATCATGACCACAATCGCTGCAGCGCCGACGCCTTGCGGCACGCAGAGGCGCTGTGCGACCAGCGCGCGCAAAAGCTCACACCCACGCGCCGCCAAGTCCTCGAAGTCCTGCTGGAAAATCACAAGCCGCTCGGCGCCTACGAGATCATCGACCGCGCGGCAGCAACCCACGGGACGCGGCATGCGCCGATCACGGTGTACCGCGCGCTGGATTTTCTGATCGAAAACGGGCTCGCCCACCGCATCGAAAGCCGCAACGCCTATATCGCATGCGGGCATCGTCACGGCGTCAACGACCTCGTGGTGTTCCTGATCTGCGAACGCTGCGGCGCGGTCGGCGAGGCGCCGTCGCAGCAGGTCGCGGATTCGCTCAAGGCGGCAACCCGCGCCGCGGGCTTTGCCCCGAAGACACCCGTGATCGAGATCACCGGCATCTGCGGGAATTGCCGGTAAGCTCGGTCTCGGGTCCTAGGCGCGATGCAGCGTGAAACGCTGCGTCGCAGAACCGGGACCCAAGGAGATAGGCCCCGGATCAGCGTCGCATCACTTCGCTTTGCTCGTGCTGCGCCGCGTCCGGGGCACGACACACATGCCCGCCATGACGCATGGCTTGCTACTCGCCGGATTGATTATTCGCTAAGAATCGAAGGCTTTCATCCCCGCCGGGACCCCTGAATGACCTCAACCACGCAGGCGCCGCATACGGCCGCGACGCGTCCGCTCGATTTCAGCGCCGCCGCACTCATCATCTTTCTGTGCCTGTGCTGGGGCTTCAACCAGGTCGCGGTGAAACTCGCGATCGCCGATATTCCGCCGCTGACGCAAGCCTGGATCCGCTCGGCCTTCGCTGCGCTGATCATCTGGACCTATGCACGCTCGCGCGGCATCTCACTCGACTTGCGCGGCGAAACGCTGAAGCCCGGCCTCATCGCGGGCTTCCTGTTCGGTCTGGAATTCGTTTTCATCTATCCCGCGCTTCTCTACACCACCGCGAGCCGCGCTTCGTTGTTCATCTATGTCGCGCCATTCGTCGTGGTGCTCGGCTCGCACTGGCTGGTGCGCAACGATCGCTTCCGCTGGACCCAATGGGCCGGCTTGCTGCTGTCCTTTTCCGGTCTTGTGCTCGCCTTCGGCGCGCCGACACCATCGGCCGATGCCAGGCAGTTGCTCGGCGACGTTCTCGCGCTGGCCGGCGGCATCGCATGGGGTTTCACGACGCTGGTGGTGAAATCGACCTCGCTCGCACGCGCGGCGCCGGAGAAGACGCTGCAATATCAGCTCCTCATATCCGTACCGATGCTTGCGGCCGCTGCCTGGCTGCTCGGCGAGACCATCACCCGGCTGCCGGGCGCCGTGGCGCTCACCTCGCTGGTGTATCAGACGGTCTGGGTGGTCGCCCTCACCTTCCTGATCTGGTTCACCATGGTGGCGCGCTATTCGGCCAGCCGTCTTTCGGCCTTCACATTTCTGACGCCATTATTCGGCGTGTTCGCGGGCCATCTGGTGCTGGGCGATCCGATCACCCCGGCGTTTGCGGGCGCGGTGGCGCTCGTGATCGGCGGCCTCATTCTGGTAAACCGGCCGCAGTAAGGCTTCCTTTAGCGGGGTCGGGCCTATACCTGTCGCCTGAGTTCCGCGGGCGAAGGTCGTACTCCCGTTTTCATACCGAGATGCTAGATTAGGCCGATGGATCAAATTACCTCCCAGGATGTTCTCAGCGGCCCCGCGCCACGCCACACTTCGGTTGCCGTGGACGTCGGCGGCGTGACGGTCGGCGGCGGCGCCCCGATCGTCGTGCAGTCGATGACCAATACCGATACCGCCGACGTGGAACAGACCACGCGGCAGGTGGCCGCGCTCGCCCGGCAGGGTTCGGAACTCGTCCGCATCACCGTCGACCGCGACGAAGCCGCAGCTGCGGTTCCGCATATCCGCGACCGGCTCGCCAAGATGGGCGTGCGCGTGCCGCTGATCGGCGATTTCCATTATATCGGCCACAAGCTCTTGGCCGATCATCCGGCCTGTGCTGAAGCGCTGGACAAGTATCGCATCAATCCGGGCAATGTCGGCTTCAAGGACAAGAA
>CAZIKZ010000252.1:0-2120 GCA_964539845.1 uncultured Hyphomicrobiales bacterium
CGGAGAACTTCTGCAGCGCCCACACCATCGCGTCGAGCGGGTTGGTGATGCAGATGACGAAAGCGTTCGGGGCATATTTCTTGATGCCCGTGCCAACCTGCTCCATCACCTTGAGATTGATGCTGAGCAGATCGTCGCGGCTCATGCCGGGCTTGCGCGGCACACCGGCGGTGACGATGCAGACCGAGGCGCCCTCGATCGCGTCATAGGAATTGGCGCCCGACATGCGGGCATCGAAGCCGTCAACCGGTGACGACTGAGCAAGGTCGAGCGATTTACCCTGCGGGGTGCCTTCCGCGATGTCGAACATCACAACGTCGCCGAGCTCACGCAATCCGATGAGGTGGGCGAGCGTTCCGCCGATCTGGCCGGAGCCGATCAATGCAATTTTGGGACGCGCCATGAGGAGATGAACCTTTATGCCTGGAGAGGCCGCGGAAGCGCGACCGCGCGGTGGTTATCGTGTCCAGCCATTGTCGACAAGGATGCGATGTGTGAACGAGGCATGGTTCAGTCTCATTGCTGATATACATTATTCCAGCAGACTGAACCTCTGCCAAGGGCCAAGACGCTGAAGCCTACCAAATTCGACATTGCGACGCACACAAAATGCTGCGGATGCGAAATCTGTATCCCGCAAGGCGGCCTCTTCA
This sequence comes from uncultured Hyphomicrobiales bacterium, assembly GCA_964539845.1. Lineage (GTDB taxonomy): Bacteria > Pseudomonadota > Alphaproteobacteria > Rhizobiales > Xanthobacteraceae > Pseudorhodoplanes. The sequence continues at coordinate 654 of CAZIKZ010000252.1, forward strand.
CCTCTCCCGCTTGCGGGAGAGGTCGGTCGACTAAGCGGAGCGCAGGAGACCGGGTGAGGGCCAAGGCGGAACGCTTCATGCCGGTCGATGCCCCTTGCTAGACACCCTCACCCGGCTCGCATCTTCGATGCTCGCCACCCTCTCCCGCAAGCGGGAGAGGGTTTCCTCACGTGTCGATGATCTGGCCGCCCTTGACCGTATCGGGGTCTCGTCTCGGGCCATGGGGCAGCGCGAGATAACTCTGCGAGCCCATCTCGATCAGGCGTGACACCGTGCGCTGGAATTCGAACAGCTCGAGCCCCTGATCCGCGACATAAAGTTCGTGTGGCTGCGCGCCTGCCGAAGCGATCAGCTTGACCGCGTTGTCGTAGAGCGTGTCGATCAAAAGAATAAAGCGCTTGGCTTCATTGCGCTGCGCGAAGCGCATCACCGGAATGCGATCGATGACCAGCGTATGATATTCGTGTGCGAGCCGCAGGAAGTCCGCCGAGCCGAGCGGCAACACACACAGATCGGGGAAAGCAAATCGCGCGGCGCCGAGCGCCGCCAGCGGGACGCGCAGCTTGTGGCCCTTCACGATCAATTCGTGGGGCAAACCCTGCTGCCCCAGCGTGATCCGTGACCAGGCTTCATCCAGTTCGCGATCCGCCTGCGCATCCGCGGGAACGTACCAGACACGGCCTTTGACCAGCTTTTCCAGCCTGAAATCGGTTCGCGCATCGAGCCGCACGACGTCCACCTTCTCGTGCAGCAGACGTATGAAAGGCAGAAACTGCCCGCGATTGAGCCCACCCTCGTAGAGGTCATCCGGCGCAACGTTCGAGGTCGCAACGACGACCATGCCGCGACTGAAGAATTGCGTGAAGAGGCGGCCGAGGATCATCGCGTCAGCGATATCGGTGACGTGAAACTCGTCGAAGCACAGAAGCTCGGCATCGTCGGCAATCGCGTTTGCGGTCAGGACGATCGCATCTTCGTCGGGGATTTCGCCGGCCTTGGTCTTCTTGCGGAAATCGTGGACGCGCTCATGCACTTCCGACATGAATTCGTGGAAATGGACACGGCGCTTTTTGGCAACCCGGCTTGAATCGAAAAACAGATCCATCAGCATGGTCTTGCCGCGCCCGACCTTGCCGTAGATGTAGAGGCCCTTCAGCGGCACCTGCTTTTCGCGACTGCCGAATAGCCAGCCGAGCGACGATGATTTGGAAGCGCGCCGGTGGTCGGCCAGCCGCTGTTCGAGAGTCGCGAGCTTCTCGACGGCGGCAGCCTGTGCGCCGTCGGGCGTAATGGCGCCGTCCGCGATCAAGGCGGCGTAGCGGTCGCTGATGGATGAAATCATGCAGGATCAGGGCGGGCGGACGGAAGCGGAGGTCGAGGCATAGCCACGACAACGCACGGGCTGCAAGCCGTTACTTCGTTGTCATTCCGGGCCCGCGCCTTCGGCGCGTCCCAGAATGACAACGA
>CAZIKZ010000252.1:2130-6530 GCA_964539845.1 uncultured Hyphomicrobiales bacterium
TCGTTGTCATTCCGGGACGCGCCGAAGGCGCGGGCCCGGAATCCATAACCACCGCTGCAGAGTATGGATTCCGGGTTCGCCGCTGCGCGGCACCCCGGAATGACCCAGAAAAGTGCGCGCATGGCCATTGCCTCAGATTGCAGCATGTTTCTGTCTTAAAATTGCTGCATCGCAGCATTATATACCATCCGGCCGGCGACGATCGAAACAGCGCCAGGCCCATCTCCGGGAGGGATGAGAAGGAGGGTCTCTTCGCAAAGTCAGGAGACCAGATGCACGAATTCGACCCGCTTCCCGATGAGGGCCTGATCCGCAAGATGTGGATCGGCGAGGCCTACAAATATCGGGACCATCTGCTGCGGCTCGACCCGGACAGCCGCCACCGCCGGTTCGGCGGCGGCGTGTCAGACAGCTATATCCGCAACTATATCGACACCACGATGTGGCTCGACGCAATCGTGCATGGCTTCTTTGTTGACGGGAAGCTGCGCGGCGCGGCGGAATTGCGTCCGATCGGTGGACGCTTCACGAAGCAGGCGGAACTCGCGTTCAGCGTCGAGAACGAATGGCAGAGCCATGGTGTCGGCTCCGCGCTCCTGGAGCGCACTCTGCTCACCGCACGCAACCGCGGGATCGCCCATTTGCACATGGCGTGCCTCGCCGACAACCGCAGGATGCAGCAACTTGCGCAAAAGTTCGATGCCGCGTTGAGTTTCGACTTCGGCGAAGTGGTCGCCGAGGTGTCGGCGCCGCATCCGACTCCGCTGTCGATGGCGCGCGAACTTGTTTCGGACGGTCAGGGTTTCGCGACCGCGATTCTCGACGCACAATCTCGCCTGTTGAAAGCAACCTGACGTTAACCAGCCGGTACCGTTTCGGGAGCAATCTGGCCCCTCTCCGCCAAAGGCTTCCCGGGGTTCGCCATGAACGGCAACGGCTACGACATCAGGGTTCTGTCCACCTGCAGCATCGAGGATCATCACGCGCATCTGCTGCGCCTCGATTATCTCGACCGCTGCCTGTTCTTCTCGACGGGCAACGACGATCATGCGGTCGACGCCCATTGCCTTCGTCTGCTGTCGTCTCAGGCGATTGTCATCGGCGTCTATGACGAGGGCCGCATGCGCGCGAGCGTGGAGATCATCCCGGACCGCGCAGGCCAGCGTGCCACGGCAACGCTGATCGCGGAGCGCAATTATCAGACAGACGATATTGCGGATGTGATGATGACGCGCGCGCGCGATGAAGCGACCAAGCACCGGCTGGGCCGGCTGGAAATTGTCGGCATGACCGGTACGCCGCAGACCATCCGCGCTCAGATGGCGCGCTTCGCCTGACGTCGTAATGGATCACATCGCCCGTTTGGCAGGGATCGCCGCGAGCGGATAAGCCTCCTCGACGACATACGGCCCGCCGCCGACCGAATCGCGCGACGAATACAGCACGAAACGCTCTACGAGGAACGACGCCGACCGGAACGAGCCGCGTTCGCTCAGATAGTCTGCGACCTGGCTGCTGGAAGACGCGCGCAACCGCGCGAGCGTGACATGCGGCGTGTATTTGCGGCCCTCCGGCTCAAGCCCTACGCGCCGCATCAGCCGCTCATGCTCTGCCTGCAAATCCATCAGCGCTTGCGACGGCGCGACATTGGCCAACACTGCTCGCGGCTTGCGGCCGCCGAACGACCCAAGCCCGTCCAGCCGCAACTCGAACGGAGCGCGATTGACGCTGGCCAGCATCGAGGCGACGTCATTTGCGACATTCACATCGACATCGCCGACGAAGCGCAAGGTGATGTGATAATTTTCGGGATCGATCCAGCGCGCACCCGGAAGTCCGCCGCGCAGGACAGTCAGCATCTGCGCGACGTGCGCGGGAACCTCGATCGCGGTGAAAATGCGCGGCATCGAGAACCTCCCATTCCATCACGTCAGGAACGTGACAATCGCGTTAAGCGCAGCAGGTGGCAACCCGGTTACAAGAACGGATTCGGGGGCGCCGTGCAAGCGCCTCAACCCGGCCCGCGTTTCTTCACGCGCGCAATCAGTTCCTCGGCTTTCGGCAGAATACCGGTGACGATCGTATCCACGCCCGCCGCATTCGGATGCATGCCGTCGCGCAACGCGAGCTTCGCCTGGGTGGCAACACCGTCAAGAAAGAACGGGTAGAACACCACGTCGTATTTCTTCGCGAGGTCGGGGAAGATCGCCTCGAACTGGCTGACATAATCCGCGCCGAGATTCGGCGCCGCGCGCATGCCGCTGAGAAGCACGGCGATTTTACGCGCGTTGAGTTTCGCAAGAATCTCATCCAGCGCCTGCCGCGTCACCTTCGGTTCGACGCCGCGCAACATATCGTTCGCACCGAGTTCGACGATCACCGCGTCAGTGCCGTCTGGGATCGACCAGTCGAGCCGCGACAATCCGCCCGAGGCGGTGTCGCCGGAGACGCCGGCATTTTCGATCTCGACATTGTGACCCTTGGCCTTGAGCGCGCGCTCCAGCCGGGCTGGAAACGCTTCCTGCGCGGGCAAACCGTAGCCCGCGGTCAGCGAATCGCCGAAAGCCACGATCTTCAATGGCGCGACATTCTGCGCGGAGACGGGCGTCACCAGCGTTGCAGCGAGCCCGGCAAGCGCGAGAACCGAAACTGTCAGACTATGGACTAAACCCTGCATCGCACCATATGACCTAGCGCCCCCCTGTTTCCGAAGTTCGTGGTACGTCGCAGCACACTCTGACACGAACTTCGGAAACAGGGGGGCGCTAGCAAGCCTATAATTCTAGTGCCGCTTTCGATTTGAAGTTCCTAATCGAGTTTGTGGCAAGTGATACAGGAACTTCAAATCGGCCGGCACTGAGCCGGTCCGGAAATTGCCATATCGTCTTGCCAATCAAAGATTTCAATGCAGCAAAAGCAATCGCCTTCCGGAACCGCGGTTACCCTGTCCGGCGTCAATCTGTCGCTCGGCAGCGGCGCGGCCCGCGTTCACATCCTTAAGGACATCGATCTGACGATCGGCCGCGGCGAAGCCATCGGCTTGGTCGGTCCCTCGGGGTCGGGCAAATCGACGCTTCTGATGGTTCTCGCAGGCCTCGAACGTGCGGATACCGGCTCGATTGTGGTCGCGGGCGAAGATCTGCGCCACCTCGATGAGGACGCGCTCGCGCGCTTCCGCGGCCGCAATGTCGGCATCGTCTTTCAGTCCTTCCATCTGATCCCGACCATGACGGCGCTCGAAAATGTCGCAGTGCCGCTTGAACTCGCGGGCGTCCCGGACGCGCATGACCGTGCAGCCGCCGAACTCGCCGGTGTCGGCCTGAAGGAGCGGCTGTCGCATTACCCGGCACAATTGTCGGGCGGCGAACAGCAACGCGTTGCACTGGCGCGTGCGCTTGCACCCAATCCCGCCATCCTTGTTGCGGACGAGCCCACCGGCAATCTCGACGAGAAGACCGGATCCCAGGTGGTCGAACTCCTGTTCAAGGGCCATGTCGATCGCGGGATGACGTTGATCCTGGTCACGCACGATCCCTCGCTGGCGCGCCGGTGCCGCCGTGTGGTGCGTCTGCGATCCGGCCGCATCGAGACGGACGACGCACCGGAAGCCGTGCGCGAAACGGCCAACGCATGAGCCAGAACGCATGAGTCTCGTCGCGACGCCATCGCATGCGAATGGCTGGTCGTTGCCGCTGCGGTTTGCGATGCGCGAATTGCGCGGCGGCCTGCGCGGTTTCTATGTGCTGATCTTCTGCATCGGGCTTGGCGTGATGGCGATTGCCGGCGTCGGCTCGTTCTCCGAAAGCCTTGCCGGCGGACTGGCGCGCGAAGGCCGCACCATTCTGGGTGGCGATGTGTCTTTCGCGCTGTTTCATCGCGAAGCGAACACAGACGAGCGCACGCAGCTTGCGCGCCATGGGCGCGTGTCCGATGCCGCGACGTTGCGCGCGATGGCGCGGACCTCCGACAATCGCCAGGCCCTGATCGAGGTCAAGGCGGTCGACGGGCTTTATCCGCTTTACGGCACGGCGGCGCTCGAACCGGCGATGCCGCTGGGCGACGCTCTCGCAGTACGAGACGGCGTATTTGGTGCGGCTGTCGACATCGCTCTCCTGACGCGACTCGATCTGAAGATCGGTGATCGCATCAATGTGGGCAGCGCCCCGATCGAAATCCGCTCGGTGCTGCGAAGCGAGCCCGACAAGCTCGCCGGCGGTATCGGTTTTGGCCCGCGACTTCTTGTCGGCGTCGATGCGCTACGCGCCACCGGCCTGCTGCAACCCGGCAGCCTCGTGCGCTGGCATTATCGCGTCGCGCTCAATGCCAATGACGCGACCGATTCCGCGGTGAAGACGCTGATCGCCGAAGCCGAAAAGCAGTTCCCGGACGCCGGCTGGGAG
>CAZIKZ010000253.1:0-6528 GCA_964539845.1 uncultured Hyphomicrobiales bacterium
TTTGCAGGCAGCGTTGGCCGACGCAGTTTCCGAGCAGCCGGACGTGGTGTTGAAACTCGGCACCAGGCTCGAAGACTTTGCCGTTCATGCGAAGGGAATCACGGCGCAGTTACGCGATGCCCGGGGCGTGACAGACGAGCGGGTGCCGGCCCTGATCGGGGCTGACGGGCTGTGGTCCGCGGTCCGGGCGCAACTCGGCGACAAGACAAAGCCGGTCTTCCGCGACCGCACCGCATGGCGTGCTTTGCTGCCAGCCTCGGCCGTGCCGGATGAGATGCGGCGGCCCGTGACGCGGCTTTGGCTCGGGCGCAACGCGCACCTCGTCTGTTACCCAGTACGCGGTGGCACGCTGATCAATGTCGTCGCGATCGTCGCCGATCGCTGGAATTCACCCGGCTGGTCGGCACCGGGTGCACGCGACGAATTGCTGCGTCATTTCACCCGCGAGCGCTGGGCCAAGCCTGCACGCGACCTCATCGATATGCCGGACAAGTGGATGAAATGGGCGTTGTTCGACCGCAACGATCCCGGCTTCCCCGATCGCGGCCCGGCCACGCTGATCGGCGACGCCGCGCACCCGATGCTGCCTTTTCTGGCGCAAGGCGCGGCGATGGCGATCGAGGATGCCGCAATTCTCGCCCGCTGCCTGGCATCACCCGGCGCGGATCCGGAACCCGGCATGCGGCGCTACGAGGCGATCCGGCGCGCACGTGTCCGGCGCGTCCAGCACGAAGCCCGCGCCAACAGCAGCACTTATCATCTGTCCGGCCCGGCCGCGCTCGCCCGAAATCTTACGATGCGCCTGATGGGCGGAGAGCGGCTTCGCGCCCGCTACGACTGGATTTATGATTGGCGGCCGGACTGATCCGGTGCAACCGGGGATCAGCATGTTCGAGACAACGCTTTTCGAAGCAACGATCGCAGGCAGCCTGCCAAAACCATCATGGCTCGCTGAACCCGAGAAGCTCTGGGCCAGCTGGCGCCTTACTGGCGAAGCGCTCGACGAGGGCAAGCGCGATGCGACCATCCTTGCGGTGAAGCTGCAGGAGGAAAACGGCATAGACATCGTGGGCGATGGCGAGCAGGCACGCCAGCACTTCGTGCATGGCTTCCTCGAGCGCATCGAGGGCATAGACTTTACGAACAAGGTCGAAATGGGAATCCGGAACGACCGCTACAAGGCAATGGTGCCGGTGGTCACATCTCCGCTTCGTCTCAAGACCCGCGTGCACGCGATGGAGGCGAAGGCCGCCCGCGCGCATACCTCACGCAAACTGAAATTCACTCTGCCCGGCCCGATGACGATTGCCGACACGATTGCGGACCGCCATTACGGTGACCGCGTGAAGATGGCCTTTGCCTTTGCCGATTGCCTTAATGCCGAGGCACGCGCGCTGGAACAGGATGGCGTCGACGTCATCCAGTTCGACGAACCGGCGTTCAACGTCTTCATGCGAGAGGTCTCCGACTGGGGCATCGAAGCGCTGCATCGCGCGACAGCCGGTCTCTCCTGCAAGACCGCGGTTCATATTTGTTACGGCTACGGCATCAAGGCGAATGTGGACTGGAAACACACGCTCGGCGAAGAATGGCGGCAATACGAGGAGATATTCCCTGCGCTCGCTGCAAGCCGCATCGACCAGGTCTCGGTCGAATGCCGCAATTCAAAGGTGCCGCTGTCGCTCCTGTCCCTGCTCAAAGGCAAGGATGTGCTGGTGGGCGTGATCGATGTCGCAACAGACGCGGTCGAGTCACCGGAGGACGTCGCGGCCACGATCGAAGCGGCGATGCAATATGTGCCGAAGGAGCGGATTATCGCCTGCACCAATTGCGGAATGGCGCCGATGAACCGCGAAATAGCGGAAGCCAAGCTGAAGGCGCTCGGTGACGGCGCAAAGCTGGCGCGGCAGCGGTTCGGATAATTGCGCGGCTTACCGGTCTGCCCGCCCCAGAACATCCATCAATTCTGCAATCTTCTGGCGTTGATCTGCGCGGTTGCCCGAGGCAATCGCGCCTTCGACGCAATGCGCGACGTGATCGCGTAGCACTTCCTCCTCGACGCGCCGCAACGCCGCGCGCACCGCGGAAATCTGCGTCACGACGTCGATGCAATAGCGATCTTCCTCGACCATGCGCGCAAGCCCGCGCACCTGTCCCTCGATCCGCTGCAGTCTTTTCGTGACCTTGGTCTTGGCTTCCGTCTGCATGGCCGCTATATACCCCCCCAGGGTATCGGTTGCAAGAGACAGAGCATGGCGCACGACGGACACAACCACCAGCACGGCGGATGCTGCCACGGCAAAACCGATCATCTCGCGCCAGGTGATGATCCGGCCGCCGGCTCCACGATCGATCCGGTTTGCGGCATGACGGTCGATCCGCACACCGCAAAGCACCGCCACGATCATCTGGGGCACACCTATTACTTCTGCTCGGCTGGCTGCCGGACGAAATTCATCGCCAGTCCGGACAAGTATCTGTCGCCGCAACAGCGCGAAGCCGAAGCGGTTCCGGAGGGCACGATCTACACCTGCCCCATGCATCCCGAGATTCGGCAGATCGGCCCCGGCTCCTGCCCGATCTGCGGCATGGCGCTCGAGCCCGACCTTGTCACAGCCGACACTGGCCCCAATCCGGAACTTGCCGACATGACGCGGCGCTTCTGGATCGGCCTCGTGCTTGCGCTCCCGGTCTTTGCGCTGGAGATGGGATCGCATCTTGTCGGCGGGCATGGGCTGGTGCCGCAGCCATGGTCGAACGTCATTCAGTTCGCGCTTGCGACCCCTGTCGTGCTCTGGGCCGGATGGCCGTTCTTCGTGCGCGGCTGGCAATCGCTCGTCACGCGCAATCTGAACATGTTCACGCTGATCGCGCTCGGCACCGGCGTGGCGTGGCTCTACAGCGTGGTCGCGACCTTTGCGCCGTCGCTGTTTCCAGCCGCGTTCCGCGGACATGACGGATCGGTAGCGGTCTATTTCGAATCCGCTGCGGTCATTACGGTTCTGGTCCTGCTCGGCCAGGTGCTTGAATTGCGCGCGCGCGAAGCAACTTCCGGCGCGATCAAGGCGCTGCTCGACCTTGCGCCGAAATCCGCGCGTCGCATGAGCGACGACGGCAGCGAGCACGACATCCCGGTGGACGAGATCGCGGCCGGCGATCGCCTGCGCGTCCGCCCGGGCGAGAAAGTGCCCGTGGACGGCGAAGTCGTGGACGGCCGCTCCACGATCGATGAGTCGATGGTAACCGGCGAGTCGATGCCGGTCACGAAAGAGGCCGGCGCGAAAGTGATTGCAGGCACCATCAATCGCAGCGGCGCCTTCGTGATGCGTGCCGAACGGGTCGGCCGCGACACACTCCTGGCTCAGATCGTGCAAATGGTCGCGCAGGCTCAGCGCTCGCGCGCACCGATCCAGCGCCTCGCCGATCGGGTTTCCGGCTGGTTCGTTCCGGCGGTGATCGCGGTCGCGCTTGCAGCCTTCGCCGCCTGGTCGGCTTTCGGACCGGAGCCGCGCTTCGCCTACGGACTCGTCGCGGCGGTATCGGTGCTGATCATCGCCTGCCCCTGCGCACTCGGGCTTGCGACACCGATGTCGATCATGGTCGGCGTCGGGCGCGGCGCGCAGGCGGGCGTTCTGATCAAGAATGCCGAAGCGCTCGAACGCATGGAATAGGTCGATACACTTATCGTCGACAAGACCGGTACGCTGACCGAGGGGCGCCCTGCCCTCACCGGATTGGTTGCAGCCGCCGGATTTGGCGAGGATGAGATGCTACGTCTCGCTGCAAGCGTGGAAGCCGCCAGCGAACACCCGCTCGCGCTTGCCATCGTCTCGGCAGCGCAGGAGCGCAAACTCGCCCTGGCGCCGGTGCAGGACTTCGACTCTCCCACGGGCAAGGGCGCCATCGGCGTGGTCGATGGCAAACGCATCGTGATCGGCCAGAACAACTTCCTCGCCGAACTTGGGATCAATGCCGCAAACCTGCAAAGCGATGCCGACCGCGCGCGCGGTGAAGGTGCGACCGTCGTCTTCGTGGCGATCGACGGCAAGGTTGCCGGCATGCTCGCCATTTCCGATCCGATCAAGACCGAGACACGCGCCGCGCTCGACGCTTTGCGCGCCGATAATATCCGCGTGGTGATGCTGACGGGCGACAACCGAATCACGGCGCTCGCGGTCGCGAACAAGCTTGGCATATCGGATGTTGAAGCCGAGGTGCTGCCGGACGGCAAGGCCGCTGTGGTGGAAAAGCTGCGCCGCGCCGGCCGCGTGGTCGCGATGGCGGGCGACGGCGTCAACGACGCACCCGCGCTCGCCGCGGCCGATGTCGGCATCGCGATGGGGACCGGCACCGACGTTGCGATCGAGAGCGCGGGCGTCACCCTGCTCAAGGGCGACCTGACCGGTATCGTGCGCGCGCGCCGTCTGTCGGAGACGGTGATGCGCAACATCCGGCAGAACCTGTTCTTCGCGTTCATCTACAACGCAGCAGGCGTACCGATTGCGGCCGGGTTGCTCTATCCCGCTTTCGGTCTTCTGCTGTCGCCAATTGTCGCGGCGGCAGCAATGGCGCTGTCATCGGTGAGTGTGGTGGGCAACGCGCTGCGATTGCGAAGGGTCAGGCTGTGACCGATCCGGCTTAGAACACGGCGAGATATCGCAGCAGCGACAGCACGCCGATGATGATGACGATGATGCGAACGATCTGCTTCGCGCGGCCGTCGATCGGCAACATGTTGACGAGATAAAGAACCAGAATAACAACGAGAAACGTGATCAAAATACTGATGAGGGGGCCCATGGACGGTCCTTTTCAAATAGCGCAATCGGAATCGTGCGATCCGATCTCCATAATAGCTGTCGCGCAAAGAAGTTCCATCGTCACTACTGGACAGCACGCTCGGCGGCGGTTCGATATTTCAGCACACAATTGCGTTCCGCGCCGGTCAGTTCGATCTCGCGCAAATCGCCTCGCACGAGGTTGTAGTCATTCTGGTAGGCGATCGCGATTGCAATCTCGCCGCCAGCCCCTTGTTTGGCCCTCTGAATCAAGCTGTCGAGTTCGCGCTCGCGCTTGAGCAGGACCGCGCCTTCCTTGTCGAGTTCGGCGCAGGTGAGGAGACGGAATTTGCCGGGACGGCTGGCGTGGATTTCGGCGTCGTGGCCGGCGCAGCCCGCCAGAAAAGCGATTGCGGCCAGACCGACGATGAACTTGAACGTGCGACGGCGAGAGAACATGGCGCTCAACTAGCGATCAATTCGGGCAAAAGCCGGATGCGGCGCGCTCAAACCTCGTTGCCCTTTGGTGCGGACGGAGGGACTCGAACCCTCACGAGGTTACCCTCAACGGATTTTAAGTCCGTTGCGTCTACCATTCCGCCACGTCCGCTACAGAAAAGCGCCGCACCATGGCGCAGCGGATGCGGCGCCGCAAGCCGCTCAGCCCCCTTCGCGGATCGGCGGCTGGAAGGCGAGACCGGTATCCCACGGGAAGAAGATCCAGGTGTCCTGCGACACCTCGGTGATGAAGGTGTCGACCATCGGCCGCCCCATCGGCTTCGCATACACGGTCGCGAAATGCGCCTTCGGGATCAGCTCTCGCACCACGCGCGCTGTCTTTCCGGTATCGACCAGATCGTCGACGATCAGCACGCCCTGGCCACTACTCGCATTGCCGCTGGTGACCGCGTCTGCGATCCCCTTCAGCACGCGCAACTCACCCTGCCGGCCGACCCCCGAGCCGCTATAGCTCTCCACGCAGACCGTCTCGATCATGCGCACATTAAGCTCTCGCGCGACGATCGCCGCCGGCACGAGGCCGCCGCGCGTCACGCAAACGATCGCGCTGAACGGCCCCGCCGCGGCAAGCCGCCAGGCGAGCGCTCGCGCATCACGGTGAAACTGGTCCCACGACACCGGAAAATGCTTCGGTGCACCTGGATTTGCTTCGGCCATCATCATCGCTCATCCCTCGGCAATGCATCGCATTGCCTTGGCGGAGGCATACTGCCAACGCCGGGAAGCCGCGATCCACAGAAATATCGGGGCGTTTATCAGGTCCGGTTGAGAACGAAATCGAACCGCCCGACAGACTCGGCAGCAAATCGCAGTTCGAGCTCGCGCCGGTAGAGCGGATCACGCCGGTTCCCCGGCTCATCGGGGAAGTAGAGCTGGGTGGTCAGAACCGGGCCGTTCGCCGCCTGCACCTTGACGTGATAATGCGCCGTACGGCCGGTATAGCGGGCTGGCCTGACCGTATCGAAGCGATAGCGCCCCTGCGCATCGGTGAATTGGTGGCCACGGCCGCGGAAACCACGGTTATCGTATTCGCCATCTGCGTCGGCATGCCACAGGTCGACCAGGGCATTCGCCAGTGGCTTGCAAGCGCGGGTCACTACGAGCCCGGTCACGATCACCGGCGTCCCTTTCAATTCGGCGCGCAGATCGGAGCGGAGCGGCGATTTCGGTTTGAAGAATGGCCCCTCGGTCTGCGCCTGCGTGGCCTTGGGATCGGCATCGCATTGCGGCG
>CAZIKZ010000254.1:0-5215 GCA_964539845.1 uncultured Hyphomicrobiales bacterium
ATACGGGCGGCAGCATTCATGAATGTATTCGGTGCGCTGTCGTTTCGCGCGCATATGCTGGGCGCGACCCGGCTCTACGCAGTCGATGCGATGCGCTGCCTGCCGGATTGAAATTCTTTCGTCATTCCGGGACGCCTGCCGAAGCGCGGCGAAGGCAGGCGAACCGGAATCCAGGACAATCACGGAATGTTTGACTGGATTCCGGGTCCAGCGCTTCGCGCTGTCCCGGAATGACCAGAAAATTTCAATCCTTTCGGAACACCACTGACGCGAACCAGCCGGTTGCCAGCGCCATCAGCGTCGTGAACAGGCCGTAGAGAATGCCGTGATTGACAGCGGCATTCACGATGAACTGTTCGATCCCGACCTTGACCACTTCGAGCGCGGAATTCGCGCGCGCAAGCTCGGTGCCGTCGGCGAACAGCCTTACATCGACGTCGTAGGTTCCGACCGGGGCTTCCGCTGGAAGGCGGATGGTGGCGCGGAATAGATTGGGCGTCAGAAAGGTGACGCCTGCAGGATCTTCCACATAGAGTTTGCGCTGTTTTCGCAGCCGGAACAGCGCGTCGCGGAAAATGTCATGCTCGCCGGACTGGATACCTGACGTGAGCGCCGGACGCGGTACGAGATACATTCCGATCTCTTGCCGGCGCAGCAATTCGGGCGCGGCGATGTCACTCACCGGCCTGTTACTCAGCACGGCGAGATAGGTCGGCGTGTTCAGAAAGCTGCGCGTTTCAGCGTTGGTCCAGATCCCGAGCACATGATCCTTGCGGCGCACGACCAGCGTCTGGCGCGGACCGGCCACGGTGACAACGATGTCATATTCGCCCCTGCGCGAAACCGTCTTGGCGTCGCGCTCGATCGATCCAAACAGCACAAGCTCGATGCCGGTAAAACTCGACGTCACCAGCACCTGATGGCTCGATAGCGACGTGATCAACCGTTCAGCGGATGCCGGTGCGGCCCAAAACAGCGCAAGGGTCCAGGCGAGGGCGATGCGTTTCATCATCCGCCGTCTCCCGTGAAGCGGATGGAGAACAGTTCGGATGGTTGAAACAGGAGGTCGAGCGCGAAGCGCACGCCGACGCCGAGCACCAGCAGGCCCAGCAGGAGCCGCAGCCGTTCCGCCTTCATGCGTTGCCCGGCGCGCGCGCCGAATTGTGCCCCGACCACGCCGCCAACCATCAGGATGAGCGCGAGAAGTGCGTCGACGAGATGGTTGGTCGCAGCATGCATCACCGTCGCTGACGCCATCGTGATCAGCGTCAGCACGGTCGACGTACCGATCACGGTCGCAGTCGGCACCCGCAGGAAGTAGATCAGCATCGGTACCAGCAGGAAGCCCCCGCCGATGCCCATCAACGAGCCGATGAACCCGATGCTGAATCCGATCCCGAGCACCGGGATGGCCGAGACATAGATCTTCGAGCGCTTGAATCTGACCTTGAACGGCAGGCCGTGCAGCCAGGTGTGGCTGCCGGGACGGCGCAATACGACCGGGTAACCCTGGTAGGTCCGGACAATGGCGCGCAATGCTTCGCTCACCATCATGCCGCCGACTCCGATCAGTAGCACCACGTAGGACAGCGCGATAACGAGATCGAGGAGGTCGGCCGACCGCAGCAGCGTGAACAACCAGACGCCGCCAGCGGTCCCGACAATGCCGCCCGCGAGGAGCATCATCGCGAGCGGAATGTCGATCGCGTTGCGCCGCCAGTAGCTGATAGCGCTGGACGTTGAGGAGGCCGCGATATGACTCGACACGGTCGCGACCGCGACCGCCGGGACAATGCCAATGAAGATCAGGAGCGGGGTCATCAGGAATCCGCCGCCGATCCCGAACATTCCCGAGATGAAGCCGACCGCCAGTCCCATGCCGAGCAGCAGGAACATGTTGACCGGAAGATCGGCGATGGGGAGATAGATCTGCACTAGCGTCCCAAATCCGAAGTTCACTCAAACTTTTACAGAGCCCTCGCTTGCGAACTTCGGATCAGAAGAACGCCAGCAGGGTATGAATCCGGTCCGGCGCGTTCAGAATTCCCTTGGTTGTCTTGCCGCGCGGAACGGAAGGGAATTTTTGAACCGCCATACCGATCGCGCAACCCGTTCTTGGCGGGCAAGCCCCGCATGATGGTGCGGCAAATAATTCGGCGCGCGGCCGCCGAATGACGCCGCGTTTGGTCTCATCCGTACAGGACTGAGAGGATTAGTCGAATGATTTGTCGAAGAAGTCCGGGGTTTCGCGACGATCGCTAAGACGCCGTGACCTTCGCGGCACTGCCGGCACGAGGCTTCTTTGCGGGAGCGGAGTCGGCCGCTGGCCGGTCCCAGCCCCCCGGAGGTGCAGCGACGCTGACCGCGTCGTCCGGCTGTTGCTGCGCCGTGAACGACTGGACCGCGGCGCGGGCGGCAGCAAGCGAGGCAGCATCGATCTTCGAAGCGATTTCGTCGCGCTTCTTCGCCGCGTCATTGTCGCCCTGAAGGGCAGCCAGCGCGAGCCACTTATAGGCTTCCAGGATATTCTGTTCGACGCCGATCCCGCGGGCATACAGGATCGCGAGATTGTACTGGCTGTCGGCGACGCCGTAGTCGGCCGCGCGGCGGAACCAGTCGGCGGCGGTCTTGTAGTCCGGCTTGCCGTCGATGCCTTCGGCATAAAGCACGGCGAGATTGTGCATCGCTTTGGCATTTCCCTTCTCGGCAGCGGCAATGTAGTGGCGGCGCGCGACCGTGAGGTTTTTCTTCACGCCGATGCCTTTTTCGTAAAGGCCGGCAATGCGGAAATGTGCGGGTGTCAGTCCGGATTCTGCGGCGCGCTCCAGCCAGCGCAGTCCGGCATCGGTGTTCTGCGGAACGCCTCGTCCCTCGATCTGCCGGATACCGACTTCAAACTCTGCGGTTGGCTGTCCCTTGGCCGCCGCATTGCGCAGAGCCGATGGCAGTTTTTCCGGAAGCAGGGGAAGCGGCGCGCGCGATAGCGCCGGTGCAGGTTCGTTGACCGGCTTGGCGGCGGGATTAATCGAGCCTGTCGAGCCTGACTCTGCGGGTGCGGCCTGGGGCTGCACCACGGCTCGCGGCCGATCCATCACGCCGGACGGCGGTGTCGCGAAGACTTCGGGCTTGGACGGTAGCATCACAGGCGCCGCCATGGCCGGAGCAATCTTCTGCGGCAGTGGTTCCGCGGTTTCTACGGTGTCCAACGGCGCGGATTCGGTGATTTCTGCAACCGACTGATTGAAGGGATCAAGCATATCGATTGCGACCCGCGCGGAGGCTGCAATCAGAATGATGGCGCTGGCGCCGACGAACAGCGACCGGACTTTCCGGGAGATTGACTTGCCCTGATTGTCGGATGCGTCGTCCGATTTGTCGGCGGACGTCTCGGGTGCGGCGGCTGCGGCGGCCTGAGCCGCTCGGCGCGCGGCCGCGATGAAGTTGGTCTGGCCCGGATGATTGGCGCCACCCGGCTTCGCGCTGCCGAGCGCTGCTTCCGACGCCGCGATCCGTTCGGCCGCCGAGGCGGGCGGCCGGGCGCGCGGCGTACCGGAGCCGGGCTCGAGCGGAAAATCTGGCGGCAGGTTCGGATCGATCGGGTTGCGCTCGCGCGCGGCCGAAGCGGCAGGCTTGGCTTGCGGTGCTGGCGCGGCCGAGGTCCGGACCTTAGGCTTTTCCGTCGCGGCAGACGTGACGTCGGCGGTGGCCGTCGGAACGTCCATCCGGGCAACGCGTTCGACCACCGGATGTTGCGGCGCGACCGGCGGTGCCAAATGCGGAGCCAGGTGCGGGGCCTCCGCCGGCTGCAAAGGAAGATCGGCCGCTGGCTCGTGGCGCTTCGCCTGCATCGGCATTGACGCGGGCATGGCGCTTCGCATTGTCATCGGTGCGGGCGCTTCGGCCGCAAAGCGTGCTTCGCGAATGCCGCCTTCGATCATGGCGAGCCGGTCGACCAGATGACCAAGGGTAGAGTGCACGGCCTCCAGCGAATCCTGGGTGCGGACCAGATCGCGCTTGAGGTGATCGACCGCAGGCGTCGGGTCGATGACGGGTTGCGGTACGGGCATCTGAATCTGGTCAAACCGGGCTTTCAAATCGGCGAAGCCGCGCTCGATCGCGCCCAGAACCGGCAGGTTCGCAATGCGTTGTTCGAGCGACTGAAGCATGTCGGAATCGAGGCCGCGCGACGACGTCGCGACGCGGTCAACCTTGGCCGACAGCCCGCGGATCTCCTCGGAAAGGCCCGCAAGCGTATCGTTTGACGCTACATTCGCGACGATGCCGCGCAGCGCCACAATCGAGCTTTCGAGCTGCTGCAACGATGCCGGATCCTGGTACGAACCCGCCGACAGATCGAGCCGCTCCGACAGATTGCGGATGGCCTGCTCGAACCCGGCCAGGCTCTCGGCCGGCTTGAGGCTGCGGATCGCTTCGCGCACGTCGTTCAGCGAGCGCTCCATGCCTGCGATCGCATCCGGATCGACGCCCGCGGCGCGGCTGACATCGATGCGCTCGGCGAGCCTGCGCACCTCGATCTCGAGCGCCTCGATGGCCTGGCGCGGCATCGCCTCCAGCATACGGTTGGAGATGTCCGACAGATCTTCGCGCAATTCCCGCAGAGCACCCGAGAAGTCCGGCACCGGCTGGCGCAGCGTCTCGATCTGCGCCGTCAGATTGCGGATCTGCGTTTCCAGCCCCGACAGGTCGGGACCTTGGGCGTAGCGCTGCGGCTCCCCGTAAGAGGCCGGCTCCGGCTGATAGGACGGCGCGAGCGGCGGCGTATAAGACGGCTGCTGGCGCGTGTGAGACGGCGCGTAAGGGTCTGCGCCATAAGCGTAATTTGCGGGGGCAGGCGGCGGCGATGGCGGCACGAACGGCCTGGCCTCGGCCGGATCGGTATCGAGCGCGCGCATCCGCGCGGCGATCTGGGCGACCGCTTCGTCGACATTGACGGGCGGCGCGGCCGGCTCCGGCGCGTAGGGAGTGGGTGCGGGCGCATAGCCATAGCCGGCGGGCGGCGGCGGAGCCTGATGATAGGCTGGTCCCGGATAGCCCGGATGATAGGGCGGCGGCGGGGCCGCATAAGGCGGCGTCACCGGTCCTTGCGGATAGGGATAAGCGGCAGGCTGCGGATAGCCGTGCCCTTGATAGCCTTGCGCCGGATAATTCTGCCCGGGATAGCTGTGACCCTGATAGCCAGATCCCTGATAGCCAG
>CAZIKZ010000254.1:5315-6527 GCA_964539845.1 uncultured Hyphomicrobiales bacterium
CCCTGATAGCCAGATCCCTGATAGCCAGGTCCTTGATAGCCATGTCCCTGATAGTTTTGCGGAACTGGCGGCTGCGGCGGATAGCCTTGCGGCGCCGCGCCGTAGCTGGCAGCCGGGAAATAATCGGGATTGCGCGCAGATGCACGCTCGTCCGGCGGTGCACCGTTCTCAGTCCCTCGCACGCGCTCGTTCATCGTCTGACTCGCATCGCCTGACCGGCTTTCGCGCCTTCGCGGCACCGCGATCTTTGAAACAATGGGGTCTCGCGAAACGCGGGGCCGTCCCCGGAGCCGACTTTTTCGCGTCACGGTAAATAAGCCGTTAACCGAAGGGATTTCTTAACAAAACCGGCCCGTCGCGCAGCGGCGCGAAACGCAATAGCGTAGGCGTCAGAACAAATACGCCCATGCGATTCGGGGGAAAGCGATGCCCGTCTACAACGCGCCGGTCGACGACGTGATGTTCCTGCTCAACGATGTGTTCCACATCGAGCGCCACAACAATGTGGCCGGATTTGGCGACGCGACCCCCGATGTGGTCGAGGCCATGCTCCTAGAAGCAGGCAAGCTCTGCTCCGAGGTGCTCACGCCTCTGAACCGAACAGGCGATATCGAGGGGTGTACACGCCACCCGGATGGGCGCGTCACCACGCCGGCCGGATTCAAGGCGGCCTATGGCCAGCTCGTCTCAGGCGGATGGGTCGGTCTCTCGTCACCGACCGAGTATGGCGGGCAGGGGCTGCCCGGCACCATGTCCGTCATCATCAATGAGTTCCTGGCCTCGGCCAATCTCGCCTTCTCGATGTATTCGGGGCTTGTGCAGGGCGCGGTCGCGGCAATCCTCACCCATGCCAATGACGAACTGAAACAGAAATTCCTGCCGAAGATGGTCGAAGGCACTTGGGCAGGGACCATGAATCTCACCGAGCCGCATTGCGGCACGGATCTGGGATTGCTCCGCACCAAGGCGGTGAAGCAGCCGGACGGGTCCTACAAAATCTCCGGCACGAAAATCTTCATCTCCGGCGGCGAGCAGGACCTCACCGAGAACATCATCCATCTCGTGCTCGCGCGCATCGAAGGTGCGCCGGAAGGCACCAGGGGCATCTCGCTGTTCATCGTGCCGAAGGTGATGGTCAACGACGACGGCACGCTGGGTGACATGAACGGCGTCGTGTGCGGCTCGATCGAGCACAAGATGGGCATCCACGGC
>CAZIKZ010000255.1:0-3186 GCA_964539845.1 uncultured Hyphomicrobiales bacterium
GCGCGGTGCCGCTCGAGCATCTCGCGGAATACACATCGCGTCTCACCGACGTGTTCGAAAAGCATGGCACACGCGGCACCTGGTACGCGCATGCTGGCGCCGGCTGCCTGCATGTGCGCCCCGTGCTCAATCTGCGGCTCGACAAGGACGTCAAGGCGATGCGCGCAATCGCCGAGGACGCGTTCGCAATGGTGCGCGAATACAAGGGTTCGCATTCCGGCGAGCATGGCGACGGCCTCGTGCGCTCGGAATTTCATGAATTCATGTTCGGATCGCGCCTGGTGCGCGCTTTCGAGACCGTCAAGGCGCGTTTCGACCCGGACGGTCTGTTCAATCCGGGCAAGATCGTGCATGCGCCGAAATTCGACGACCGCACCAACTTCCGCTTCAAGCCCGGCTATCGCGGCGAGAACATTACGACGCGTCTCGACTGGTCGGCGTGGCCGGGCTCCGGCGGCGGTTTCCAGGGCGCGGTCGAAATGTGCAACAACAACGGCGCCTGCCGGAAGATCGAAGGCGGCGTGATGTGCCCGAGCTATCGCGTCACGCGCGACGAGCGCGATGTGACGCGTGGACGCGCCAATTCGCTTCGTCTCGCTGTGACCGGCCAGCTCGGTCCGGATGCGCTCACGTCCGATGAGATGGCGGAGACGATGAAGCTCTGCGTCTCCTGCAAGGCCTGCCGGCGAGAATGTCCCACCGGTGTCGACATGGCCCGCATGAAGATCGAAGTGCTGGCGGCACGCGCCGCGCGCCTCGGATTTTCGCTGCGCGACCGGCTGATTGGCTGGCTGCCGCGTTATGCGCCCTATGCCGCGAAAGTGCCGTGGCTGTCGAATGCGCGCAATATTGTGCCAGGCGCGGCGTGGCTGTCGGAGCAGCTTGCGGGATTGTCGGCGCGGCGGAGTTTGCCGACATGGCGAAGGGATGTGTTTCAGGATTCTTCTTTCACCTCCCCCCTTGCTCTTTCCGACTCCCTCCCCCCTTGCGGGGGAGGGTTGGGGAGGGGGGTAGATGCAAACGTCAGCGCATCGATTGCACCCCCCTCCCGCTCGCCTTCGGCGAGCGACCTCCCCCGCAAGGGGGGAGGTGAAGACCGAGTTCGAGGTGAGGGCGTGAAGGACGTCATCCTCTTCGCGGACACCTTCAACCGCTATTTCGAGCGCGAGAATCTCGACGCCGCGGTCGCGGTGCTGACCGCTGCGGGTTACGCCGTGCATGTTGCGCAACCTGCCGATGGCAAGAAGCGCCCGCTCTGCTGCGGCCGTACGTTTCTGTCGGTTGGTGCGGTTGACCAGGCGCGCGCGGAAGCCTTGCGGACGCTGACCGCGCTTGCGCCGTTCGTCGACAAGGGCGTTCCGGTGGTCGGACTCGAGCCAAGCTGCATTCTGAGTTTCCGCGATGAAATCCCCGCAATGGTGAAGTCCGACACTGCGAGCAAGCTTGCGTCTCTCGCGCTCACTTTCGAGGAGTTCCTGGCGCGCGAGCACAAGGCCGGCCGGCTCGATCTGAAACTCAAATCCACGCCGCAGCGCGCGCTGGTGCACGGCCATTGCCACCAGAAGGCGTTCGAAGCCTTCGGTCCGGTGCAGACGGTGCTGAAGCTTGTTCCCGATCTTGCAGTCGAGACGATTGAATCGAGCTGCTGCGGCATGGCGGGTGCGTTCGGCTATGGCGCCGATACCATCGACGTTTCTCTTGCGATGGGTGAACTGTCGCTGCTGCCTGCGGTGCGCAAGGCGCCCGGCGATGCCATCATTGTTGCCGACGGCACGTCATGCCGGCATCAGATCCATGATGGCACCGGCCGCGAGGCGGTGCATGTCGCGCGGGTGCTGGCGGGGTGTCTGGCGTAGTTCCGAGCCATGTAAATGTGTCATTGCCGGGCTTGACCCGGCAATCCATCATTTTCGCAAAACGCTTTTGCATTTCGATGGATGCGCGGGTCAAGCCCGCGCATGACCGGACTAATTCAATCCGACCGCCAGCTTGAAGCGGAATTGCGCACGCTCGAAATTGTCGAGGTCGTAGCGCAGACCCGGATTGTCGATCGAGCGGCCGGAAATCTGCGGCTGCCACGTGGCGTTGAAGGCGATCTTGTCGGTGATCTTCCAGAGCAGCGTCGGGCCCAAGTAATAGGCATAGCCGACACGCTCGTCGAAGAACGTGCCGCCATAATTCACGAGCTGCCGAACCTCAGCTCCCACGAAAAGATTCTTCACGGGCTGGAACGTCAGTGCTGTCGACAGGCTGGTCCCCGAACCTTCCAACCAGACGCTCCTGTCCTCGGGCGGTTGCTGGCGGATTGGGACCCATACCGCGTTCGCGGCCCAGAATATCTTCTCCGGGACGATGACCGCGTCGGTGTAGACCTTGAATGCCGCGCCGTAACCGTCCGCGCGGCGGCCGGTTCCGTCCGCCACATCCACCCAGGACCGGTAAGGCTCGATCGACAGCGTCACCGCAAATGGATTGGATTTGCTGCGCTCGATCACACGGTTCTTGATCTCGAAGCTCAAGCCTTCGAAAGACGTCGCATCCCTGTCGTCGAGATCGGTTACGCCACGGATGCGGTGATTGCTGATGAAGGCCGATCCGGCGATCCACCAATTTTCTGCGAAGGTGTAGCCGAGCTCCATCTTGTTGCTCAGCCACCTGTAGCTGCCGTCGCGCTTGCCACGGAAACCGGTGAGTTCGTTGGCGAAGCCGAGATCGCCTTTGCCGCCGACGTCAGTGGCCGAGGTGAAACCGAAGATGTCGTCGCCAGGGACTTCCGGAATGCCGTTGTCGTCCTGCTTCGCGTTATTGCCGCCGCTCCTGGTCTGCGCCTGTGCGTCGGCCAGCATGGTCGCTGAAATCGCAAAAGCCAACGCCAAACAGGCGAGTCCGCGCACCAACACCCCCGGTCGCGCCGGAATTTCGGCCCTCAGCATCACGCCCCCGCGTCACGTCCGATTCGTCGAATTGAAGCATATGGATCGGTACGGTCCAATTCCATATCGCTATTAAGAAGCGATTGCAACTAGGCCCTGACGTCGCCCGCGTTGAGCGAGGCGAAATGCAGGAATGGACCGGCACGGAAAATGTGGATCGACCGGCGGGTCCCGGGTTTCGCTTCTCAACCCGGTGCTTCCAAAACCGACCCCGTCAATCCTCCCCGTAGGCCACGGTGGACAGCAGCGCGAT
>CAZIKZ010000255.1:3196-6524 GCA_964539845.1 uncultured Hyphomicrobiales bacterium
TAGTCCGTATTGAGCGAGGCGAAATGCGGGAATGGATCGGCACGGAAATGTGGATCGACAGTCCCGGGGTTTCGCTTCTCAACCCGGGGCTACCAAAACCGACCCGTCAATCCTCCCCGTAGGCTACGGTGGACAGCAGTGCGATTTCCGCGCGCCGCGAATCGAGGCGCGTATGCTGCACGACGATCGGCACATCGGATTCGAAGATCGAGGCATAATCGGTGTCGAGCGGAACCGGCTCAGGGTCTTTCAGGTCGTTGAAACGCAGATGCAGCGTGCGGCGCGCAGGCACTGCGACGCGGTAGATCACCGGATCGCGGTCGGCGAAGAACACCGTCAACCTGACATTCGCATCGCGCTCCCCCGCATTGAGGATACAGGCCGTCTCATGGGACAGCAGCGCACGGTCCTGCGAGACGCTTCCCGATGGAATATAGCCTTCGGGAATGGCCCATCGGGTTTTTCCGATCGCGGACATTGATGGTCTCCTCGCGTTGACGTCAGTGAGCGGCGCGGCGTTCCGAAAGCGATGTGACATCGGGCGGCGAGGGCAAAGGCGCCGCGCCTCCGGGTGCATTGAGCGTCGGCGCACCTGTCAGCTGTGACAGGAAGCGGCCGGGCCATTCATTGATGTCGCCTTTGGCAATGATGTCGTAGAGCGCGCGATGACGCGCGCGACGTTCTTCAAGCGGCATGGTCAGCGCGCGATGAATCGCCGCCGCCACCGCCTCTGTGTCGTAGGGATTGACCAGCAGAGCGGGTTTGCACTCCATCGCTGCGCCGGCAAATCGCGACAGGATCAGAACGCCCGGATCCTCCGCATCCTGCGCGACCACATATTCCTTGGCCACGAGATTCATTCCGTCGCGCAGCGGCGTGACGAGTGCGGCGCGCGCGGCGCGGTAGAGGCCCGCGAGAGCGGTGCGCGTGTGTGCACGATTCACGTAGCGGATCGGGGTCCATGACGCCTCGCCATATTTGCCGTTCACGCGGCCCACGGTCGAGGAGACGTTGCGCTCCATCTGCATATATTCCGGGATTTCCGAGCGGCTTTTCGGCGTGATCTGGAGATATGTGACGTTGTCGCGCCATTCCGGGAAGGTGCCGAGGAAGCGTTCGAACGCATCGAGCCGGTTCTCGATCCCCTTGGAATAGTCCAGCCGGTCAACGCCGATAATCATGGCGCGGCCCGACAGCGACGACAGCACGCCGCCGACGAAAGACGACTTGATGGCGCGCCGCGCCAGTTTGTTGAAATTCTCGGTCTCGACGCCGACCGGAAAATCTCCGATGCGCACGATGCGCTCGCCGGTGTCGTAACCGCTCTTGCGATCGCCGGGGAGCCTACACTCGGCCTCGACATACCGCGCGAAATTGGCGGCGTCGGTCTCGGTCTGGAAGCCGCAGAGATCGTAATGCAGGAGCGCGGAGATGATGCGTTCGTGATGCGGTAGGCCGGTGATGATTTCGACCGGAGGGAAAGGCGTGTGCAGAAAGAAGCCGATGCGATTCTGATGTCCGCGCTCGCGCAGCGCCTTGGCCAGCAGCAGGAAATGATAGTCGTGAACCCACACGACATCGTCCGGCCTCAGGAGTTCGTGCAATTCATCGGCGAAATGTTCGTTGATCTGGGTGTAGCCCGACAGATCCTGGCGCGAGAATTCGGCGAGATCGAGCCGGTAATGCAGGACCGGCCACAGCACGCGATTGGCGAAGCCGTAGTAGAATTCGTCGTAGGCTTCCTTCGGCAGATCGGCCAGCACGAACGACACCGGATCGCCCTCGATCGTGCGCGTTGCGAGAATCTTATTCGAAAGCTTGCCGCTCCAGCCGAACCAGATTCCGGGATTGTGCTTGAGCGACGCCATCACAGCGACCTCAAGGCCTCCGGCGCGCGTGCCGGATTTCGGTGACGATACTCGATTCGAAACGACGACTAGCCGCGCCAATAGCGATCCTCCCAGCTTCGCGACAGACGCATCGCGGTCAGAATGAGTCCCGCCATTGAGTAGGTTTGCGGGAAGTTGCCCCAGAGTTGTCCGGTCTGCATGTGAATGTGCTCCGCCAGCAGTCCGTAACGGTTGGTGTATCGGAGAGCGTCGACGAACAGGTCTCGGGCCTGCTCCTTGCGTCCGAGCGACCACCACGCATCGATGAGCCAGAAGCGGCAGATCAGGAATTCGCCTTCGGGCACACCGAAATCGTCAGGACTGGCGTAACGCATAACGTGGTTGCCACGCAGAAGTTCACGTTCCATAGCGTTGACGGTTGAAACGAAGCGCGGATCTTCGGCTTCCACCACGCCGAGCTCGTGCAGGAGCAGCACGCTGGCGTCCAGGTCCTCCGAACCGAAGGCTGCGGTGAATGCGCCGCGCTTCTCGTTCCAGGCACTCTCCATCATCGCGGCATGCAGGCGATCGGCGACATCGTTCCAGTGATTGGCGCGTTCGACGAAGCCGAGCTGTTGCGCGATTGCCGCAAGGCGATTGCAGCCGGCCCAGCACATCGCGACCGAATGTGTGTGGATGCGCTGGCGGCCGCGAAATTCCCAGATGCCGGCATCCGGGGTGAGCGCGAGCCGCTCGGCTTTGCGACCGAGCACTTCGAGCAGTTTGAACAGCGATTCGTCCCCCATTCGCGGCAGCCGGCGATCGAAGAACATCGGCATCACCGCAAGGATGACGCTGCCATACGTGTCGTGCTGCACCTGCTCGGCCGCGGCATTGCCGATCCGCACTGGACCATCACCGTGAAAGCCTGTCAGATTGTCGGCGACGCGCTCATCCATCGGGTCCGCCGGCACAATGGGATAGACCGGGCGGATCATTTCGGCTTCTTCGGAGACCAGATTGATGATGTAGAGGATGAAATCCTCCATCGTGCGCGTGGCACCGATCCGGTTCAGCGCCTTCACCACGAAATAGGCATCGCGCAGCCAGCAGAAGCGATAGTCCCAGTTGCGTTGCGAGCCCGGGGATTCCGGAATCGACGTCGTGTGTGCCGCGATGATGCCGCCGGTCTCCTCGAAATTGGAGAGCTTGAGCGTGATGGCGGAGCGGATCATCGCGTCTTGCCAGTCATAGGACAGGTTGAGGCGGCGTACCCATTCGCGCCAATAGTCCCGAGTCTTGTCGAGGAAGTCGCGGCAGGTCGGTCCGAGTGCGGCGGGGAAGGGTTCGTCGGCGCCGAACACCATGTAGTGCGGCCGTGTCAGGACGAACGAGGTCTCGCGCTCCACATACGAGAGTGGCGCGTCTGTGGTCAGCCGCAACTGCGTTCCGCCGCCCCAGTAGCGGATGTGATTGCTGCCGAGTGCATGATGCGTGAC
>CAZIKZ010000256.1:0-6511 GCA_964539845.1 uncultured Hyphomicrobiales bacterium
ACGAAAACCGGCGATGTCCTTCGAAGAGAATGCGAAGCCCTCGCCGGCCGCAAGCTCGTTGTTGCGCACGACGTTGCCCAGAAGATCGTCGAAACTGTTGAATTCGGACGTCCAGGCGGCCGCGCCCCAGCCGCGCCCGTCGAAATGACCGACCGCGTGCGAGGCAATCTCGTGCCCATCGCGATAAAGCGCATTCATGAAGGCGACGCGCTTGCGCACCTCATCGGAGGTGCCGCCGAAATTGATGCGCGATGTTCCGCGGGACTGACGCGGCCCCTGATAGAGATGCTTCCTCGCGTTGCTGAGAAAATTAATGCCGCTGACGAAGAAGGTAAAGCGGACGCGCTCGCCCCCGCGATTGAGTTCGGCTGTGAAATCGCTCCATTCCTGCCAGCGTTCGAGCTCGGTGCAATTGTCGAAGGCAATCGCGACGAATTGCGGCGGCCGTTCGACCGCCTGAGCGGCCTGCGAACTCACAATACCCAACGCAACGCCTGCAACCGCCAACACCACACGCATACCCACCGGCTAACAGCATGACCGGAGGGTCGATCAACGATATTCACGGCGTATGGTTAGCGCAAAACTCCGATGCTTCGATGTGTCGGCGAAGTCACGCCGCCAGATCGAGCTTCGAGGCGACGGTGGCATCGGCGTTGAGGCGATAGATGATCGGCGCGCCGGTCGCGATTTCGCGCTCCAGGATGCCTTCGGGCGAAAGCTTCTCGAGCACCATCACCAATGCGCGCAGCGAGTTGCCATGCGCGGCGATGACCGTACGCTTGCCCTGCAGCACCGCCGGCAGGATCTCCTGCACATAATACGGCAGGGTCCGCGCGAGCGTGTCGCGTAGCGATTCACCGCCCGGAGGCGCGATGTCATACGAGCGGCGCCAGATATGCACCTGGTCCTCGCCCCATTTCTTGCGTGCGTCGTCCTTGTTCAACCCCGACAGATCGCCGTAATCGCGCTCGTTCAGCGCCTGATCGCGCACGATCGGAAGCCCGGTCTGGTCCATCTCGGTCAGCAGCAGATCGAGCGTGCGCTGCGCACGCTTGAGTGCCGAGGTGTAGGCAATGTCGAACACGATGCCTTGCGCCTTCAGCTTGCGCCCGGCCTCTTTCGCTTCCGCGACGCCCTGCTCGGTCAGGTCGACATCGCGCCAGCCGGTGAACAGGTTCTTCAGGTTCCATTCGCTCTGACCATGACGCACGAGCACGAGAAGACGGTCGGACATTCGTTCGGTTTCCTCATCGTTGTTCGGCCTCATCCTGAGGAGCGCCAACGGCGCGTCTCGAAGGATGGGGCCGCCCTCTCCTTCGAGACGGCGCTTCGCGCCTCCTCAGGATGAGGGCGGTTAGACAGTTCAAAAATCCTTCAGCCCCAACACATCCGCCATCGAATAGAGTCCGGGCTTCTGGCTCTTCGCCCATAGAGCCGCCTTCACGGCGCCACGCGCGAAAATCATGCGGTCTTCCGCGCGATGGGCAAGCTCGATCCGCTCAGCCGGACCGGCGAAGATCACGTTATGCTCGCCGACCACCGAGCCGCCGCGCAGTGTCGCGAAACCGATATCGCCGGCCTGCCGCGCGCCGGTATGCCCGTCGCGTGCACGCACCGATCGCTGATCGAGATCGATCTTGCGGCCTTCCGCCGCCGCTTGCCCAAGCAGCAACGCGGTGCCGGACGGCGCGTCGATCTTCCTGTTGTGGTGCATCTCGACGATCTCGATGTCGAATTCTTCGTCGAGAGTCTTCGCGACGCGCTTCACGAGCGCGGCGAGCAGATTGACGCCGAGGCTCATATTGCCGGACTTCACGATCATCGCCTTCTTCGCAGCGTCCGCGATCGCAGCATCGTCCGCCGCCGAGAAACCGGTGGTGCCGATCACATGCGCAATGCCGGCCTTGGCGGCGAGCTTCGACAGCGCGACCGTCGCCTTTGGAATGGTGAAGTCGATAATGCCATCGGCGTCGCCAAGCAGCGTCTCGGCATCATCCGTGATCGCGATATCCTGGCCGCCGACGCCCGCGAGATCGGACGCATTGCGGCCAAGCAACGGCGAGCCCGCCTCTTCGAGTGCGCCCGACAGCGTAACGCCCCTGGCATCGGCGATGGCGCGAATGAGGGTCCGGCCCATACGGCCGCCCGCCCCCGCCACGATCAGCCGCATGTCAGACATCAACTTGCTCCGGCTTGTCCGTTGTCTTGGCCGGGCTTGCCCCGGCAATCCATCACAAAAAGCTTTTTACACGATCGATGGCCGGGTCAAGCCCGGCCATGACGCCGTGGCGATTTACGGCTGCGGCCCGTCATAGCCCTCGATGATCACGATATCGCCGGTCGAATGCGGCTGCCGCACCTTGATATTGGCCTGGTATTCCGGCGAGTTGTAGCAGGCGAGCGCGGTCGCATAATCGGGAAACTCGATGACCACGTTGCGGCTGCGGGCCTCGCCTTCCGGGCACTCGAACGGGCCGCCGCGCACCACGAAGCGGGCGCCGTATTTCTTGAAGATCGCGGGATTGGCCAAGGCGTAGGGCTTGTAGCCCTCGTCGTTATGCACATCGACCCGCCCGATCCAGTAGCCCTTCGCCATAGGTATTCTCCGCTAGCCCTTCGTCGCCTGCGCCACCTCGCAGACGATCGCGTCCGCGGCGGCCTTCGGATCGGCAACACCGGTGATCGGGCGGCCGACCACGAGATAATCCGAACCGGCCCGAATTGCGGCCGCCGGAGTCATGATCCGTTTCTGATCGCCGCTCTCCGCGCCCGCCGGACGGATCCCGGGCGTAACAAGGAGCCGTGCCGGACCCACAACCGGCCGCAGCATTTCGGACTCTTCCGCAGAACAAACAATGCCGTCGATACCCAGCGCGCAGGCCTGTTCGCTCTTCTTCCTCACCTGATCGCGCGCGTTGCCGACATAGCCCGCTTCGGTGACGTCCCCGTCGTTGTAGGATGTGAGGATCGTCACCGCGAGAATCTTCAGGGGTGAACCGCGCGCCGCATCGAGCGCCGCCTTCATGGTCTGCGGATAGGCATGCACGGTGAGAAAGGTCGCACCGGAATTGACGATGCTCTCGACGCCCTTGTGTACGGTGTTGCCGATATCGTGCAGCTTCAGATCGAAGAACACCTTTTTGCCGGACTTGATCAAGTCCTGCGCGAAGGTGAGCCCGCCCGCATAGCCGAGCTGATAGCCGATCTTGTAGAACGCGATGCTGTCGCCGAGCTGACCGACCAGCTTTTCGGTCACTGCCACCGACGGCAGATCGAGTGCGACGATCACGCGGTCGCGTGGCTGAACATCGGGGCTTGCAGCAGTCATGCGTAATGTCTCGCGAATTCGATCAGGCTCTGAACCACGGCCTTCAGCCGTTTGGTATTCGACTCATCCTTGAAATTGTCCATCTCGTCAAAGGCGTCGCCCGCACGCGCCACCGCGATCTGATCGGGGATGACAAGCGCGCCGCAGCCCTGCTCCAGCACCTGACGCAGCGCCATCAGCGAGCGCATGGCGCCATAGCCGCCATTCGAGGCGCCACCCAGCGCGAAGGCGCGGTCCCTGTAGGCGGCGAGTGGTGCTTCCTTGCCGTCGCGCACGCGCGAGACCCAGTCGAGCGTATTCTTCAGAAGCGGCGTGATGGATGCGTTGTATTCCGGGCTCGCGATGAAAATGCCCTGGTGTTGCATCATCATCCGTTTCAGCGAGATCGCAGCTCCCGGCGGACCCGAGCGGCTCTCGAGATCGCCGTCATAGATCGGCATCGGGAAATCCTGCAGCGAGATGCGGGTGGTGTCGGCGCCGGCGACTGCGAATTCTTTCGCCGCCCGCGCAGCGAGTTGCGCATTCATCGAGCCGGTGCGGATCGAGCCCGCGAAAACCAGGATTTTGGGAATTGGCATGGGGTAAAAGGCGCTTGCACAGAACCGCTGATCGGAATCGTCCCGCGAAGACAGGAACTCATTTTCCGGACTGCGGGTACGGCTCCCCGCCTTCGCGGGGACGACGATACCTTACGACACCATCGCGCGGCGATAGCACCACACGCGGGCGGGCGGCAGATTCATCCAGATGCGCTGGGAGGCTTCGGCCGCGACCCGCGACAAACCTTTCGGGATCGGCGGCGCCGCCATCGAATAGGTGAACTGCACGAACGGCGCGTTCTCCTGCATCAGACCGAAAGCTTCGTTGATCAGGCGAATGCGCGTGCGCATCGGCTTGTTGAGAAGCGGAAGGCCGGAGACCATGGCTGCCGCCGGCTCTTCCAGCACTTCGCCGAGCGTACGGCGCAGGCTGTAGGCGTCGCCCTGCACGACCGTCGCTTCCGGAAAGCGCTGGCGCAGGATACGGCAAAAGCCGGGATCGAATTCGACCAGCACGAGACGCTTTTGCGGGACGCCCCGCGCGATGAGCGCTTCGGTAACAGGTCCCGTGCCGGGACCGAGTTCTACGACCGGACCGGCAATTCCGATGTCGACATAGCGGGCCATGGTGCGCGCCAGAATGCGCCCCGACGGAGTGACCGCGCCGATAGCGAGCGGCTTCTCCAGCCAAGATCGAATGAACCGGACCTCGTCATCAAGACGCAGGCCCTTTTTCTCGGCGAGGGAGGACTGGGGACGCATGGCCGCTTATGTTTGTGAAACTATTATGACCCACGCAAGGCATAGCCCTTTTGAGAGCAGCCGCCAAGGGCAGTGCTGCGGACCAGACCTGCGTGAATTATTGCGGGCGGGAGCCCAGATCGAACAAATCTTTCACCCGGGCGAAAAAGCCGGTGGATTCCGGCTGCGTCTCGGTCGATGACAGCTTCTGGAATTCCGTCAGCAACTCGCGCTGGCGCTTGGTGAGATTCTGCGGCGTTTCCACCACGACCTGCACATACATGTCGCCCATCTGCTTGGATCGCAGGACCGGCATACCTTTTCCCTGCAGACGGAAGCGCCGGCCCGATTGCGTCCCGGCCGGAACCTTGACCTTGCTTCGGCTGCCATCAATCGAGGGCACCTCGAACTCGCCGCCCAGAGCTGCTGTCACCATCGATACCGGCACCCGGCAATGCAGATCCGCGCCATCGCGCTGGAAAATCGGGTGCGATGCGAGCGACAGGAAAATATAGAGGTCACCGGCGGTACCGCCGCGCATTCCCGCTTCGCCTTCGCCGGCGAGCCGGATTCGGGTACCGTCCTCCACGCCTTGCGGAATATTGACCGACAGCATGCGCTCGCGCGTCACCCGCCCGGCGCCGGAGCAGGATGGGCACGGATCTTCGATCACCTGGCCACGGCCATGACAGGACGGGCAGGTCCGTTCGAGGGTGAAGAAGCCCTGCGCTTGCCGCACGCGACCATGACCGCCGCAGGTCGCGCATGCTTTCGGACGCGTACCGGCCTTGGCGCCGGCGCCTGAGCACGCTTCGCAGGTGACCGATGTCGGGATGCGGATCTCGGCCGTCTTGCCGTAATAGGCATCCTCAAGCGTGATCTCCATGTTGTAGCGGAGATCTGCGCCGCGTTCGCGGCCGCCCGCCGAGCGGCCCCGGCCGCCGGCCATGCCGAAAATGCCTTCGAAGATGTCGGAAAATGCGGAGCCGAAATCGGCACCGAAGCCATGCGGGCTGGCACCGTTCCCCTGCTCGAATGCAGCATGGCCGAAACGGTCATAGGCCGCGCGCTTGTCGCCGTCCTTCAGGACGTCATAGGCCTCACTGATTTCCTTGAACTTGTTTTCGGCCGACTTGTCGTCCCGATTGCGATCCGGATGCCATTTCATCGCAAGCTTGCGATACGACGTCTTGATCTCGGAATCCGTCGCCGTGCGCGTGACGCTGAGGGTTTCGTAGTAGCAAGTCTTGGCCATCGCTTCGCGATCCGTAGCTCCAGTCGGTCATGGCCGGGCTTAGCCCGGCCATCCATCATACTTCGCAGGATGGCCCCCCGGCTCAAGGCCGGGGGTGACGAATGTGCATGCGCCGCGAGACGTCATGCCGTCAATTGTCGTCTTAGGCAGACTTCTTCTTGTCGTCGTCGACTTCAGTGAATTCCGCGTCGACCACGTCGTCCTTCTTGCCGCCGTCAGCGCCGCCGGAGGCATCGGGACCATCCGAACCACCGTCCTGCTGCGCCTTGTACATCGCCTCGCCGAGCTTCATCGAAGTCTGCGCGAGCGTGTTGGTCTTGGCTGCAATCGCCTCTGCGTCGGTGCCTTTCAGCGCCTCCTTCAGATCGGCGAGCGCATTCTCGATCGCACGGCGATCGCCCTCACTGACCTTGGAGCCGTGCTCGGCAAGCGCCTTCTCGGTCGAGTGAACCAGCGATTCGGCATGGTTCTTGGCTTCGACCGCAGCCTTGCGCTTCTTGTCTTCTTCGGCGTGCACCTCGGCGTCCTTGACCATCTTTTCGATGTCGCCTTCGGACAAGCCACCCGAGGCCTGGATGCGGATCTGCTGCTCCTTGCCGGTGCCCTTGTCCTTGGCGTGGACGTTGACGATGCCGTTGGCGTCGA
>CAZIKZ010000257.1:0-6483 GCA_964539845.1 uncultured Hyphomicrobiales bacterium
CGCGCTTGTTAAGCCGCATGCACATAAAAAAAACCGGGCCGCGAGGGGAGCGGCCCGGGTTGAGTTCATGTCGGCGCGGGAATGCCGACAATCACCTTCCAGAGGGGAATCACTGTGCGCGAGGGCTGCGATCTGGGAGGATTCGAAAACCGCCCGCATCCAGTATTTGTAAATTATGAGTCCGGACCGGCATTCGCACAACGCGTGTGCACGTTGATCAGCCATGCATCGGTCGCGTGACGATCTGCCATGCGGTTGCCGCAAGTCTGTGCGTGTTCGCGCTCGCGACGCAAAATCCGAAGGCGTTTCAATGTGATGGGAGCGGGCCCAACTATGGTTGCGCGCGCCGCCCGTTCCGGTGACTGGAAATCAGAACGTCCAGCGCTGCGCTTTCGATACCAGGAAGTCGCGGAAAACCTGCACGCGTGCGACGGACTTCAGCTCTTCCGGGTAGACGAAATAGGCGTCGAGGGTGATCGGGTCGGATTGTCCAAGAAGCTGCACAAGCCCCTGGTTCTCTTCCACGAGGTAATCCGGGAGCAACGCGATACCGATACCCTGCTGGCACGCGCGCAGAAGCGCGAGGATGTTGTTCACCATCAGGATCGGCGTGCGCGGGTTCTTGCCATCGCGACCCACTTCCAGTGGCCAGTTCCGGTTCTGCAGGAAGGTCGGAATGTTCCCGCCGCCAAGCAGCAGAATGCGATGGTTGTCGAGGTCCTCGATCTTGGTCGGCGTTCCGAACCGCTTGAGATACTCGGGCGACGCGTAGAGGTGGAAATGCACCGAGAACAGCTTGCGCTGGATAAGATCGGGTTGCGTCGGGATCCGCAGGCGGATGGCCACATCGGCCTCACGCATGGCGAGGTCGAGTTCCTCGTCCGTGGTGATCAGTGAAATGCGGATATCCGGATAGAGGTCGATGAACTCGCCCATCTTCGGCGTCAGCCAATGGTTGCCGAGGCCGACGGTGGTCGTCACCCTGAGGTCGCCATTCGGCCGTTCGCGGCTGTCGGTCAGCTTCGCGCGCGCCGATTCCAGCTTCATGAAAACTTCGTGCGCGGTGCGATAGAGCAGTTCGCCCTGCTCGGTCAGGATCAGGCCCCGCGCGTGACGGTGAAACAGCGAGACATTGAGTGCCTGTTCAAGGGCGCTCACCTGACGCGATACCGCCGATTGCGACAGACCAAGTTGCTCGCCGGCATGCGTGAAGCTGCCCGCTTCGGCCGCCGCGTGAAAGACCTTGAGCTTGTCCCAGTCCATGGCGCTCGTCGAAAAGCGTGATCGCTGCTGCAGCACTACCGCACCGCCTTATTCTGCAGCCGCGCGCAAGTCCTCGTGCGCGGCAATGAATCGTTCGGCCTCGAGTGCGGCCATGCATCCCATTCCGGCGGCAGTTACCGCCTGACGGTAGATATCGTCGGTCACATCACCGGCCGCGAACAGGCCGGGCACGGAAGTCGCCGTGGAATCGGGCGCGGTCGCGACATAGCCGTTCGGCTTCATCTCGACCTTGTCCCGTACGAGTTCGGTCGACGGTGAATGCCCGATCGCGACGAATACGCCGTCGATCTTGCGTTCGCTCACCGCTCCGGTCTTGAGGTTGCGCAGGAACGCGCCGGTGACCTTGTGCGGGTTGTCGTTGCCGACGAGATCGTCGACCACGCTGTCCCACACGACCTCGATCTTGGGATGCTTGAACAGCCGGTCCTGCAGGATGCGCTCGGCGCGCAGCGTGTCGCGGCGGTGCACCAGCGTGACCTTGCTCGCGAAATTGGTGAGGAACAGGGCCTCCTCGACCGCGGTATTGCCGCCGCCGATGACCATCACCTCTTTGCCGCGATAGAAGAAGCCGTCGCAGGTCGCGCAGGCCGACACGCCATAACCCTTGAACTTCTCCTCGAAAGGCAGCCCGAGCCAGCGCGCCTGTGCGCCGGTCGCAAGGATGACGGTATCGGCGAGGTAGACGTCGCCGGAATCGCAGGTGAGGCGGAACGGGCGGCGGGAGATATCGAGATCGTTGACGTGGTCGGTCACGATGCGGGTGCCGACATGCTCGGCCTGCTTCTGCATCTGCTCCATCAGCCAGGGGCCCTGGATGACGTCGGCGAAGCCCGGATAATTCTCCACGTCGGTGGTGATCGTAAGCTGGCCGCCCGGCTGATAGCCCTGGATCATGACCGGTTCGAGCATCGCGCGGGCTGCATAGATTGCTGCCGTATAGCCCGCGGGACCGGAGCCGATGATGACAACCTTTGCATGGACAGTCTTGGTCATCTCAAATCCATGGAAAAATCCGTGAGGGCGCCGTGGCGCGGCCGGGGGCGCTCCGACACCGCAGAATTTAGGCATTTGCCGGAGCTATGCAAGTAACGCAACCCGGCTGCCTTGGAAAAGCGAAGGGAAATGCTCCCCATGCCCCTGCCGCGCAATTTTATTTCGTGCGCCCGCCGAACTGGTTATGGTCCCCTGAAGCGCCCCCAAAAGGAGACTCAGGCGGAATGCTCGCGCGACTCGACGCGATCGACTGGAAAATCCTGGCCGAACTGCAGGACGGCGGCCGCATCACCAACGTGGAGCTGGCGCGGCGGGTCGGGATTTCGGCGCCACCCTGCCTGAGGCGTGTCCGCGCTCTGGAAGAGGCGGGCTATATCCGTGGCTATCGTGCGCTGCTCGACGAAAAGCGGCTCGGCTACGAAGTGACGGTCTTTGCGCTCGTGCATCTGTCGAGCCAGGCGGAGCCCGACCTTGCAGCCTTCGAGGCGTTCGTGCGGGAGCAGCCGCTGGTCCGCGAATGCTGGATGCTGTCGGGTGAGGTCGATTTCATCCTGAAATGCGTGGCGCCCGATCTGAAGACCTTCCAGTCCTTCGTGACCGAGCTGACCGGCGCGCCCTATGTCCGCAACGTGAAAACGTCGCTCACGCTGCGGGTCTCGAAAGATGCCCCGATTGTCCCGATGGAGCGGCCTCAGGCTGCGGCGGTTTGACCGCGTTCGGCGGAATTGACCCGTTTCACGCGAACGATAACATTGCTCGTCTCGATCGGGAGATCACCGCCGCATAACAATCAACAACACATCGTTGCAGCCGGACGTGGGCAAAGACCTGAACAATCAGGCGGTTCGGTATCCGACATGGTTCTTGGCAAGATTCTTGGGAGGAATCGCGCATGCAATCGACACGACGGACCTTTCTGGCCGGCACCTCGGCGCTCGCCGCAGCAAGCACGCTGCCGTTTCCCGCCTTCGCGCAGGATGAACTGAAGCTTGCGACCTTCGTGCCGCCGTCGCATCCGATTCCGCATTATGTGTTCACCCCGGTCTGGTTCCCCGAGGTCGAAAAGCAGAGCGGCGGCAAGCTGAAGATCAAGCTGTTTCCCTCGATGCAGCTCGGCGGCAAGCCGCCGGAGCTATATCGCCAGATGATCCAGGGCGTGTCGGATATGTGCTTCACACTGCCGGGATACACGTCGAACGATTTTCCGAGGATGGCACTCACCGAGTTGCCGGGTCTCTCGGCGACCGGCGAAAAGGGAACGCGCAATCTCTGGGCCGCGCTCGACAAGTATCTCGCACCCGAGTTCAAGGGAGCGAAGGTGCTGATGCTCTGGAACAACGACGAAGCCGCGCTGATGAGCAAGTCGAAACCGATCCGCACGCTCGAAGACATGAAGGGCATGAAAATCCGCACGCCTTCGGCCGCGCAATCCTCGCAGCTCGAAGCGCTCGGCGCGGTGCCGATCGATATGCCGGCCAACCAGATCTACAATTCGCTCGACCGTGGCGTGGTTGACGCCGCGATGATTCCGATCTCGGGCGCGATCGATTTCAAGCTGGTCGAAGTGGCGCGCTATTTCACTCTCAATGCGCCGCTCGGCCGCTCGCCATTCCTCGTCGCGATGAACCAGGCGCGCTACGACAAGCTTGGCGCCGAAGAGAAAAAGGCGATCGACGCCACCACCGGTCTCAACCTGAGCCTGAAAGGCACGGAGACTTACGAGGCGCGCGGACGCATGGCGGTCGAGCAGATCAAGAAGGATCGCGAATTGATCATGCTGTCGGACGCCGAGCACAAGCGCTGGGTGGAGGCCTTCAAGCCGCTGATCGCCTCCAAGGTCGCGGAAGCGGAGAAGGCGGGCATTCCGGCCAAGGGGCTGCTGGGCGCTTATGGCATGACGGTGTAAGGCGTAGTTTACAACGGCCGGTCGGGGCGGGCGGCAATCGATGAAGTCATTCGAGCGCGCATTACGCACCCTCGCGCTGGCGAGTGGCTTCATCCTGCTGTTCGTGATGGTTTATACAGTCGCGGACGTGATGATGCGGTATGCCTTCAATCGTCCGTTCAGCGGCTCGGTTGAAGTCACCGAATTCTCGATGTCGCTGATCATCTTCCTCGCCTTGCCCTATACCGGCTTTGTCGGCGCGCATATCTCGGTCGATCTGTTCGAGAAATATCTCGACCGCCCTTCGCTCCGCTATTTGCCCGCAATCCTTGCCTTCATCGGCGCTGCGCTGTTCGCGCTGATCGCGTGGCGCGTGCTGCTGGAGACCATGGCCACCTTCAATCAGACCAGCAACATGCTGCGCATGCCGCATTATCCGTTCCGTTTCGCGGTCGCGGCCTGTTCGCTCGTTTTCGCGGCTGTGCTGCTGATCCAGGGCTGGCAGGCGCTGCGCCAGACGCCAACCCGCAAGGGCATGCACAAATCATGACACTCGACCGCGAAACCATCGGCGTCATCGGCATCGTGGTGATGCTGATCCTGCTCGCGCTGCGCATGCCGATCGGGATTGCGATGCTGCTGGTCGGCATCAGCGGCTTTGCCTGGCTGAATGGCTTGCCGGCGGCCTTGTCGTCGCTCGGCAACGCGCCTTATTCCTATTCGACGGTCTACGATCTCGCGGTGATCCCGCTCTTCGTCCTGATGGGCAATTGCGCGGCGGTGTCCGGCATGAGCCGTGATCTTTACGCAGCGGCTTATGCCTGGCTCGGGCATCTGCGCGGCGGTTTGGCCTCTGCGACGATCGCGGCCTGCGCAGGCTTTGCCGCGGTGTCCGGGTCGAGCGTCGCCTCCGCCGTCACCATGGGGCGGGTCTGCCTGCCGGAGATGAAGCGCTACAAATATGACGATGCGCTTGCCACCGGCACGGTGGCGGCCGGCGGCACGCTCGGTATTCTGATCCCGCCGAGCACCGCCTTCGTCATCTATGCGATCCTCACCGAGCAATCGATCGGCCGCCTGCTGCTGGCGGGCTTCCTGCCGGGGCTGCTGCTCGCATTTCTGTTCATTGTGACCATCATCATCTGGACCTCGTTCAAGCCTGAACTCGGACCGCCGGGCGCACGCGCAAGCCGCGAGGAACGTGTTCGCACACTGGTGCAGTCCGGACCGATGATCGTAATCGTCGCGATCAGCATCGGCGGCATTTATATCGGCGCGTTCACGCCGGGCGAGGCCGCGGCGGTCGGAGCGTTCCTCGCCTTCGCACTTGCGCTGTGGCGCAGGACCGTCACATGGGAATCGCTCTTCACCATTCTGATCGAGACGGTGAAGACCACCGCGTTCGTGTTCCTGATCCTGATCGGTGCCTTCGTTTTCGGACCCTTCCTCGCCTTGAGCGGGCTTCCGGAAGCTTTGGCGAAAGGCCTGATCGCGTTCGAATTGCCGCGTTACGTCATTCTGTTCGCATTGATCCTGGTCTACATCGTGCTCGGCATGTTCCTCGAGGGCTTCTCGATCCTCGTGCTGACGCTCGCCATCGTGATTCCGATCGTCGAGGCCTTGCGCTTCGACCTGATCTGGTTCGGCGTGATCATGGTGATCGTGCTAGAAATGGGGCTGATCAGCCCGCCGGTCGGCATCAACGTCTTCGTGGTGAAGGGCCTTGTACCGGACACGCCGATCGGCACGATCTTCAAGGGCATCCTGCCGTTCTGGGCGGCGATGGGTGTCTGTATCGTGTTGCTGATCCTGTTCCCGCAGATTGCGCTGCTGCTTCCGAATACGATGATCCGGTGATGTCTTATCCCTCCCCCGCAAAGCGGGGGAGGGATAAGTAAAGATTACGGTTTGCCGCCCACGAGAAACACCTCGCCAAGTAACGAAGAATTCGACCACGGCACCTGTTTGTTGCGCGTCGCGGAAACCACCTCGGCGCGCACGCGGGTCAGGACCTGCTGGATTTCAAGACCCGGCGTCGAGATATGGCGCGAGAGCGCGGCCGAGAACGGCGAGTTGTCGCCATCGCCGTCGAGCGCGACTTGGCCCGGCGCCGTCGCGAAGGCGAGCAGTGTACCCGCGCCGAGCGTTGCGCCTTTGCCGAGGCCCGCGGGCGCAGCGAGGCCCGACCGCACTGCGACAGACCGCGTGCTGCCTGCAACACTCGTTACTGCATTGGCGGATGGGTTGTCGCGGCAGGCGTCCAGGATCACGATGTTGGTTCGTATCTGGTCGTCAAGGCCGGCCAGGATGGTGTCGAGATC
>CAZIKZ010000258.1:0-3549 GCA_964539845.1 uncultured Hyphomicrobiales bacterium
CTGCGCAGCATCGATCTCGGTGGCGGCCTCGGTATTCCCTATTACGCGGGCGACATGCCGCTCGACCTGACCAGCGTCAGAAGCCGCACAGCGTCCTTGTTGCAGTTGAAACACGGCGAGCCGTTGCTGCGGGATGCGCGCGTGATCGTCGAACCTGGCCGCTACCTGGCGGGTCCGGGTGGGCTCTACGTCGCGCGCGTGATTGTGAGCAAGATATCCCGCGGCACGCGCTTCATCGTGATCGATGGCGGCATGCATCATCACCTCGCGGCCTCCGGCAATCTCGGTCAGGTCGTGAAGCGGGATTATCCGATTCTTGCTCCTGCGCGCATGGACGTGGCCGCGCTGGAGCGCGGCGTCGTGGTCGGCCCGCTCTGCACGCCGCTCGATACGCTGGCGCGCGCGGCAGATCTGCCGCGACTCGCGGCCGGCGATCTGGTCGCCATCATGCAGTCTGGCGCGTATGGCCTGACGGCGAGCCCGACCGGCTTCCTCAATCAGAAGGCAGCAGTTGAGGTGCTTGTGGATAACGGGACGGCCGTTGCGATCTAGCAAAGCAGCCTCCACGCGCTCGCGCACGCAGCAATTCCCCTATCCTGCCCGCGAAAACAACCATTGCGCCGCTTACGCAACGCGATATGCTGCATTGCAATAAGCCGTTGCAGGTTGGTTTGGAGGCGGCTCTTCAACCCCGCTCTCTCGCTGACTTCCGGTTTGGGTCGCAGTAGAATGCCCTCGCTGCAATGCAACAAAGCCGCGGGGGCGGGGCTTGAGCAGCGGGCTCCCGCGCATGTCGGGGAGACGGATATGGGTATCGAGAGCCTTATCGTTTGGCTGATCGTCGGTGGCGTCGCGGGCTGGCTCGCCGGTCTGATCGTGAAGGGCTACGGCTTCGGCCTGATCGGCAACATCGTTGTTGGTATCGTCGGCGCGTTCATTGCCGGCTGGCTGCTGCCGCGGCTCGGCATCGTGATGGGTTCCGGCATCATTTCGGCAATCATCAATGCCGTGATCGGCGCGGTCATCCTCCTCGTGATCATCGGCTTCTTCAAGCGCTAGGACAGACGCGGCGCGGAGATTGAATGAGCGACGACAAACCGAAACGGGACAGACCCTGGATTTTCCGGACCTATGCCGGGCATTCGACCGCAGAAAAGTCGAATGCCCTTTACCGGCAGAATCTCTCGAAAGGCCAGACCGGTCTGTCCATCGCCTTCGATCTCCCGACGCAGACAGGCTACGACTCCGACCACGTGCTCGCCGCCGGTGAAGTCGGCAAGGTCGGCGTACCTGTTTCTCATCTCGGCGATATGCGGACGCTGCTCAGCGGCATTCCGCTCGCCGGGATGAATACGTCGATGACGATCAACGCCCCGGCGGCGTGGCTTCTCTCCCTTTACATCGCTGTCGCGGACGAGACCGGCGCACCGCGCGCCAAACTCACCGGCACCACGCAAAACGACATCATCAAGGAATATCTGTCGCGCGGCACGTATGTGTTTCCGCCCGGCCCTTCCATGCGTCTGATCAAGGACACGATCCTGTTCACGACGAAGGAAATGCCGAAATGGAATCCGATGAATGTGTGCTCGTATCACCTGCAGGAGGCAGGTGCGACGCCCGTTCAGGAACTGGCTTATGCGCTCGCGACCGCGATCGCGATCCTCGACACGGTGAAGGCCTCGGGCGAAGTGGCGGACGGACAGATGGGCGAGGTGGTCGGCCGCATCTCGTTTTTCGTCAATGCCGGGATGCGCTTCATCACCGAGATCTGCAAGATGCGCGCGTTCGTCGACATGTGGGACGAGATCACCGCGCAACGCTACGGCGTCAGCGATCCGAAACAACGGCTGTTTCGCTATGGGGTGCAGGTCAACTCGCTCGGCCTGACCGAGCCGCAGCCGGAAAACAACGTCTACCGCATCTTCCTCGAAATGCTCGCGGTCACGCTGTCGAAAAATGCGCGGGCCCGTGCCGTGCAATTGCCGGCATGGAACGAAGCGCTCGGCCTGCCCCGTCCGTTCGACCAGCAATGGTCGCTGCGCGCCCAGCAAATCCTCGCCTATGAGTCGGACCTTCTCGAATACGGTGACATTTTCGACGGTTCGACAGAGATCCAGAAAAAAGTCGACGCACTGATCCGCGCTGCCAAGGAAGAACTCGCCACCATCGATCGGCTTGGCGGCGCGGTCGCCGCCGTCGAGATGGGCTACATGAAGCAGCAATTGGTCGAAAGCAACACGCGGCGTCTCGAGTCGATCGAGAGCGGCGACAGCGTCGTGGTCGGCGTCAACAAATTCACCGAGAGCGAGTCTTCCCCGCTCACCGGCGGCATTGACGCGATCATGACCGTCTCACATGAAGTCGAAGCCGGTCAGATCGCGCGGCTGAATGCCTGGCGCTCCTCGCGCGACGCGAAAGCGGCCGAGACCGCGCTGAACGAGCTTCGCTGTGCCGCCAAGGAAGGCATCAACGTCATGCCGGCCTCGATCGCCTGCGCCAAGGCCGGCGTTACCACCGGCGAATGGGGCGCGGTGTTCCGCGACGTATTTGGCGAATATCGCGCGCCCACCGGCGTGCCGAAGGCCGCGCGTCAGGTTGGCGGCGAGAAGCTGGAGCCGGTGCGCGCCGAAGTGGAGCGCGTCTCCCAGAAGATCGGGCGGCGGCTGAAATTCCTGGTCGGCAAGCCGGGCCTCGACGGCCATTCCAACGGCGCCGAGCAAATCGCGGTGCGCGCACGCGATGTGGGCATGGACGTGATCTATGCCGGCATCCGCTTCACACCCGCGGAACTGGTCAAGACCGCGAAGGACGAGGGCGTCGACGTGATCGGGCTGTCAATTCTGTCCGGCAGCCATGTGCCGCTGGTACGCGACGTGGTCGACCGCATGCGCGCCGAAGGCCTGGCCGACATCCCGGTCGTGGTCGGCGGTATCGTGCCGCCGGAAGACGAGGCTACGCTGAAAAAAGCCGGTGTCGCGGCCGTCTACACACCGAAGGATTTTCAGATCAACCAGATCATGTCGGATGTGGTGCGGATCGTGGAACGGGCGAACGCGAAGGCAAAGGCGATCGCCTGATGCACACCAAGGTGCGTCTCTCAAAGTGAGGGCGAAGACTGCCTTGCGGATCGTCGCCGCAACGCCGCCGCCAGCACCGCAGGAGCGACCGGCTTCGTCAGATAGTCCGTCATCCCCGCGTCGCGGGCGCGTTGTACGTCGCCCTCCGACCAACTCCCGGAAATGCCAATGATCGGAACGCGCCCGGTCACACCCGGCAACGCACGAATGCGGCGTGTCGCCTCGATCCCATCGACGATCGGAAGCGCGATATCCATCAGCACAAGATCGTAGCCGCCACGTTGCATGGCGCTCACCGCTGACTCGCCGGTTGCTGCGAAATCCACGTGGTGACCAAGCTCGGTCAGCATAGCGTTCATCACCAGGCGCCCGAACGGATTATCCTCGGCGCAGAGGATACGAAGCCCGGCAGCAGGATCCGCATCCGCAACAGCAGCGCCATTGTCTGCATGATCGGCGTTGCCGGGTG
>CAZIKZ010000258.1:3649-6419 GCA_964539845.1 uncultured Hyphomicrobiales bacterium
CCGCAAGCGTCCACGCGGCGCGTCCTCCGCGCTCACTGCGAGGCTCACACCGCCGCGTGCGGTAAACTTCACCGCATTGTCGATGAGATTTTCCAGCGCCGCACGCAGCCGCACCGGATCGCCGATCGCCTGCGCCGGAAGATTGCCTGCGATCGCGATCTCGGCGGTCAGACCGCTCGCGCCCGCGCGGGCTGACAATGACGCGGCAAGGGATTCCGCAAGTTTGCGCGGTGAGAACGCATCCTTGCGAAGCGTCAGCCCGGCGCGATCCTGTTTCACCGCATCGAGCACCATCGATGTCGATTGCGCAAGGTGATCGGCGGCACCGCGAATGGACCGGGCCCAGCCGCGCTCGCGCTCCGGCAGATCGGATGCGACCAGCAAATCGGCGAGCGCAAGAATGCCGGTCAGCGGCGTGCGGATGTCATGCGCGAGCGATGCGAGTGTCGATTCAACGGCACGGCGTGACAATGCGGGGCTGCGCTTGCGAACCGGCGCGAGCTTGCGCACCGGTCCGCGCTTGCTGGAGCGTCCGGCGGCTTTGCGTTTTGGTGGGTCCCGCCCCATGATTCGCCCCGAAGCATCGCACGGCTATCGCGGAGCAGCCATTCACGGTTGCGACAGGCCGACCATCGTACTGATAGCGGCGGGCGTCACGCCGCCGGCGCGCAGGGAGGCAAGCGCCGTCGCCTGCGTCGACTTCGAGAGCTTGCGGCCATGCTCGTCGACAACAAGGCGATGGTGCCGATAAGCGG
Source organism: uncultured Hyphomicrobiales bacterium (assembly GCA_964539845.1). Lineage (GTDB taxonomy): Bacteria > Pseudomonadota > Alphaproteobacteria > Rhizobiales > Xanthobacteraceae > Pseudorhodoplanes. The sequence continues at coordinate 4,405 of CAZIKZ010000258.1, forward strand.
GGACAGGCAAATCCAAAAGCGACTGCAGAAGCCGGTGCACACTGGTTGACCAGAACAGATCCTGCCCGCGAACGACATGCGTCACGCCTTGCAGCGCGTCGTCGACGACGACAGATAGGTGATAGCTCGTCGGCATCTCCTTGCGGGCGAGGATCACATCGCCCCAGGCTTGCGGCCGCGCCGTGATATCGCCGGTCTCGTGCTCCGGTCCCTGTCCTGTATCGTGCCAAATCAGTTTGCCGGCACGGGCGATAGCCTTCTCCATATCGAGCCGCAGTGCATAGGGCTCGCCCGCCGCCATTCGCGTCTTGCGCTCGGCATCGCCGATCGCATCGCGGCTGCCGGGATAAATCGGTACACCATCCGGATCGCGCGGCCACCCGTCACCGCGCGCGGTGACCATCGCGGCGACATCGCCGCGGCTCTCGAAACTCGGATAGACCAGATCCAGCGCCTGCAAGCGCACAAGCGCGTCGCGATAGGCATCGAAATGCTCCGATTGCCGCCGCACCGGCTTCTCCCAGTCGATGCCGAGCCAGGCGAGATCGGCATGGATCGCCTGTTCGTATTCGGGTTTGCATCGCGTGCGGTCGATATCCTCGATCCGCAACAGTAAACGGCCACCGCTTTCGCGTGCGCAATCGGCATTCGAGAGCGCGGACAGCGCATGGCCGAGATGCAGATAGCCGTTCGGCGACGGCGCGAAGCGGAAAACGGGTGGACTCATGACTATGTTTTCGTCACCCCCGGGCTTGACCCGGGGGTCCATCTCTAGTGCATGAAGGTTGATGGATTGCCGGGTCAAGCCCGGCAATGACGACGAAAAAATGACCCAGTTTCTCCACACCCAGTCCGATCTCGCCGCGGCGCTCGCACAGCTCGTTCAGGCCGACCCGAGGCTTGCGCCCGTTCTCGCCAAGGCCGGAGAGCCGGCGCTCCGCCGCGGCCAGCCCGGCTTTCCCGGGATTGCGCGGATCATCTGCGGGCAGCAATTGTCGACCGCGAGCGCCGGCGCGATCTGGGGCCGGCTGCAGGACGCCTTCGATCCGTTCCATCACGACGCGCTGCGCCGTGCCCGCGCCGACAGGCTCGGGCGGCTCGGTCTGTCCGCTGCCAAGATCAAAACCATCAAGGCGATCGCGCATGCCATCGCCAAGGGCCAACTCGACCTCGACCATATCGGGCAAAGCGACGCCGATGCGGCCCATGCCGCGCTGATCGAACTGCATGGAATCGGACCCTGGACCGCGGACATCTATCTTCTGTTCTGCCTCGGTCATGCCGATGCCTGGCCGGCCGGCGACCTTGCCTTGCAGGAATCGGCGCGCATTGCGCTCGACCTGAAGGCACGGCCCTCCGCCAAGGAATTGGCTGTCATCGCCGATGCATGGCGGCCATGGCGCGGCGTGGCGGCACATCTTCTCTGGGGCTATTATCATGTCGTGAAGCGCCGCGAGGGCGTCTCCGTCGAAACGAAGCCGATCAAACCGAAGGCCGCAAAGCCGACGGCGCGACCAATAGCAAGGAAAGCAAAACGAAATGGCCGGACCAAACGTCCCGATGCTGTCGGGACCAAGCCTTGAACCGACATCCGGCAAAACCAAACGCCTCGTCGTATTTCTCCATGGCTACGGTGCCGACGGTAACGACCTGATCGATCTCGGCCGCGCCTGGCAGCCGCTCCTTCCCGACACCGCCTTTGTCTCGCCGCATGCGCCGGAGCCCTGTGGTCAGGCGCCGGTCGGCCGGCAATGGTTCGGGCTGACCTTCCGCGATCCGGACGAGCGCTGGCGCGGCGTCAACGCGGCTGCGCCCGCTTTGCAGGCCTACCTCGATGCGGAATTGCATCGCCGGCAATTGCCGCCCTCCGCGCTGGCGCTCGTGGGCTTCAGCCAGGGCACGATGATGTCGCTGCATGCGGGATTGCGCCAGACCGTGCCGCCCGCGGCGATCGTCGGCTTTTCGGGCATGTTCATCATGCCGGGCGACGGACCGCCCGAGACGGTCGCGGGCGA
>CAZIKZ010000259.1:0-6409 GCA_964539845.1 uncultured Hyphomicrobiales bacterium
CGGCCCGATGACAGGCTCCGGGCCGGACCCGGAATCCATGTCTCCCGTGTTGCTTATGGATTCCAGGTTCGCGAGCTTCGCTCGCGCCCCGGATTGACCGATGCCTACGCCGCCTTCTGTGCGGCCGCTGACTTGGCCAGCTTGAAGTTGTATTTCACTTCCAGGAACGGCTCATTCATGATTTCGCCGGTCGGCGCCTTGGTGCCGGCCGGCTTCTGCACGAAATTGACAATCAGCGCTTCCTTCACGCCGAACACCACGTCGGTGTTGATGTACTGATCGCCGTCCTGGAACAGGTGGGTGGTGACGCTCCTGTAGCCGGGCGCGGCGATGTGGAAGTGAATATGCGCGGGCCGCATGTGGCTGATCTTGGTCTTGTTCATCAGTTCGCCGATCGGGCCATCCATCGGGATCGTGTAGCCGATCGGCGCCACGGTGCGCACCGAATAGCTGCCGTCCGGATTGGAATGGTAGATGCCGCGCATGTAGCCTTCGGCGCCCTCGATCTGCGCCTCGTAGAGGCCTTCACCATCGGTCTGCCACATGTCGAGCATCGCGCCGGCAACCGGCTTGCCATCGATGTCGGTGACCTTGCCGCTGCAGAAGGTCGGAATGCCGGGCGCGCCGTCGGCCATGTTGGCGCCGTCGGTGAGTTGCGGCGAATCCGCGATATGGAAGGGGCCTTCCACCGTTGAGGGTGTGGCGGCGCCGGGCGCGCGGTTATTGATCGAATCCACCAGCATGGACACGCCGAGCACGTCCGAGGCGAGGATGAATTCCTGGCGCTTGGCATCGCAGATCTGGCCGACGCGGGTCAGCCATTCGATCGCGGCGAACCATTCCTGCTGGGTCGGCTCGACGTCGCGGACGAAGCCGTGCAGGTGTTTCACCAGCGATGTCATGATCTGGCGCAGCCGCGGATCGGGGATATTGCTCCAGCGCTCGATCGCAAGATCGGTGAGGTTCTCCTCGGTAACGTAGGTCATAGGCTCTCTCCCGAAATCATCATTGGGCGGCCGCGGGGGCGCCGGTGGTCTGTCTTCATGGTACGACTCTAAGCGCCGGGTGCGGCTCAGCGTCAAGATGGAATTGCCCGAAATTCCGCAGGTCCGCGCCGTGACTTTTCCGCCGGGCCGGCGTTATAATAGTGTTCAGATCGCCGGAAAAGGACTGCGGACATGGCTTGGACAACCCCGACCCTCGTCGAAATCTGCATCGGCCTCGAGATCAACGGCTATTTGCCGCCGGAATTCTGAGCATCGCCCTGATCCAGATCAAAGGGCTGCCCCGATGGGGCGCCTGACGGCGCTGGTGCTCGGAGCGGGCGCCGGCGGGGGCTTCCCGCAATGGAACTGCAATTGCCCGGTTTGCGCGCTGGCGTGGGCCGGGGACGCACGTGTTTCACCGCGCAGCCAGGCCGGAATTGCGGTATCCGCGGACGGTGAAAACTGGCTTCTCTGCAACGCCTCGCCCGACCTGCGGACGCAGATCCTGAAGTCTGCCGCGTTGCAGCCGCGACGCGGCCTGCGGCATTCCCCGATCAAGGCCGTTCTGCTGACGGGCGGCGAGATTGATCAGGTCGCCGGTCTGCTGACATTGCGAGAGCGACAGGATGTCGCGCTCTACGCCACGCCTGCGACCCTCGCGACAATTGCCGACAACCCGATGTTTGCGGCGCTGCATCCCGGCCGGGTGAAGCGGCACGCGCTTTCAGTGGGTGAAACGATTTCACCGCTGCCGGGGTTGTCGGTGGAAATCTTCACCGTACCGGGCAAGATGCCGCTCTATCTCGAAGGCGAGAACCCCGAAATCGGGGAGAGTGCCGTGAATGTCGGTGTGGAATTGGCGGCAGGTGGCGCGCGGCTCCTCTACATTCCGGGCGCTGCCGGCGTGACGCCCGCAATGCGTGAGCGTATGCGGCGCGCCGATGTCATCCTGTTCGACGGCACGCTGTTTGCCGACGACGAGATGATCGCGCTGCGCGTCGGCGAAAAAACCGGGATGCGGATGGGGCACATGCCGATCGACGGGCCTGACGGTTCGCTTGTAGCGCTTTCGGACCTGCCGGCGCGGCGCATTTTTATCCACATCAACAACACAAATCCGATCCTGATCGATGGCTCGCCGGCGCGCAAAGGCGTGGAAGCTGCGGGCTTCGACGTCGCCTATGACGGGATGGAGATCGCGCTGTGAAGCTGATGCAGCCGGACGAGCTGGAAGCGGCTTTGCGCGACATCGGCGCGCGGCGCTATCACCGGCTGCATCCGTTCCATCACATGCTGCATTCCGGACAATGCACGAAGGGGCAGGTGCAGGCCTGGGCGCTTAACCGCTACTATTATCAGGCGATGATCCCGATCAAGGACGCCTCGCTGATCGCGCGTTGTGACGATCCGGCAATCCGGCGCGAATGGCGCTCGCGCCTCGTCGATCATGATGGCGAGCATGAGGGCGATGGCGGCATCGCGCGCTGGCTCAAACTCACCGACGGATTGGGTCTCGCCCGCGACGAGGTGATCTCGCTGCGTGGATTGCTTCCGGGCACGCGTTTTGCGGTCGATGCCTATGTCCGTTTCGTGCGTGAGAAACCACTGCTGGAAGCTATCGCGTCGTCGCTGACGGAATTGTTATCGCCGGTGATCATTTCCGAGCGGATGGATGGCATGCTCGCGCATTACGATTTCATCACGCGTGAAACGCTGGCCTATTTCGAGAAGCGGCCGCCGCAGGCCGCGAAGGATTCCGACTTCGCGCTCGACTATGTGAAGCGCAACGCCCGCGCTCCCGATGCGCAGGCCGCGGTGCTTGCTGCGCTGGAATTCAAATGCAGTGTGTTGTGGGCGATGCTGGATGCGCTGCATCACGCCTATGTCGCGCCTGGCCACATTCCGCCCGGCGCATTCGTACCGGAGGACGCGCGATGACCGACGCCGCCGCATTCGGGACTTCGATCCCGTCCGACGCAAAGCCGAAGCTGCCGCGTGGCGTGCGGCTGACGCATAACGAGGCGCAGGGCGGGTGGGTGCTGCTCGCGCCGGAGCGCATCTTCAAGGCGGACGCGATCGCGGTCGAAATCCTGAAGCGCTGTACGGGCGAGGCGACGTTCGCTGCGATCGTTGACGAACTCGCCGCGACGTTCAAGGCGCCGCGCGAGCGGATCGAAACCGACGTCTCGAACCTTCTCAGATCGCTCGCCGACAAGCGGCTGCTGGAACTGTCGTGACCGAGAGCGAGCCACGAACTCCGCTCACCTCTCCCCGCGTGCGAGGAAAGGGCGACCGCGCTCTTGCGCGGTCGGGTGAGGGGGGCTCGCAGACATCACGGCCGGCTGAAGCTCCCCCTCACCCCGACCCTCTCCCCGCACGCGGGGAGAGGGAGATCGCGCCCCTCGGCCTTCTCGCCGAACTGACGCATCGCTGTCCGCTCGGCTGCCCGTATTGCTCGAATCCGCTTGCGCTCGATGCGCCGAAAGATGAGCTCGATACCGCGACCTGGGCGCGCGTGTTTCGCGAGGCGTCAGCGCTCGGGATTCTTCAGGTGCATCTTTCGGGCGGCGAGCCGGCCTCGCGGAAGGACCTCGCCGATCTTGTAAGCGCTGCGCATGTGGCCGGCCTTTATACGAACCTGATCACCTCCGGCGTTGGACTGACCGACGCACGTCTGCAGGAGCTTGCCGAACGCGGTCTCGACCATGTGCAGGTGTCGATTCAGGACGCGGAATCCGGCTCAGCCGACCGGATCGCGGGCTATGACGGCGCCTTCGCGCGCAAGCGCGATGTGGCGGATGCGACGGCGAAACTTGGTATGCCGCTCACCGTCAACATCGTCGTGCATCGCGCCAATATCGAACGCATCGACGCCATGGTGGCGCTGGCCTTGTCGCTCGGTGCGCAACGGGTCGAGATCGCGCATGTGCAATATTACGGCTGGGCGTTGAAGAACCGTGCGGCGCTGATGCCGTCGCGCGCGCAGGCCATGCAGGCGATGGAGACGGTCGACGAACTGCGCAAAACACATCGCGGCCGGATCGTGATCGACTCCGCCCTGCCGGATTATTACGCGCGCTACCCAAAGCCCTGCATGGGTGGCTGGGGACGCCGCTCGCTCAACGTCACGCCGTCCGGCAAGGTGCTGCCCTGCCACGCCGCGGAAGTGATCCCGGACCTGACCTTCTGGTCCGTCACGGAGCATTCGCTTGCCGAGATCTGGCGGCATTCGCCGGCATTCGAAGCTTTCCGCGGAACGGACTGGATGACGGAGCCCTGCCGCTCATGCCCGAAACAGCGGGAGGATTTCGGCGGATGCCGCTGCCAGGCTTTCCTTCTCACCGGCGACGCACGCGCGACCGATCCGGTCTGTCATCTCTCGCCGTTGCATGACGAAGTGGAGCGCATCGCAGCAATTCAAACGGATGCATACGAATACCGGCGGTATCGCCGCGAGACTGTTGTCACACCCTGATTGCCAGCGGGGTGCCAATTAGGGGAAACTGGCGGCAAGGCCGCGTTTCGATGACGGCCATCATGAGGGAGGTTTTGATGAGAAGCTTGTCCCGTACTGCGCTGCTCGCCGGCAGCATCGCTGGAGCGTTTGCACTCTCACTCGCACCCGCATTGTCTCAGGCGCCTCCCGGCATGAGCGCGATCGACAAATCCGATCCAGCTGCCAGCAAGCAGGATTCCAACCTCAAGCCGCACGCAACGCCGCCGATCGTGACGCCGGTCGACAAGCTCCCGCTCGACAAGCTGAAGCTGCCGGCTGGCTTCAAGGCGGATGTCTGGTCCAGCGGCCATCCTGGTGCGCGCACCATGGTGATGGGCCCGAAGGGCACCATTTTCATGGGAACGCGTCTGCTCGGCCGCGTCTATGCGATCACCGAAAAGGACGGCAAGCGCGAAGTGCGCACGCTGCTGACGGGCCTGACCCAGCCGAACGGCCTCGCGATCAAGGACGGCGCGCTCTATGTGCTCGCGATCAACAAGGTGCTGCGCTTCGACAATATTGAAGACAAGCTCGACAATCCGGGGCAGGGCGTCGATCTCACCGACAAGTTCAATCTGCCGCCGGAAGTTCATCACAACTGGAAATACGCGGCATTCGGGCCGGACGGGAAGCTCTACATCCAGGTCGGTGCGAACTGTAATATCTGCGAAATCAATCCAGGCATTCACGGCCAGATCCGCCGCTACAATCCCGATGGATCGGGCATGGAAATCGTGGCGCGCGGCGTGCGCAACACCGTCGGCTTCGACTGGCATCCGGTGACCAAGGAATTGTGGTTCACCGATAACGGCCGCGACTGGGCGGGCGATGCAGGCCCCGAGGATGAATTGAACCGCGTTGCGAAAGGGCAGGAGGGCGCCAATTACGGCTTCCCCTATTGCCATGCCAATGGCATCCCCGATCCTGACATCAAGAAGCCGAATGCCTGCGCGGGCGTCGTGATGCCGGCCGCGCTGACCGGTCCGCATTCCGCGGGCCTCGGCATCATCTTCTACAATGGCGACATGTTTCCCAAGAGCTACCAGAACACGGCCTTCATCGCGCGCCGCGGCTCGTGGAACAAGGCGCAGAAGTTCGGCTATGACGTCGTGCTTGCGCGCACCACGCCGGACGGCAAGGCAAAGATCGAGCCGTTTCTGACCGGGCTGCTCGACCAGAAGGCGAACGAGTTCTTCGGCCGGCCGGTCTATCTGCTGCAGATGAAGGACGGCTCGCTGCTCGTGTCGGATGAGCAGAATGGCGCGATCTATCGCATCTCGTACGATCCGAAGACAGCGGCGCAGGCGGCGCCCGCGAAGAAGAAGTAACCCCATCGTCGTCATTCCGGGGCGCGAGCGAAGCTCGCGAACCCGGAATTCAGTATCGCTGGTAGTCTTGACTGGATTCCGGGTTCACGCGCGTCGCGCGTGTCCCGGAATGACTGGTTTAGGGATTCGACAGTATGGGAACTGAATGTTGGCAGAGTTAAGTTTCGGGCGGTCGCTGGCGATGTTGCTGGCGGCCGCCTTTGTTTGTCCCGCCGGCGCGCTTGCGCAAAGCCTGACGTTGCCCGAGCGCATCGAGCAATGCGGCACGTGCCACGGCGAGGACGGAAATTCGAAGCTCGAGAACATCCCCTCGCTCGCCGGCCAGCCGGCCTTTTTCACGCTCAACCAGCTCATCCTGATGCGCGAGGGCGTGCGCAAGGTCGAGGCGATGGCGCCGTTCGTGAAGGATCTCAAGGACGCAGACATTCAGGCGCTGGCTGACCATTTCGAGAAATTGCCGGCGAAGTCCAGCGACGAAAAGGTCGATCCGGCGCTGGCCGAACGCGGCGCGAAGATCGCGGCGCAGCGCCGCTGCGAATCGTGCCACCTGCCGACGCTGGCCGGCCAGCAGCAGATGCCGCGGCTCGCGAAGCAGCGGA
>CAZIKZ010000260.1:0-3269 GCA_964539845.1 uncultured Hyphomicrobiales bacterium
GATCGACGAACGCCCCGAGGAAGTGACGGACATGCAGGAGAACGTCCGCGCCGAGGTGATTGCGTCGACCTTCGACGAACCGGCCGACCGGCACGTCCAGGTGGCCGACATGGTGATCGAGAAGTCGAAGCGTCTGGTGGAGCACGGTCGGGACGTGGTGATCCTGCTCGACTCGATTACCCGTCTTGCGCGGGCCCACAACGTGGTGGTGCCGCACTCGGGCAAGATCCTCTCGGGCGGTGTCGACGCCAACGCGCTCCAGAAGCCGAAGCGGTTCTTCGGCGCCGCGCGAAACATCGATGGCGGCGGCTCGCTCACCATCATCGCGACCGCGCTGATCGATACCGGATCGCGCATGGACGAAGTGATTTTCGAAGAGTTCAAGGGCACCGGCAATTCCGAACTCATCCTGGACCGCAAGGTGGCTGACAAGCGCACCTTCCCGGCCATGGACATCACGCGCTCCGGCACCCGCAAGGAAGAACTGCTGGTCGACCCGCAGACACTCAAGAAGATGTATGTGCTCCGCCGTATCCTCAACCCGATGGGCACGATGGACGCGATGGACTTCCTGCTCGACAAGCTCCGCAACACCAAGAGCAACTCGGAATTCTTCGAGAGCATGAACACCTGACGCGGACGACATCCGACAAATTCAAAAACGGCCGGGCTCACAGCCCGGCCGTTTTTATATTGGGCCGCCGCTCGGCCGGTTACGTCACCGAGTCTTGACCTGCCGGCGCTCAAACATCGTTCCCGGCTGTGGTAAAAGGAGACGCCGGGTGTGGAGGGCTCCTATGGGTCGCGGTACGATTCTCGGTTTTGCGCTGCTGGCGCTGGCGTCGGTCCAGGTCGCTGCCCAGACCAGTGATCGCGATCTGTGCAGCGGTGAGACCGGAACTGTCGAAAGCCGGGTCGCCGCCTGCACCCGGTTGATCTCCGGTGGCAAACTCAAAGGCAGCGATCTGGCGGATATCTACACCTACCGCGCCTTTGAATATCATACGCACCTGAAGGACTACGACAGGGCGATCGCCGACTACAATCAGGTGATCCGTCTCACGCCCAAGGCTGCGAGCGCGTTTCACCGCCGCGGCAATTCCTATATCGCGAAGGATGACGTTGAACGCGGTCTGGCCGATTTCAACAGCGCGATCCGTCTCGATGCGAAATATACCGATGCCTATCTCGCGCGCGGCGACGCCTATCACAACCGCAAGGAATACGAGCGAGCGATTGCCGACTACACGAGCGCAATCCGTCTCGATGCCAAGAATGCCGCGGCCTTCAGCAGTCGCGGTAATTCCTATCAGGACAACAAGGATTACGACCGCTCCCTCGCAGATTTCAGCGAAGCGATCCGTCTCGAACCGAAGGATGCGAGCCGATATGCGGCGCGCGCCTCTGTCTATGCCGACAAGAAGGACTACGATCGCGCGTTGAAGGACGTCAACGAAGCGCTGCGTCTCGATCCGAAGCTCGCCGATGGCTATGCCAAGCGCGGCTATATCTTCGGTGAGCAGAAGGAGTTCAGGAAGGCGATCGCGGATTATGATGCCGCCCTTCGTCTCGATCCGAGTCTGATGTCGGCGCATCAGAATCGCGGATGGACTTTTTTCCAGCTCAAGGAATTCGACAGCGCGATCGAGGCTTACAGCGCGGGACTTCGTATAGAGCCGGAGAATGTCGAGATCATTCGCAGCCGCGGCGAATCCTATCTCGCAAAGCACGACCAGAACCGGGCGCTCGCCGATTTCAACGAGGCGATTCGTGTCGCGCCGAAGATGGCGGAGAATTATCGCGCGCGCGGCGAAGCTTATCAGGAGTCGAAGGATTTCGACCGCGCGCTGGTGGACTATGAGCAGGCGATCCGGCTTGATCCGAAGGATCCGGTGAATATCGCGCGGCGCGGTTCCGTCGCCTATGACCTCAAGGACTACGATCGGGCGTTGGCCGATTTCGACGAAGCGCTGAAGCTGGACCGCAAGAACACGGTTGCGATCAACTATCGCGGCATCACCTTCTATGCCCGGAAGGAATATGATCGCGCGCTCGCCGAGTTCAATGAATTGCTGCGGATCGATGACAAGCTTGCCATGGGTCTGAACAACCGCGGCGAGGTGCTCAATGCGAAGCGGCAATTCGACCGCGCGCTCGTCGATCTCAATGAGGCGATCAAGCTCGATCCGAAACTTGGCCAGGCTTTCAGCCATCGCGGCATCGCCTATCTCGGAAAGGGCGACGTACGGCGTGCGCTCGCCGATCTGAATGAGGGCATCCGGCTTGCGCCTCAGGATCCGTACACGTACTCCAAGCGCGGCGATTTCTATCATGCGCAAGGTGACAACCAGCGGGCGCTGGCCGATTACGACGCCGCGCTGAAGATCGACAGCAGGCTGAACGAAGCGTTGGAAGGCCGCGAGATCGCGCTCGGCTCCACGGCTCGCGGCAAGTTAGCGACAGCGGCGGCGCCCGCAACATCGCGGCCTGCGGCTGCGAAGCCGGAAACGTTGCTCGGCCGCGTATCGACGGCGGCCGGCCGGCGGGTTGCGCTGGTTGTGGGCAATGGCGATTATCGCAACGTCCCGAAGCTGGAGAATCCGGTGACTGACGCGCGTACCATGCGCGATATTCTCACCCGGCTAGGCTTTGAAGTCATCTACGGCGAAAATCTCGACAAGCGCGCGATGGGCCGGCACATCGGCGAGTTCGGCGCCATCGTGCGCGATGCGGATGCGGCCATTGTTTATTTCGCGGGTCACGGCTCGACATTTGGCGACGTGCCTTATGTGGTGCCGGTCGATTCCAAATACGAAAAGCTGTCCGACATTCCGACCGAACTTATTCAGATTGAGTCGCTGGTCGGCGAGTTACGCCGCGCCAAGGGCGTGCGCCTTGTCATCCTCGATGCGTGCCGCGACAATGAACGCGAAGTGGAGTTGCGCCGGCTTGAGGCGGTGGCCAAGGGCGAGGCCAAGCGTGGCGGAAACGTCAGTCGCGGCCTGGCCCGGCTGCAGAATCCAGATGGTTTGATTGTGGTTTATTCCACCCAGCACATGACGACGGCGGCAGATGGTGTTCCGGGTGGCAACAGTCCGTTCACCGGCGCGCTCGCGCGGCATCTCGTGACACCCGGCATCGATATCAAGGATGCTTTGTTTCGGACCGCCAGTGAGGTCGTGAAGGAATCTGGCGGGGCTCAGCGCCCCGAGATTGCGGTCTCCTTGTTCGAGCCGTTTGTGCTCGCGCAATAACGCGAACGATTCCAC
>CAZIKZ010000260.1:3369-6360 GCA_964539845.1 uncultured Hyphomicrobiales bacterium
TCAAGCAGACGGCGCCGTGCGGGCCGCGTCGTTACGCTGCACGATCTCGTCCGGATTGGTTACGGGCAGCGAGCAGGTCTCGCCGATGCAGATGAAGGCGGCCGGTCCGTTCGCGGCCTTGACCTTCTCCTGCGCCGGATGCGAGGCCGGAAGCGCCTCGGCCGAGGGAGCGCGTATCACCGCGCGGTTGACGTAAGGCAGCGCCAGCGCCGCGTTGACGAGCGCATCGGCGGCCTCCCCCTGCCCGGTCACCACGATCTCGGCGAGGTTCAGCCGCATGTCGATCGCGTTGAGCGCCGCGACCTGCGCGAAAAGATTATCGCCCCCGAGCGCCAGGATGCCCTCGATCAGCCGGTCGGCCTTGTCGCGGAAGGCGTGGTCGCCGGTGAAGGCCGCGAGCCGGATCAGGTTCTGCGCGGCGATGCCGTTCGGGTTCGGCGTCGCGTCGTCATTGGTCGAGCCCGGCCGCACGACCAGGCCTTCGGCGTCGTCTGCGGTGAGGAAGTAGGTGCCGGTTTGCGGATTGGCGTAGTGGCGGTCGAGATCCGCCTGCCACGCCAGCGCCTGATCGAGATAGGCGCGTTCGCCGGTGGCCTCATAGAGCGACAGGGCGGCCCGGATCATGAAAGCGTAATCGGAGGCGAGCCCCGGGTAGAGCAGCCTCCCCTCGCGCCAGGAATGGCCGAGCCGGCCGGCCTGCGTCATGTTGCGTTGCACAAATTCAAACGCGCGCGAGGCCATGGCGACCCAATCCGGCTGCCAGAATGCGAGCCCGGCATGGGTCAGCGCCGCGATCATCAGGCCGTTCCAGTCCGCCAGCACCTTGTCGTCGAGGCCGGGCCGGACCCGGTCTTCTCGGATTTTGTGCAGCATGGACCGCAGCATGGGGAGTGCAGCATCGATTTCCATGCTGCGCGGTAAGTCATTGAGGCGGTTGAGGATATTATGACCCTCAAAATTGCCCCTCGCTGTCACGTCGTAATGCTGCGCGAAAACTGCAGCATTTTCCGCGCTGCCCAGAGTGGCCTCGATCTCAGCCAGCGACCAGACGTAGAACTTTCCCTCTTCCCCTTCCGAGTCCGCGTCGAGGGAAGAATAGAACGCGCCCTCCCCGCTGGTCATTTCGCGCTTGAGCCAGCCGACAGTTTCGATGGCACGTTCCCGGTACAGCATCTTTCCGGTGCGCTGCCAGGCGAGCGCCAGAAGATCGAGAAGCTGCGCGTTGTCGTAGAGCATCTTCTCGAAATGCGGGACCAGCCATTTTTCATCGACTGAATAGCGGGAATAGCCGCCGCCGAGATGGTCGTAGATGCCGCCCTCGCTGATCCTGGTCAGGGTGAGGTCCACGATGTGGAAGAACTTGTCAGCCGGTGAAGGTTGACTGTTTTGGTCATCACCGGGCACGCCCGGCCATGACGATGGGGGTGATTGCCGCAGGCCGGCCCGCCAGAGATTCTCGAGCATCGCGCATTGCGGAAACTTGGGCGCGCCGCGAAGCCCGCCGTTCACGGGGTCCATGGCGCTGCCGAGTTGCTGCGCGACCTGATCGAGCTCCTGCCGTCCGATGCTGACGTGTTGCGGATTCCGTGCGACGTCGGACAGCCGCGCCATCAAGGCCGCGCGATTCTGCTCGATCTTGGCCGGCTCCTCGCGAAACATCCGCGCCACTTCGCGCAGCACCTGCGGGAAGCCCGGCCGGCCGTAACGTGCGGTCGGCGGAAAATAGGTGCCGCCCCACACCGGCTCCCCGGCGGGCGTGAGGAACATGGTCAGCGGCCAGCCGCCCTGTTCGCCCAGATGATGGAGCGCCTGCATATAGATCTGGTCGATGTCCGGCCGCTCCTCGCGGTCGACCTTGATGTTGACGAACAGCTCGTTCATCACGCGCGCCGTCGCTTCGTCCTCGAAGCTTTCATGTGCCATGACGTGGCACCAGTGGCAGGCGGCATAGCCGACCGAAAGCAGGATCGGCTTGTTGTTGGCCTGCGCTTCGGCGAGCGCCTCCGGGCCCCACGGCCACCATTCCACAGGATTGTGCTTGTGCTGCAGCAGATAAGGCGAGGTCTCGCGCGCGAGCCGGTTCTCGTGGGTCGATGCGGCGACTGACATTAGGGACCTCGCGGGATGTGTTGCGGCTGACGATAACGCCCCGCGACGGGAAATGGCAGCGCAGGCATACCGGTTTTGCGAAGGCTGCCTTCGCGGTTTAGGCATTGTGGCCGGACGCAACCTGTTTCAAGTGCGGGGCATGGAAACGTCCGGAACTCTCATCGTACTTGTCATCGTCGCTTACCTGCTTGCAGGATTTGTGAAAGGCGTGATCGGCATGGGGCTGCCGACCGTCGCGTTGGGGCTCCTGGCCGCGGTGATGTCGCCGGCGCAGGCCGCCGCAATCCTGATCGCGCCATCGCTCGCGACCAACATCTGGCAGATGGTGGCCGGCCCTTATCTGGTTGGCCTGATCAAGCGGCTTGGCGGCATGCTGCTCGGTATGTTCGTCGGTGGCTGGCTTGGCAACGGCATTCTCACCGGCGCCAATGCAAAGCCTGCGGCGATCGGGCTTGGGATCGTGCTGATCGTGTATTCCCTGATCGGTCTGTCGAAGTTGAAATTCTCGGTGCAGCGAAAGAGCGAAGTGTGGCTCGGCCCGCTGGTCGGCATTGCGACCGGCTTCGTGATGGCGGCGACCGGTGTCTTCGTGATTCCTGCCCTGCCCTATCTGCAGGCCATCGGTTTCGAGAAAGACGAACTGGTGCAGGCGCTGGGTCTGCATTTTACGGTGTCGACCGTCGCGCTCGCGCTGGTTCTTTGGGATGGTGGCGCGTTCAATCTTTCGCTCGGCACATTGTCATTGTTCGCAATCGCGCCGGCGGTGATCGGTATGTTTGCGGGTCAGCGCGTGCGCGCACGCCTCAGCCCCGAGACGTTTCGTGTGTTTCTCTATCTCGGCTTGCTTGCGCTCGGTGCGCTGCAGGTTGCACGGAATGTGAT
>CAZIKZ010000261.1:0-6300 GCA_964539845.1 uncultured Hyphomicrobiales bacterium
TTCGATACGCGTGAGAATTGGCCCGGCTGGGACTCGGTGAAAGCGATGATGCCGGAATCCGAAATTGGCGATCTGATCGTCGAGGTGCGGTCCGCGACCGCGGGCGTCGGGACCTTCACCTTCAAGTTCGATCACATGGCCGAACTGACCGGCCGCACGGCGGATCAGATCGTCGCGTCGAGAAGGGCAGCGGAGTAGGGATGTGCCCTCGCCAAGAAGAAGTCTTCACCCTCCCCCTTGTGGGGAGGGTCGCCTGTTGAGCCATAAGCGCGTTGGCACGCGTCTTCGACGCGCCATGGCGAAACAGGCGGGGTGGGGGTAGCTGTTTTGGATGAGGGTTTTGCAAGTCGATCGCGATCACCCCCACCCCGATCTTCTTCGCTTCGCTCAGCCGATCGACCCTCCCCACAAGGGGGAGGGTAAAGTGCGCGTGTTGCGACGCGTGATACGGAGCCTCACGCACTCAGCGCCGGATAATCCGTGTAACCCTTGTCTTCGCCGGCATAGAACGTCGCCTGATCCGGCGCATTCAGCGCAGCCTTCCTGCCGAAGCGATGGGGCAGATCGGGATTGGCGAGGAACGGCACGCCATAAGCAACGAGGTCGGCTTCGCCATTCGCGATCGCGGTATTGCCGCTCGCTTCGTCGTAGCCGCCGTTGATGATGAACGTGCCATCGAACAGCTTGCGCAACTGCGGCGCCACGCGGTTCTCGGCTTTCGCCGGATCAACCACATGCAGATAGCCGATGCCGAGTTCGCTGAGACGCTGCGTGAGATAGGAGAACGTCGCGCTCGGATCGGAATCCGACATCGAATTGTATGGGCCGGTCGGAGAGACGCGGTAACCGACGCGCTCCTTGCCCCAGACATCGATCACGGCTTTGGTCACCTCAAGCGGCAGGCGCACGCGGTTCTCGATCGGGCCGCCATAGGCGTCCGTCCGGTGATTGGTGCCGTCGCGGGTGAATTGGTCGAGCAGATATCCGTTCGCGCCGTGGAGTTCGACACCGTCGAAGCCCGCGGCCTTGGCATTCTCCGCGCCTTTGCGGAATTGCTCCACGATGCCGGGAAGCTCGGAGAGGTCGAGCGCGCGCGGCGTGACCATCTTCTTCGGGCCTTGCGCGGTGAAGACCTCGCCGTCCGGTGCAATCGCTGACGGCGCTACCGGTAGTTCACCGCCGTGGAAATCGGGATGCGAGATGCGCCCGACATGCCAGAGCTGCAGAAAGATCTTGCCGCCCTCGCGCGTCACGGCTGCGGTGATTTTGCGCCAGGCCGCGATCTGCTCGGGGGAATGGATGCCTGGCGTGCGGATATAGCCAACGCCCTGCGGGCTCACTTGCGTCGCTTCGCTGATGATCAGGCCGGCGCCGGCGCGCTGGCGGTAATAGGTCTCGGCGAGCGGGTTCGGAATGTTGCCGTCGATCGCGCGACTGCGCGTCATCGGCGCCATCACAATGCGGTTGGACAGATGGACCGGGCCGAGCTGATAGGGCTCGAGCAGCGGTTCGGTGATGGCGGCGGCTTTCGCGGCGGAGGAGTTGGGGCTCATGATCGGGATTCCTGATGAATACGGGGGCTGGTGGCTTGAGAAAACTGCGCCGGACGACACTCGGAGGGGACGATCGATGCCGTCCGGCGCGGGCGTGGCGGGAGGTACACCACGTCCAAGAACGATGGCTTCAGCAGGCTTGCGCCCGGCATTCGGAAGTTGCGACTTTCGCCGGTGGCAGCGTTGCGGCGATGTCCCAGAGTTCCCGTTCCAGCGTCTTCGGGTCGACACCGTCCGCTTTCATGACGAGGCGGATCAGCGGGTCGGATAAGATCGCGGGAAACGTCAGGGTCAGGCGCTGCGGTGCCCTATCGGCGGTGTCGCACTTGGCGTAAACGGTGAACTGCATGAAGCCTCCGGTCCGGCTTGAATGGGCTGGCCGGCACCACTTGACTATGGTACTGACCGGTAACACCTGCTAGTTACTGACCGGTAACACCCTTGTCAAGGGTCCGCTCGAGACGAACGCGATGAATGCAACCAAAGTTGAGGTTTCCGAGAAGCTTCCGCCCCGCGAGAGGATCATCGCGGCGGCGCGAGACCTGTTCTATCGCCACGGGATCCGTGCGGTGGGGGTCGACGCGATCGCGGAAGCGGCCGGCACCAACAAGATGACGCTCTACCGTCACTTCGAATCGAAGGACGCGTTGGTAGCGGAATATTTGCGCGGACTGGCCGCGGAGAAATACGACATCTGGTCGACATTCGCGGTCGCCCATCCAGACGATCCGCGTGCCCAGCTTGAAGCCTGGCTGGTCGAGGCTGCACGCAATGTCAGCGATCCGGCCTCGCGCGGCTGTGCGCTGGCCAATGCCGCGGTCGAATTGCCGGAAAAGCATCATCCCGCGCGCTGCGTGATCGAGCAGTGCAAACAGGAGTCACGGGAGAGGCTTGTCGGGCTGTGCCGCTATGCCGGTGCATCGCGGCCGGAACTTCTGGCCGATCAACTCTTCATGCTGCTCGAAGGCGCGCTGGTCTGTACGCAGGCCACCGGTCACGAAGGCCCGGCGTGTAATTTCATTGACGCCGGCCGCGCCATTGTCGCCGCGCATCTGCGCTAGTGTGGTGGAGCGGAAGTCCGCTTTATTGTTGCCGCAACCTCGTCCAGCGGACTTCCGATCCAAACCACACCAGAATCAATACCGGTGTTGTTCCTGGTGCGCGTGCAAAGCGCTTTGTTCCCGCGCCATCAACTTGCTGTCCCGAATGCGTGATTTGCGGGAGGGTGCGCGCCTGCGTATGTCATGGGTCACGGGAAAAAAATCCGGAGACACGCGATGAACATCATCCGCCGCCGCGGCTGGGAAGTGCCGGAGAGCCAGGTTACGCCGGAGCGTCTTTTCCTCAGCCGGCGGGCGCTGATCGCCGGCGGCATCAGTGCGCTCACCATCGGACAGGCGGCTGCGCAGCGCGTGTCGGATGTCGACAAGATTCCCGATCCGACATCCGATCTCTACCCGGCCAAGGCGAACACGACTTATCCGGTCGATCGCGAACTGACCGATGAGAAGATCGTCACCAGTTATAATAACTTCTACGAGTTCGGCGGTGACAAGGCGATTGCATCGCGCGCGCAGGCGCTGAAAATCAGGCCCTGGACGATCAAGATCGACGGCATGGTCGAAAAGCCGTTCGAGATTGGCGTGGACGATCTGATCCGCAAGATGCCGCTTGAAGAGCGCGTGTATCGTCTGCGCTGCGTCGAAGCCTGGAGCATGACGATCCCGTGGACGGGCTTCCCGCTCACCAAGCTTGTCGAACTCGCGAAGCCTTTGTCGTCTGCGAAATATTTGCAGATGGAAACCTTCAAGGACACGGCGATGGCGCCAGGTCAGCGTCAGACCTGGTATCCATGGCCTTACACCGAGGGTCTGAGCATCGCCGAAGCCGGCAACGATCTCGCTTTCCTCGTCACCGGTGTCTACGGCAAGCCGGTGCCGCGCCAGAATGGTGCGCCGATCCGTCTCGCGGTGCCTTGGAAATACGGCTTCAAGTCGGTGAAGTCGATCGTGCGTTTCCACTTCACCGACAAGCGTCCGAAATCCTATTGGGAGTCGCTGCAGGCGAAGGAATACGGCTTCTGGGCCAACGTGAATCCGAAGATCGATCATCCGCGCTGGAGCCAGGCGACGGAGGAAGTGATCGGCGCCGGCGGCAAGCGCGTGCCGACGCTTCTGTTCAACGGATATGGCGAATGGGTCGCCGACCTCTACAAGGGGCTGGAGAACGAGCGGCTGTATGCGTAGCCGTCCCACTTGAGCGTCATTCCGGGACGCGGGCTGCAAGCCCGCGAACCCGGAATGACGGCCGCTACGGCGCGACTGCAATCGCCGCGATTTCCACCTTCACATCGCGCGGCAAGCGCGCCACTTCGACGGTCGCGCGCGCCGGCGGGTTCGCCTTGAAGAACGTCGCGTAGACGCCGTTCATTTTCCCGAACTCGTTCAGGTCCTTCAGGAACACGCTCGTGGACACGATGTGCTCCATGCCGAGCCCCTCCGCGGCAAGCACCGCCTGGAGATTTTCCAGCACCAGCTTGGTCTCTTCCTCGATGGTGCCCTTCTTCAATTCCTTGGTCTTCGGATCGATCGCGATCTGACCCGCGAGATAGATTGTCTTTCCCGCGCGGATCGCCTGCGAATAGGGCCCGATGGCTTCAAGCGCGTTCGGCGTTGATATGACCTTGCGGTCCTGCGCCAGCGCGTGTCCGGCGGCGAGCGAAAGGAAAATGGAAGCGAGCAGAAGCTTGCGCATGGTGTCACCCCGTTTTGTACCGTTGGCAATTACAGAGGTGTGCCGCGAAACTTGCAAGAGATCGCATGTGACCGTCTGCGGCCATAAAGCCGCAGGGCGCTAAACCTCCAGCGCGTACCGTTTCACCGCAGCTTCGTCCCATTCGATGCCGGCACCGGGCCGGTCGGGAATCTGGATCATCCCGGCTTCCACCGCAAAGGGGCGCTGGAGTATCGGGTCAGCCCAGTCCTGCCATTCCAGCCAGTGTGCGGTCTCGGTTACGCGCATCATGTGCGCGGAGAATTCCGGATAAAGATGTGTCGAGACCGGGATGCCCGCGGCTCCGGCGATTGCGGCCGCGCGCAGCCATCCGGTGACGCCGCCGATCCGCATCAGATCGGGCATCACGAAGTCGCAGGCCTTCGCCGCGAGCGCGTCGGCCAGATCGCGCGGGCCATAGAAATTTTCGCCGATCTGGATCGGCGTTTTCAGTTGAGCTGCAAGCTTCGCGCAGCCGGCGAAATTCTCGTACAGGATCGGCTCCTCGATCCAGGCCAGGCCGAGATCGTCGATGGCGGGGCAGCGCGTCAACGCTTCCGCCATGTCGAGCCCCTGGTTGAAATCCGCCATGAGCGCCATGTCGTCGCCGACGGCGTTGCGGATCGCGTCGAGCGCGGCAAGATCATCGCGCAAGCGTGTTCGACCCAGTCTCAGCTTCAATCCGTGAAAGCCGCCCTGATCGCGGAGTTCGGTCGCTTCGGCAGCGAGTTTGGCGGGTTCCGCGAGCCACAATCCATTGCTGTTGTACGACTTTACGCCGCCGACGCTGCCGCCGAGCAACACGCAGAGCGGCAGGCCCGCTGCCTTTGCGCGCGCATCCCACGCCGCCATGTCGAGGGCGGACGCGGCGGCCATGGACTGTCCGGCATAACCGATGAAATGCAGAGACTTGCGCGCGGCCGTGAACAGGTCGACCGGTGCGAGCGGTTTGCCTTTCAGCAATATGCCGAAATCACGGATCGCCGGCACAAGATATTTGACCGCGTTGACGGAGTAGGGGGCGATATAACTTCGGCCGATAATGCCTTCTTCGGTCTCGAGATCGACCAGAATGAGTGGCCAGTCGGCGATGGTTGCGATGCGCGCCACGATCGGCCGCTCGAGCGTCAGCACGACGGCGCGCACGTTGATGTTACGGACGGTGAGGGGACTCGCCTGCATGTCGCGCTCCCGCGTTTGACCGTGTCGGAGCGTGTCAATCGACCGGGCTCGTGTAAACTCACTCCGCGGTATACTTATCGGGAGCGCAGGCCATGCGCAGGAAATCCGAGACCACGCGGCAGCGGATCATCGATGCCGCTTATGAATGCTTCTGGCGTGCCGGCTATACGCGGACCTCGCTCGACGCCATCACGGAGCGGGCCGGCCTCACCAAGCGCACGCTTTATGCGTATTTCCGCAGCAAGGACGATTTGCTCGCGGCGGTGATGTCGCATCACAACGCACTTGCCGCGCAGCGCCTGCAACATATCGGCGATCGCATGCCGCCGGATCGCGACGGCCTTATTGGATCGTTCTTCGGTCAGCTTGCGGGCTGGGCGAGTGCCACACCGCGCTGGTCGGGTTCGGGCTTCACGCGCCTTGTGGTCGAACTCGCCGATCTACCGGGTCATCCGGCGCGTGCGCTCGCGCGCCGTGTCAAAGGCACGACCGAAGGCTTCCTCGCCGATAAGCTGACGAAGGCACGTGTTCCCGAGCCGGCCGAGCGCGCCTGTGAAATCATGCTGCTGCTTGAAGGCGCGATGGCACTGACGCTGATCCACGGCCACCGCCGCTATATCGATGCGGCTGCACGCGCGGCCAGACGCCTGACAGCAAAGCGCCCCACGGCGAAGCGCGTGGCACGCGCTTGTTAAGCCGCATGCTCATAAAAAAAACCGGGCCGCGAGGGGAGCGGCCCGGTTGAGTTCATGTCGGCGCGGGAATGCCGACAATCACCTTCCAGAGGGGAATC
>CAZIKZ010000262.1:0-6299 GCA_964539845.1 uncultured Hyphomicrobiales bacterium
AGCTCGCGGATGTCGCGGATGCGCAGGTCGTCGGTACGAACGTTCACGTCGATGGCTCCTGTGGGCCGGGCAAAAAAAAACCGCCAGTATTGCTGGCGGTTTCCTGGGTGGTCTGCTGATTCGTCAGTTCAGGTCGAGCCCATTCCTTCCGCCATGTGTTTCGGAAAGTAGAAGCAGGTCCAGAACCGATAGCTGCGGGTCAGCGAATGCATGGTGGGCTTGATAGCACGAAGTCGCAGGCCGAAGCAATTTCTCTGCTTCCTGGCGCTATTTCTCGACCCTATTTCTCGACAAAGGCACGCTCGATCACATAATCACCCGGCTCGCCGATGTGGGGCGAGATCCTGAAGCCACGGGCATCGAGGATGCCGGAGAGGTCTTTCAGCATCTGCGGACTGCCGCAGATCATGGCCCGGTCGTGTGCCGGATCGAGCGGCGATTCGCCCAGATCCTGCAGCATGCGGCCGCTGTCCAGCAGGTCGGTGAGGCGGCCGCGATTGCGATACGGCTCGCGGGTGACGGTCGGGTAGTAGATGAACTGGTTGCGCACCAGGTCGCCGAGATGCTCGTCCTGCGGCAGCACTTCCGACAGGAAATGCTCATAGGCGAGGTCGCGACGCTCGCGCACACCGTGAACCAGGATCACGCGTTCGAATCGCTCGTACAGTTGCGGATCGCGCACGAGGCTCAGGAACGGGGCGAGGCCCGTGCCCGTGCTGAAGAAGAAACAGCGGCGACCGGGCTTGAGGTCGTGCAGCAGCAGCGTACCCGTCGGCTTGCGGCTGACGTAGATTTCCTGGCCGGGCTGGACGGACTGCAGCCGCGATGTCAGCGGACCGTCCGGTACCTTGATGCTGAAAAATTCGAGATGTTCTTCGTGATTGGCACTGGCGATGCTGTAGGCGCGCAGCAGCGGGCGACCCTCGACCGGCAGGCCGATCATGAGGAACTGGCCGTTCTCGAAGCGCAGTCCGGGATCGCGGGTCGTGGTGAAACTGAACAGAGAGTCGGTCCAGTGATGGACGCTCTTCACTTTCTCTGTATTCAACGCAGCCATGTCATCTCCAGAGTTCCATCCGGCGGGGCATTCGACGGCGCAAGAACCTGATCATCCCGGCACCCTGGGGACGGCAAGACGGCAACCAACGAACCGGATGCGAGCAATTCTCATCATTTCCGGGGGTTGGTGCCAATCCGTTTGGGCATATAGGCATGTTGGCCGCGCATGACGGCCGCCGGGCGCCTGACCTCGAACGGGCTCCAAGGCCTTTGATTGAGCGGGGCGAAGGCACTCAAGCCCACTTAAGCCCAATGGCGCCTAGTTAAGCGGGTTGACAGTTGTCCGTTGACGGTTGATGGTCGGAAAGGAAGGCATTTTTCTGGCCGTCAACCGCCAACCGTCAACTCGTTAGGTAAGTGCCATTGCACTTAAGCCTTTCCCCGATCCTTCATCTGCGGAAATGGCCTGACCGGTCCGGGTGTTCCGCCACCGGCTCGTCAGACGTCATCCATGAATTCCGGCGGCACTTCCTCTCCGACGAGCCTGGTGAATGGCGGCTGCTTCGCCTCGAAGCGTTCGCGACTCTGCGGCTCCAGCAGCGCCGCCGCGAGAGCCATGTTCAGTTCATACGCGGCGACGTCGTAGCCTGCGTCCTGCATCGCCTTCGAAAAGGCTTCGACGTGCCCGCCGCCGGCCTGGTACACGAGCGGTGTGAATTCCGGATCGATGTCGATCGATATTTCCATCCTGTCCGCGCCCGATGTGAATCAATGCGATGGCCGGTGCTGGACCGGTTCGTGCAGATAGCGCTCTACCAGGGTGGCGAGTTCGTCGATGGTATCCGGCTTCAGGATCAGGTCGCGAATGCCCAGGGAACGGGTGGCTGCGACATCCGATGCACGCACGTATCCGGTGGTAATCACCACAGGCAATGTCGGACGCCGCGCCAGCACTTCGCGCGCGACGTCGATGCCGCTCATTCCCGGCATGTTCATGTCGGTAAGCACCAGATCGAACGCCTGCGGGTCCTTGTCGATCCATTCGAGCGCCTCGCGGGGATCGGTCGTGGCCGAGCACCGGTAGCCGTGGCGCTCGAGAATGCGCGTCACCAGCAGGACGAGCGGCTCCTCGTCGTCGATGTACAGCACGTGCTGGTTGGTACCGCGCGATACTTCGCCGATCGCACTTTGCGCGGGCACGGCGCTCTGTTCGCTCGCCCGCAGGTACACACGGAAACTGCTGCCGACGCCGACCTCGCTCGTCGCGACGATCGCGCCCTGATGACTGCGCACGATGCCGTGCACGACAGCGAGTCCCAGTCCGCTGCCCTCCCCCGCCGGCTTGGTGGTGAAGAACGGATCGAAAATGCGCTCCATGATCTCGGCCGGAATACCGTTACCGTTGTCGCGCACTTCGATCCGCACGTAACGCCCCGCACCTTCCAGCGCGTTGCCAGTCTCACGACGCGCCTCCTCCGCCGGCAGCATGCTCACCAGCAGACGGATCTCTCCACGACCCGAAGGCATTGCCTGCCATGCATTCGTACAGAGATTGACCAGCACCTGATGGAGCTGCGTGGCATCGGCGATGACAGGAGGCGTATCGGGCGGCACGAAGGAATGAAGTACGACACCAGCAGGCAATGCCGGGCGCAGCAGTTGCTGCACTTCCTCGACCAGCCCCGCCAGTTCGAGCGGCGATCGGGGCGCCTCCTGCTGACGACTGAATGTCATCAGACGTTTGACCAGATCGCGGGCCCGATTCGTGGCGTTGCGAATCTCGTGGGCACTCTGGCGCGCAGGGTGACCTTTCGGCAGGTCGTCCATCACCAGGCGAATGTTGCCGACGATGGAACTCAGGATGTTGTTGAAATCGTGCGCGATACCGCCGGTCAGGGTGCCGATGGCTTCCAGGCGCTGCGACTGGCGTAGCGCCGCCTCGAGACCCGCGCGATCGCGCTCGGCCTGACGGCGCGCGGTGATGTCGCGGATCGTCACCTGCAGCACCGTTTCGCCATCGATCACGAACGGAACGCTGCGGACTTCGACGTCGACCACCGTGCCGTCCAGCCGCACCAGACGTTCCTCGATGGGCGGCAGAATGATCCTTTCGCGGAGCATCTGGTCGACACGTGCTCCTGCGATGGGCCGGTCGTCGGGATGCACGCGATCGAGTGTCGGCCGACCGACCAGCTCATCGACACTGGCGGCGCGAAAGAACTCGATCGCCTGCCGATTGGCAAAAGTCACGGTGCCACCGCGGATCATCAGGATGACGTCCGGACTGTTCTCGATCAGCACCCGGTAACGCTCCTCACTCTGTGCCGTGCGCTGTTCGCTGAGACGGCGCTCGCGCATCTCGGCGGCCAGATTGAGCGACATGCGCTCCGTACGCAGACGGCTGTGGGTGAGATAGAACATGGTCAGCGCACCCAGTATCGAACCTCCCAGGCCCGCCACCAGCAGCGACCAGCCGGGCAACGGCGGCCGGGCGCCCGCGTAGTGTTCGGTTGCCCGCAGTTGCAGCGACAGCGCGCGATCCGCAAACACAATCCCGCCGCGCCATTCCAGCGGCGTGCTTTCGCTCCAGGATTCCCCGGAGACAATCTCGCCTTCCCCCACATCCGCAGCTTCGACACCCGGACCGGCCTCGATCAGGCGCATCTCGATCCCGGCATCCCGTGCCTCCGCCACAATGCCTTCGGCGATTTCCTCCAGCACGAACCGCAACCTGACGAACCCATCGATCTCGCGCCAGTCCCTGCCCGCGGTGCGCGTGGCGCGCGAGAACACCGGCAGGAAAACGTGGATGTAGCGCCGGTCGTCCGGCGGTGAGAGCGTCCTGCCCACTGTGATCACGGCGCTGGCGGCATCCCGCCTGGCTGCCGCATCCATCGCCGCCGCGACGGCCGGCACCGCGCGTGAGTCGAGTCCGACAGGCACGTTATCGCGCGCCTGCGTGTACACCAGCGGGGCGTAGTCCGCACGACGCTCTGCGACTGTGAGCTGGTTGTCGGGGTTCCATTGCAGAATCCTGAAGGGCTTGCCCAGGATCCGGCTGTAGTGCTTTTCGAAGGCGTCGCGATTCGCGTCCGTCACCAGGCGCATGTAGCCCAGCGAACGCACATGATTGTGACGCCCCAGTGCCTCCGTCGTGTACTGATCGAATTCTTCCGGGCTGACGTACTGGCTGCTGTCGAACAGCGCCCGCAGGCCATACAGCGCTTCGATGTTGGCGTCGATGGTTCGGGTGAGGAGCTGCTGCCGCTCTTCGCACCACGAGGCGAATTGCTCGCGCGCCCGGGCGACATGCGTATCCAAGTAGAGACGGGTGAGCAGCAGCGTCGTACCGACGCCGGCGAGCAGGATCACCAGGCATGGCCCGAAGCGTCTCGCTGCCATGCGCAATCCGCCGGCACCTTCTGCCGCTTCCTCGTCGATCGACTGCGACAATCGCACCCCCGATGACATTCCCCGCTCTTGTATCCCCTTCACCGTCCTGCGGGGAAGCCTGCCACGACACAGCTGCGTTTGATACCTATTCCAACCAGATGCCGGCCAGGCGCCGGGCGAAAGATAATCCCGTCAGCCGTCGCAAAGACGACGCCGGCCTCCATGTGCCAGACAAGAGGAAAGTCCCATGTCGCTCGCTCGCATCGTTTCATGTATGGCCGCCACCCTGTGCCTCGCCGCCTGTGGCCTGAATCCCGTCACGGGCAAGAAGGAGATCCAGTTCGTCTCCGAGGCCCAGGAACTGCAGATCGGCGCGAAAAACTACGAGCCGACGCGCCAGAGCGAAGGCGGCGATCTGACGGTCGATCCCGAGCTCACGGCATATGTCAGCGGTGTCGGACAGAAGCTGGCAGCCGTCGCGGATCGCAAGCTTCCTTATGAATTCGTCGTGCTCAACAACTCCGTGCCGAATGCCTGGGCCCTGCCCGGCGGCAAGATCGCCGTCAATCGCGGCCTGCTGACGGAGCTGCAGAATGAAGCCGAACTCGCAGCAGTACTCGGTCACGAGATCGTGCATGCCGCTGCGCGTCACGGGGCCAAAGCCCAGGAACGCGGCACCTTGCTGCAGGCAGGCATGGCGGCCGCACAGATCGGCGCGGCCATCGGCGGTGTCGATACGGGCCTCGCCAGCATGGCGATCCAGGGCGCGGGCGTCGGCGCACAGATGATCCAGATGAAGTACGGACGCGACCAGGAACTGGAAAGCGATCTGTACGGCATGAAGTACATGAAGCTCGTGGGCTACGACCCGTGGGGT
This sequence comes from uncultured Hyphomicrobiales bacterium, assembly GCA_964539845.1. Taxonomy (GTDB): domain Bacteria; phylum Pseudomonadota; class Alphaproteobacteria; order Rhizobiales; family Xanthobacteraceae; genus Pseudorhodoplanes. Next base: position 5,270 of record CAZIKZ010000262.1, read on the forward strand.
GCAGTCACGCTGCAGGAAACGTTCGTGCGCCTGTCGAACTCGGGCGGCGCAAAGCAGCAAAGCTGGATGGAAGGCTTGTTCGCCTCCCATCCGCCCTCGCAGGAGCGTGTGCAGAAGAACCAGCAGACCGCGGAACAGCTAGGCCGCGGCGGTGACGCAGGCGCCGAGAAATACGCGGCCGCGACCCGGCAACTGCGGCAGATGAAGCCGGCGTACGACAAGTACGACCAGGCGATGGCGGCTGCGCGCAAGAAAGACTACGCGACCGCAAAGTCACTGGTAGGCGAGGCGGCGAAAGCCGTACCGCAGGAAGGCCGCTTCCAGGAATTGCTCGGCGAGATCGCGCTGGCTGAAAAAAATCCGCAGCAGGCTGTCTCCTATTATGAGAAGGCGATCCAGCTCAACCCGTCCTATTTCGGTTCCTATCTCGGCGGCGGCGTGGCGCAGACGCAGCTCGGCAACAAGGCGACGGCCGAGGAATGGCTGACGAAGAGTGCGCAACTGCTGCCGACGGCGCCCGCCGCCTACTACCTGGGCAACCTCGCACGCGACCGCGGCGACACGGCGAAAGCGCAGCAGTACTACAAAGCCGCCGCTTCTTCAGACAGCGCCATCGGCAAAGCGGCGGCCGTCGAATACATGAAGACGGACCTGCCGCAGAATCCCGGCAACTACGTCGCCACCAGCGGGCAGCTCGATGCGCAGGGCCGCGTCATCGTGGTCGTACAGAATCGTTCGCCGGTGCCGCTGAGCTCGATCCAGGTAACACCGGTGCTCGTCGATGCTTCAGGCCGCATCCTGCAGCAGGGCAACCGCGTCGTGATCGACACAGTCGTAAAGCCCGGCGAACAGGCCGCCACCGCGACGGATCTCGCCAGCCTGCCGCAGGAGCAACTGCAGGCACTGCGATTCCGGGTGGATGGCGCGAAGATCGTGGAGTGAGGCACCGGAAGTTCACACAGAGATCACAGAGAAGAATGGCACTTACTTAACGAGTTGACGGTTGACAGTTGGCGGTTGACGGCCAGAA
>CAZIKZ010000263.1:0-6290 GCA_964539845.1 uncultured Hyphomicrobiales bacterium
CGGCTGAAGCTGCTGCTGATCCTGACCACCGCCGACATTCGTGCGGTCGGACCCGGCGTCTGGAACGGGTGGAAGGCCCAGTTGCTGCGCACCCTCTATTACGAAACCGAGCCGGTGCTGACCGGCGGTTTCTCCGAGGTCAATCGCGAACGGCGCGTGGCACTGGCGCAGGTCGAGTTCCGCGAGTCGATGAAGGATTGGTCGGCTGAAGAACTCGACAGCTATATCGCCCGGCACTACCCGGCCTACTGGCTCAAGGTCGACCTGCCACGCAAGATCGCGCATGCGCATTTCCTGCGTGAAGCCTGGAGCAGCGGCAAGACTCTCGCGACCCAGGTCTCCTTCGACGCCGCGCGTGGCGTGACCGAACTGACAGTGATCGCCCCGGATCATCCGCGGCTGCTGTCGATTATCGCCGGTGCTTGCGCCGCGGCCGGCGGCAATATCGTGGACGCCCAGATCTACACCACGACCGACGGGCTCGCGCTCGACACCATCTCTCTCACGCGCGAATTCGATCGCGACGAGGATGAGGCGCGGCGCGCCAGCCGGATCGCCGACACCATCGAGAAGACGCTGCGCGGCGAAATCAAGATGCCCGAGATCGTGGCGCGCAAGGCCGCCCCCAAAGGCCGCATCAAGGCTTTCGCGCTCGAGCCGGAGGTCAACATCAACAATGAATGGTCGAACCGCTACACGGTCGTGGAGGTCACCGGTCTCGACCGGCCGGGCCTGCTCTACGAACTGACCGCGGCCATTTCCAAGCTCTCGCTCAACATCACCTCGGCGCATGTCGCAACCTTCGGCGAGCGCGTGGTGGACGTGTTCTATGTCACCGATCTTCTGGGGGCGAAGATCGCTTCCCCGACGCGGCAGGCCGCGATCAAACGGGCGCTGCTGGCGCTGTTCGCCCGCGCCACCCCGGACGAGGCCGGCAGGTAGGCTGGCCGCCGATATTTTTAGCGATCCGAAAGAAAGAGGCGCCGGAGCGACCGCTCCAGCGCCTCAACACCTCTAGCCGAGCGGCAGATTACTTCTTCTTGGCCGGAGCAACGACCCAGATGCTCTGCCAGGCGTAATAGGGCTGCATCATCGCATTGGAGACCAGCTTCTGGCCGGCGGCATTCGGGTTGGCCGGAGCCTCGGCCTTCTTGGCCGCGAATGCAGCGGTCGGAGCGGTCGCGAGCATTGCGAGAGCGAGCAGAAGAGCGCCTTTGCGCATTATTTCCCCCAGAGTTCAAAATCGCCGGTCGATCCGGCCGGGTGCGGATCATGCATAAAATTGACCGCTTGAGAATGGCAAAAGTCCTTATTTTTCGGGCTCTTTCAGGCCTCTGCGCCGAAGCGTCGCAGCACCCCGACAGCCCACCCCTTAACCGCAACTTAAATCGCGCCCCATAGCATCGGCGGCCGAACAGCGCGGCGGCCTCCGCTCGCGATGTGCGGCGGGGGAGCGCTTTGGGACGGCGAAGCAAATCCGTGCGCCGCGAGCCAAAGTTCGATGTCGGCGCTTCCAATCGCGAGTTACGCGCTGATCCGCACGACCGGCTTGCTGGCGGCCAGGACGACGAGCGCGGCACCACAAAAAGCCCGCGCAAGCGAACCCGTGTCTCCAAACCGGCCGCGCAGAAACCCCAGACGAAATCCGGAGGGAAGAAGGGTCGCCGCCGCTCGGTGCTCGGCCGCCTCGCCTATTGGAGCGTCGTGCTGGTGCTGTGGGGCGCAATCGCGGGGATCGCGCTGATCGCCTGGGTCGGCGCGCATTTGCCGTCGATCCAGTCGCTGGAAGTGCCGAAGCGTCCGCCCTCGATCCAGATCGCCGGTACCGACGGGCGCATCCTCACGGTGCGCGGCGACAGTGGTGTGTCCGCGAAGGTGAAGGACCTGCCGCGCTACGTGCCCCAGGCCTTCATTGCGATCGAAGACCGCCGCTTCCATTCGCATTTCGGTGTGGACCCGCTTGGCATCGCGCGTGCCGCGTTCGCGAACATCGCGCGGCGCGGAGTGTCGCAAGGCGGCTCCACCATCACGCAGCAACTGGCCAAGAACCTGTTTCTCACTCCGGACCGCACCTTCACCCGCAAGCTGCAGGAGCTGGTGCTGGCGATATGGCTCGAGCACAAATTCACCAAGAACGAGATCCTCGAACTCTATCTGAACCGCGTGTATTTCGGCGCCGGCGCCTACGGCGTGGAAGCCGCGGCGCAGCGCTACTTCGGCAAGCATGCGCGCGACATGAACCTGCAGGAAGCCGCGATGCTGGCGGGCCTCGTGCGCTCGCCCTCGCGGCTTGCGCCCACGCGCAACCCGAACGGTGCGGAGCGGCGAGCACAGGTCGTCATCTCCGCAATGGCCGACGCGGGCTACATCAATGACAAGACCGCCGCGATGGCCATGGCGCAGCCCGCGCATGCGCTGAAGCAGAAGACCACGGGTTCCATCAACTACGTCGCCGACTGGATTCTGGACGTGCTCGACGATCTGGTTGGGCGGATCGAGGACGATATCGTGGTCGAGACCTCGATCGATCCGGCGCTGCAGTTGCTCGCAGAGCAGGCGCTGTCGGAAGAACTCGCGATGCGCGGCGCGAAGCTCGGCGTCGAACAGGGTGCGGTCGTCGCCATGTCGCCCGATGGGGCGGTCCGCGCCATGGTCGGAGGCCGGGATTATTCGGAGAGCCAGTTCAACCGCGCCGTCGCTGCGAAACGGCAACCCGGCTCCGCGTTCAAGCCGTTCGTCTATCTCACCGCACTCGAGCGCGGACTGACGCCCGAGACGGTGCGGGAAGACAAGCCGATCGTCATCAAGGGCTGGCGGCCAGAAAATTATACGCGCGAATATTACGGCCCGGTCACGCTGACCCAGGCACTCGCGATGTCGCTCAACACGGTGTCGGTGCGCCTCGCGATGGAATTCGGGCCGACCGCCGTGATGCGCACCGCGCACCGGCTCGGCATCGCGTCCAAGCTGGAGGCGAACGCCTCGCTCGCGCTTGGCACGTCGGAAGTGTCGGTGCTGGAAATGGTCTCGGCCTTCGCGGCCTTCGCCAATAACGGCATGGCTATCGCGCCGCATGTGGTCGAAAGCATTCGCAGCAAGGACGGCAAGGTGCGCTACCAGCGCCGGCCGCAAAGTCTCGGTCAGATTGTCGAGCCGCGCTATGTCGCGATGATGAACACGATGATGCAGGAAACTCTTCTGACTGGAACCGGACGCAAGGCCGACCTCGCCGGCCGCCCCGCCGCGGGCAAGACCGGGACCAGCCAGGATTTCCGCGACGGCTGGTTCGTCGGCTACACCGCGCAACTGGTCACCGCGGTCTGGCTCGGCAACGACGATTCCTCACCGACCAGAAAAATGACCGGCGGCGGACTTCCATCGGAGATCTGGGCACGCTTCATGAAGAACGCGCACCGCAACGTTCCGGTCGCGAGTTTGCCCGGCGTCCATGGTGGCATCGCGCTGCCCTACCCGGGCTCGCAGACGCAGACATATGGACAGGCCGCTCGGATCCCGCCGGGCACGATTGAAAAGCCCGTTCCGCCCGGCTCGATCCCGGGACGCGCCACGCCAGCGTCCGCGAGGCCTAGCGACGGTATGGACAGCTGGCTGCTTGACCGTCTGTTCGGGCGCAGATGACGGTTAGCGCGCGGACTTGAAGCGCAACGGCAGCCACAACAGCAACACCAGAACGGCCATCGCCAGCACCGCAAGTGCCGCGGGCCATGCGCCGGACGAGATCCGCGAGACCACCCAGGCGCTGAGGAGCGCGGCGCTCACCTGCGGCGCGAAGCCGAGCAGCGACGATGCAGCACCGGCGCGCTCGACGGAACAGGACAATCCGCCCGCCATCGCCTGCGGAAACAGAAGTCCGAAGCCAACAAGATTGATCGCGACCGCGATCGTGATCCAGACGATCGAGTCGAAATCGAGCGCAACGGCAGCGCAGATGGCGAGCGCCCCCGCGAACATCACCACCGCACCTAGTCCCATCGTGCGCACAATGCCGGTTCGGACCACGATGCGCGTTGCGATCGAGGTGCCGACCAGATAGCCCACCGCGCTCGCGGAGATCGAAACGGACAGCATGAGCGGCGTAAGGCCAAAGCGATTGTGATAGATGAACGACACCGCAGCGAGCCAGGCGATCAACCCGGTATAGGACGCTGCGCCGATCATCAGATAAAGGTTGAAGTCACGGATGCGGATAAGGTCGCGATATCCGGACAGCATCGACGACAGCGACATGCGCACGTCCGGCTTTTCGGACAGCGTCTCCGGCAACTTGCGCGCAACCGTCAGCGTGAGCGCCAGCCCGAAGGCCAGCAGCGCCGCGAAGGCCGAGCGCCAGCCGAACAGGGCGTGCAATGCGCCGCCGATCAGCGGGGCGGATACCGGGCCGAACGCCATGACGAGGCCCATCATCGACAATTCCTTGCCGGCGCGCGCCCCGCTGTAAAAATCGCGAACCACCGCGCGCGCCAGGACGATCGCACCTGACCCGCCAAAGGCCTGCAGCACCCGCGCACCGATCAGAACATCGATCGACGGTGCGAACAGACAGATCAGGCTGCCAGCGCAATAGCAGCACAAAGCGACCAGCAGACCCGAGCGCCGGCCATACCAGTCCGAAATCGGGCCATAGCTGATCTGTCCGAGCGCGAAGCCGACCAGATAAGCCGATAACGTGAGTTGCACCCGTGACGGCGAGACCCCGAAAGCGCGGCCGATATCCGGCAGCGTCGGGAGATAAAGATCGGTGGAGAGCGGCGCGAGCGCGGTCAGCGCAGCGAGCAGCGCCGTCAGCGCAAACGTGTTGGGCTTTAACATCGCGGTATTGGCGGCGTCTCAACGCCGCGTACGGCGCCTTCCGTTGACCGGCACGTCCGGTTCGATCCGGGTTCGCGGCGAGCCGTAGCGGTGAAGCTCGGTGCCATACATGTCAAGCCACGCTTTTGCACGCCTCACATTCGGGCACAGCCGATCGACCACCCGCCAGAAACGCAGCGAGTGATTCATCTCGACGAGATGGGCGACCTCGTGGGCTGCGAGATAATCCAGCACGTAGGGCGGCGCGAGAATAAGCCGCCAGGAATAAGACAGGACGCCGGTCGTCGAGCATGACCCCCAGCGGCTCGAGGGGTCACGGATCGACACATGTTTCACCGCGACACCGAGTTGCCCCGCCAACGCCCGGCTGGCCTTTTCGAGATCGGTTCGCGCCTCCTTGCGCAGGAAGTCGCCGACCCGGCGATCGACATGCGGCGTGTCGCCGGCAACGCACAGCTTGCGCTCACCGTCGTCCGCCACCTCGGTCCAGACAGTGCCGCGCTTGCCTCTGCAATGCACGATCCGGTGCGGATGGCCACGCAGCGGGACGATGGAACCGTGTTCGAACGGCTGAGCCTCGGGCAGGCGATGCAGCCGTGAGGCGATCCAGCCGCCGTGCTTCTGGGCGAATTCCTTCGCTTCCTTCAGGCAGCCGCGCGGCGGCATGGTCAGCACAACCTCGCGCGTCGCCGCCTGGATGCGCAGCGTGTAGCGGCGCGCCTGCCGGTGCCGCCGCACGCGCACCAGATAGATATTCTTGTCGTGGACGACCTGAATTGCCTTCGGTTCGGTCGGCCGCCGGTACAGGAGCGCGCGGAGCGGCATGGCAACCTCGACTGCTTCGGCCTGCGATACTGCCATAGACCGGTTTCCGAACATCCCCCTTCGGAAAAAATAAAATGGGACCACCTGATGTGGGCGTCGGCGATTGAACCTACCATACCTTGAATGAAAAAGTGGATATTGATTCATTTTTTGGCGCGATGGGGAGAATCACTTTTCGTCGACATGGGAGCAGCCACAGATCTTCGTTGCCGCGATGCCGAAGCACCCGGCTTGCGCGATACGTCACGCAAATCGGAACCATCCGATTTGCGCGAGAGAGGGGCGGACGGCGCGCCGACAGGCGCAGGGCCGTTCCTGAATGCTGCGCCCCATTGCTGAGACACAGCCGCCTCTCGGCGCACCGTCCAGAGCGGCGTTCTGTGTGCGCGGCTCAAGCCGGACCGCACGATCCCCGGGCCGCGTTTGCGTACCTGCGCCAAGGGCGCAGGCCGTTCAGCGAAGCTCCTCGCGCACGGGTCGTATTGCCCGTAGAGCGGGGTCCCGAGGCCCCCCGGTGTCTGCGTGCGAGGCAGACAGCAGGCGCCGCACCCCGCTCCGCCATCACGAACGCCTCCGGACGGCGCCCCTCAGTGAGCAAGGTTTTAGGACTATAATCAATATAGGAATATTGTCAA
>CAZIKZ010000264.1:0-6283 GCA_964539845.1 uncultured Hyphomicrobiales bacterium
GAAAGCTTCGGATCATCCACCGCACGCGCAAGGATCAGCGCGCCGACGGATGCGGATAGCGCAAGAATCGCGTTGTCGCGCGCGGCCTGCCTGGTCCTCCACCGGAAGCGGTCGGTCATCCATCCAATCATCCGTTTCACCTGCTGGGTGAACGGAGCGCGCACCACGGGATCGCGCGCGATCTCCGGGCCGAGCGCGGCGATGGCGCAGCCTTGCCCCGGATTGTCCCGGTGCGCGCGGGTCAGATAGCCGTCGAGGAAACTTTGCTTCGCATCCTTGGCGCCGGACATCCGAGACTCGACCCGCTTTTCAGATTGCTCAAAGGCGCATGTCACGGCTTCGGCGGCCAGCGCATCTTTGGATGCGAAATGCGCATAGAAGGCACCATGTGTGAGGCCGGCCGCCTTCATGATGTCGGCGACCCCGGCGCCTGCGAAGCCGCGCTCGCGAAACAGCCGTGCGGCCTCGGACAGGATTTTCTCGTGCTTCTCGGCGGTTTCGCGCGCGGGATATCGCATGGTCCCTCTGTCCCTGACTTCTGACGTAACCGTGATCGACGCCCTGTGATTTAAATATGATGATCATCATCTATATTCAAGTATGATGATGGTCATGAATAGCGCGGGATGACGCCACGCTTCAGGCAAAGCGGACAGGAGACGACGATGAAGATTGCTGGTGCGACTGCACTTGTGACCGGCGCCAATCGGGGGCTCGGGCTCGCTTTCGCCCGCGCCTTGCTGGAGCGCGGTGCAGCCAAGATCTATGCCGCTGCGCGCGATCCTGGCTCCGTCAAGCTTCCCGGAGCCGTGCCGATCCGGCTCGATGTCACGAAAGACGAAGACGTTGCGGCCGCTGCGCGTCAGGCGACCGACGTGACCCTGCTGATCAACAATGCCGGTATCGCAAAGTTGGGCGCTTTCCTGGATGACGGTGCGATCGAGGCGACGCGCGAACATTTCGAGGTGAATGTCGTGGGGCCGCTTCGCATGGCACGCGCATTTGCACCGGTGCTGGCGAAGAATGGCGGTGGCGCGATCGTGAACGTCTTGTCGGTTGCGAGCTGGATCAACAGTCCGCTGCTCGCGACCTATGGCGCGTCGAAGTCTGGCGCCTGGGCATTCACCAACGGACTGCGCATCGAGGTTGAAGGGCAGGGCACGCAGGTACTCGGACTTCACGCGGGGTTCATCGACACCGATATGACGCGCGATATCACCGCGCCGAAGTCGACGCCGGAGAATATCGTCACGGAAGCGTTGAACGCGCTGGAGCGGGGCGATCGACAGGTTCTGGCCGACGAGATCACGCGGCAAGTCCATCGCGGACTCACCGCGGAGCAGCCGGTTTATCTGAGTTCGCACAGCCGACCGTCTGCGTAGCAGGCCGGTCAGACCCGATTGCTGCTGCCGGCCTATTCGTCTGCCATGGGCGCCTGCCTGTTGGCGTGCGTCAGTTCGGAATATATCGCGTGATCTCGATGCCTGTTCCTACCGGCAACAGCACGCTCGACATTCCGGTCTTCGCCCGTACGGTCCGCGCATATTGGTTCACGGACTCCCCGCCGGGCCGCAGCATGTTGTCGGCAACGATGATCGCACCGGGATTGAGCTTCGGATAGAACGCCTCAAGGCAGGGAATGTAGAGATCCTTCCAGAGGTCGAGCAGGACGAAATCTATTCCCCTCGGCATCTGTGCAATCATCTGAACCGCATCGCCAACCCGGAAATCGATCACATCGGCAAGTCCGGCCTTGCGCGCCATGTCGCGTGCATAGTCCGACTTGTGCTGGTGCATTTCCATGGTGATTACACGGCCTCCGCGCGCGCGCGGCCTCCGCAAGCCAGATGCCCGAATAGCCGAACGACGTCCCGATCTCGAGAATGGTCGGAGCCTCAAGGCTGCGCGCGATGATGTTGATGAGGCGGCCGGTCTCCGGGCCGACGGCGAGCAATTGCTGATCGTGCCAGTCGCCCGTGCCGCTGCCGCGCGACCGACGCTCATCCTTCATGCGCGCGTGATAGGTATCGAGCACGGCGCTGACATTGTCGTCCACGGTATCTGGCATGTCAGCTGCGTTCCACGCTTTGCGCGGCGGTATCGAGCGCGGCAGCGATCGTTTCGGCGGCGGTTTGTTCGATCGGCCCGCGCCGCAACCGCAGCCGCATCGCAAGCTTGAGATTCTCCATCGCGCGAATGACGGGGGCGGGGACGTCGCCTCCGCGCTCCGCGCCCGGTGCCGCGGCGCGTGTCAGCACGTCGTCGACGATGGCCCGATTGGCGGCGAGAAACGCTTCGCCTTCGGTTGTGATGCGATAGCGCTTGCGGCCGCCATCCTCGGCCTCGATCGCGGCGTAGCCCATGTCATCGAGCCAGGCGAGAGTCGGATACACCACGCCCGGACTGGGTGTGTAGCTACCGCCGGCCCGTTCCTCGATCCCTTTGATGAGTTCGTAGCCGTGGCACGGCTTCTCGGCGATCAGCGCCAGAAGCAGGAGCCGCAAGTCGCCATAGTCGAACAGGCGGCCGCCGCGGCCATGACCGCGCCGGTGATGACCGCGTCCGTGGCCGTGGTCCGAACGGCCGTGATGAGAGTGATTGCCGGATGTGTGGAATTCGCGGCCGGGGCCGCCTCTGTGATTGTCTTTCATGATCGCGATATAAATTTAGATATATCGAAAGTCAAGATATATCTAAAAATATTCTTGGAGCGCGGGTTGACGGCGGTTAAATCGTGGATAATAAATATCTACGATTTAGGAGATGGCGATGAAGCTCGGTGACGGGGTCGAACAGGCGATCCACTGCGTGCTGGTGCTGGCCGGTCTGTCGGAGACCGGTGCGCTGTCGGCCGCAGCCCTTGCCGAGTTTCACGGCGTATCGACGAGCTATCTGCTCAAGCATCTGCAGGCTCTGGCTGGGGCGGGCGTTCTGCAGTCCGTGCCGGGGCCGAAAGGTGGCTATCGCCTCGCGCGCGATCAGAGCGAAATCACGCTGCTCGACATCGTTCTCGCTGTCGAGGGTCGTGAGCCTGCCTTTCGTTGCGCCGAGATTCGTCAGCGCGGTCCGTCGCCGGTGGCCGCGCACTTTTACAGGTCGCCCTGTGCGGTCAACGCCGCGATGCTGAAAGCCGAGCAGGCCTATCGCGCCGAACTGCGCAAGGTGACGATCGCCGATCTCGGCAAACCGTCAGATCCTGCACTTGGCGCGGCGATCAGCACCCGCGTCTGCGCATTCCTCGATCTCAACGAACGCAACCGACCTCAAGCAAGCTGAAGGAGTGTCCCATGAAGACCCGTTTCAATCCGTTTGCCGCCGCGCCGGATGCCTACAAGGCGGTGCTCGCGCTGGAAAACTATGTCCAGAAGGACAGCGGCCTGCCGCACCGCCTGATCCACCTGATCAAGCTCCGCGCCTCGATCCTGAACGGCTGCGCCTTCTGCGTCGACATGCATGTGAAAGAGGCGCGCAAGGATGGTCTCGCCGAACAGTGGATCAATCTGGTCTCGGTCTGGCGTGAGGCTGCGGTCTATTCCGAGAAGGAGCGGGCGGTGCTTGCCTGGACCGATGCAGTCACGCTGATTGCGCAGACGGGTGTGCCCGACGCCGATTTTCAGGCTCTCCGCGCTCATTTCTCCGACGAGGATATCACGAGGATCACGGTGGCGATCGGCACCATCAATATGTGGAACCGTATCGCCGTCGGCGCGCGGACGCAGCATCCGGTGGACGCGAGCGCCAAGGCTGCGTAATCGGCGCGCTCGAATCTGAAAGATGAGTGCCCGCGAACAACAATCGCGGGCACTTTCCGTTTAGTCAGCTGATCTTTGCGAAATTCGCCGCGATCCGCTGTTGCAGGAAGTCATGCGCCGTCACCGGCGGATAGACCTTGCCCGGACCCTGCACGATGGCGTCGCAATTGGCCTGGCAGAAGAACGGCAGCGAATAGCGCGATCCGAGATATTCGTGCGCGTGCGGCATGCGCACCCGGTGCAGCGTCGACTGAAGCTTGTCGTCGCTCCAGCGCTTCAGCATGTCGCCGATATTGCAGGTGACGACGCCGTCTTCCGGCTCGATATCTGTCCAGGCCAGTTCGTCGGATTCCTTGCCGGGACAAAGTTGCAGGCCGCCCTGTCCCTTGCGCTGATGCAGCAGCGTGAGGCACGCATAATCGGTGTGCGCGCCGGCACGCCAGCCGGTGAAGTCTTCGGGCTTGGCATTGACCATCGGCAGATAATGCAGGAGCCGCAGCGTGCTCTGGTATTCCGGCGATTGCGGGTCGTGCGCGCCGGTGAAGAAGTCCGGTGCGAAGCCGAGCTTCAGCGCAAAGCAGGACAGCACCTTCATGCCGAGCGCCCAGTTGGCACGCTCGAAGGCCAGCATCGTGGCATGGAAGCCCGGCAGGTTGTCGCCGCCCGGCCACAGCTTTGCCATCCGCGGAACGGTGATCTGATAGCTCTCCTTGTTGTCGGCGGTGCCGGTCGAGGGCCGCACCTGGCTTTTGTATTCCCAGCCGGAATTGGTGCCCTTGAGCAACGGCATCGTCGCCTTGGTTTCATGCGGCAGGTCGAAGAAGCGCGCGGTCATCTCGAAGGCTTCGTCGATCTGCGCTTGCGTGATGCCGTGATTGACGAGCTGGAAAAATCCGATCTCGGTCGAGGCGTTCCAGAGCTGGTCGGCGATCTCGTGCTTGCGCGTCTCGAAGTTGCCGAGGTCGATGCGCGGCACGTCGCGATGCTTGGTCGTGCCGATCCCGCCGAAGGTGGTTTCGCGATTGAGCTCGGGCAGGTCATAAGCCGCGGCTGCGGTTTTGGTCATGACATTCTCCACGAATGGTCGGCGCTTGATGCCGAGGTTGCGGGGAGCAAGGAACGCCCTGCGGGCGCGAGCGATGCCTGCTTTCTGAGCCGGCGCCTGTCCGAAATCCGGGCAGACGAAAACGCCTCGTGCGCGAGGGCGCAAACCCGGACTTCAGACGGCGTCGGGAACGGAAAACGCGGCATATGCTGGCTCCAGAACGATAAAAATCGATCCTTGCCGAGCAATGTCCCGGGCGTTCTGCGCCCTGACCGCTTCTACTCGTGCAGCCATTTTATCAGCCGGGCGGCGGCGGCCGAAGCCCGAAATGGCGGCAGATTTGGCGCATTGCCGTGGAGTTGCTGTATTGCCAGACTGCGCTCATGAATCAGTCCGGCACTCCAACCGGCATGTCAGGGAGCAGCGCTCGGCCCATGGACGACGACTGGATCGATATCGGCGCCGCGGAAGCGCTGGGCGCGCAAGCGGTACAGCGCCGCCGGGCCGGCACTGTCGATGTGGCGCTGACATGCGTGAATGGACAATTCGGCGCCATTCACAACAATTGCAATCACGTCGGTGGTCCGCTGGGCGAGGGCTCGCTCGACGGCGATTACGTTGTCTGCCCATGGCATCAATGGAAGTTTCACCGCGTCAGCGGCCTGGGCGAACCGGGTTTCGAGGAGGATCGTGTTCCGGCCTTTCCGGTGAAGGTCGAGTCCGGCCGGGTCCTGGTCAATGTGAAGGCCGGCACAGCGCGTCACCGCACGCCGCACGAACCGCATCCGCTCGCACGTCCGATCGTGCGTGCCGACGGCCCGGTCCGTGTAGCAGGCATCTCGACGACCGCGATGGACTCAAAGGCGCCGCGTTATTCCGGATCTGACGATCTGCTCATGTCGGCGCTTGCCGCAGCCGCGAAAGACGGGTGCGAAACGCGTCTGATTAAGCTCAACGATCTGAATTTTCGCACCTGCGAGGGCTATTATTCAAAAGCCGCTCGCGCCTGTACCTGGCCGTGCTCGATCACGCAGATGGATCCGAAAGACGAGCTTGATGCCGTTTACGAGGCGCTGGTCCACTGGGCCGATGTCATTCTCGTCTCTACACCGATCCGGTGGGGGCAGGCGAGTGCGCTCTATTTCAAGATGGCGGAGCGGTTGAACTGCATCCAGAACCAGGTCACCACCCGCAACCGCGTGATGATCCGCAACAAGGTCGCCGCCTTCATCATTGTCGGCGGCCAGGACAACGTGCAGGGCGTCGCTGGGCAGATGCTCGGCTTCTTCGCCGAGTTGGGATTTCACTTTCCGCAATTCCCGTTTATCGCGCATAGCCGCGGCTGGTCGGCCGAGGACATGGAAAATAACGTCACCAATGTGCGGGATTCAGCTCACCTGCATGAAGGAGCGGCGGAGCTGGCCCGCCGCTCGATAGAGTTGTCGACGCGATTGCTGACGACGATTCCGCCCGAGACGCTCGAGCG
>CAZIKZ010000265.1:0-6281 GCA_964539845.1 uncultured Hyphomicrobiales bacterium
CGGCCGGGACGCTGTTCATCCTGCCGCACATCTACAAGGAGAAGCTTGGTTATGATGGTCTGAAAGACATCCGCCCGGTTGCCATGGTCGCGTATCAGCCGAACATGCTGATTGTCGATCCGAAGGTCCCGGCGAAGACCGTGGCTGAATTGTTCGATTACATGAAGGCGAACCCGGACAAGCTGAGCTACGGCTCCTCCGGCATCGGTACGTCGCAGCATTTGTGCATGGAGCTGATCGTCCAGCATACCGGCGCGAAGATTGCGCATGTGCCTTATCGAGCATCGAACCAGATTATCCAGGATCTGATCGGCGGCCAGATTCAGATGACATGCGACCAGTTCTCGACCGCCTATCCGCAGGTGCAGGGCGGCAAGGCGCGCGCGATCGCTGTGTCGTCACTGGAGCGCTATCAGGTCGATCCGTCGATCCCGGCGCTGGCCGAGACCGTTCCCGGCCTGGAAGTGACCTGGACGGCGGTGTTCGTCGCGCCCGGCAAGGTGCCGCCGGAAATTGCGGACAAGCTCGCCGCCGAATTGCGGGAGATCGCAAAAGACCCGGCGATGATCGAGCGACTGAAGTCGCTCGGCGTGACGCCGATGAGCGTGACCGGCTCCGAGCTGCAGAAAATGATCGCGACTGACTACGACAAATGGAAGCCGATCGTCGAGCGGGCGAAAATCCCGCAGCCGTGAGACGCGGTCGCGAGTTTCGGCTGCGTATAGTTCCGTAAGTTTGAACGACGACACTTTGGCCGGGCCTCGTCCCGGCCATTGGTGTCTTTAATCGTCGCTCAATTCGGGGCGCCGGCGCTCGCTACGAACTTGAGCTTGTGCTGGCCTTTAATAGCGGCGCATACAGTCAGCCTCTGTGACGGCCTGGTTCGCCGCCGATCCGTCCCAATTGCTCACCACCGATTTCGGCGTGCCGGCTGCGACCTTCGCCGGCTTCCCGAAGAACGAAACACCGATGCCGAGATGAAACACGTTCTGCGTAGCCTTGTTGTGGTGCTGTCGCTTCTGGCGCTGGACCGCGCGTCAGCGCAAAGCCTGGAGCCCGGACGCTGGCGTGTGCAAACGACCACGTTGTCGGGACCGCTGGCGCCACCGCAGATTGCCACCCGCTGTATGACGCAAGAGGACGTTGCCGATCCGACCAAGACATTCGGGCCGCAGGTCGCGACCGAAAACTCCGTATGCGAACGCACGGAGTTCAAGCTTGAGCCGTCCAGCCTCTCCTGGCGCCTGCAATGCAAGGGCGACCTCGACATGGATCTGTCGGCCCAATTCATTTTCGACAGCCCGACGCGCTACAGCGCGCTGATCAAGACCAAGGCGACCATGCTCGATCGCATCGTGCACGACACCATGGTGTCGATATCGGCCGAGCGGATCGGCGAGTGCCGGTAGCTCCCGTGTCTGGACGCGGTTTGACGCGAACCGGTGGCACTCTGCTCGGACGATCTTATTCCGGCAGGACGCTCTTGTTGCGCGGGTAGAGGTGATCGGTCGCGACCATCGCCATGATCAAAATCGGCGTTGCGAGCAGGGCACCGATCGGTCCCCATAGCCAGGCCCAAAAGGCCAGCGACAGAAACACCGCGAGTGGATGCAGCAGGAGCTGGCGGCCGATGATGGTGGGCACCAGAAAGTGTCCCTCGATGAACGTGAATGCCATGAACAGGGCAGGCGCGACCAGCGCCGGCAACAGGGTGTCGAAGGTGATCAGCCCGATCACGAACAGCGTGACGTGCATGATGCCAGGGCCGACATAGGGAATGTAATTCAGCACGAAGGCCAGCGCCCCCCAGAGCAGCGGCGCCGGAAAACCGAGCGCCCATGTCACCAGCGTGCAAACCAGTCCCACACAGACATTGATGATCGTGACCGTGAGCAGATATCCGTTCAGGCTTCGCTCGGTGTCGTTGTAAATCTTCAAGGCACGCAGCCGGCCGTCGCGGGTGCCGAACAGATTGACGATATACTGACGCATCGCTCCGCGCCCCAGCACGAAGAAGAACAGCGTCGCGAAGAACAGCACGAATTGCAGAATAACGGGTGCGACCGCGCCCAGCACGCTGCCGATCATGTCGGTCGGCTTCGAGACGTCCACGGCCAGACCCGATGAGCCCGTCAGGGCCGAATACAATTCCTTCAGCGCGGCAAGCGGGCGCTCCATGAACCGGAATTTTTCCTTGATGTTCGCGCCGATCTCGGCCGATCGCCCGATCAGGTCGGAGACGGGGTCCGCGAGCAGGACGACGGCGAGATACAGCGCGCCGGCGAAGATTGTGACAATCGTCAGCGCCGGTACCCAGCCGGGCAGACCGTGCTTGCCGGCATAGCCCGCGAGCGGTCCTATGGTGAGCGCCACGATCAGCGCGCACAGGAGTGGCATCAGCAAAGGCCGCGCGAGGTATAAAAACGTGCCGAAGATGATGACCGCCATCAGAATGGTGGCGAGCTGTGCCGACATCCGCCAGAACGCCGCAGCGTCCTCGAACGGCGTGGTGTCGTAGGCGCCCACGCGAAAGCCGCGAGTGACAAAGGAGGGAGCCGCTATCGGCGCACCTCCTGTGGCGCGCGCCGCTCCTTGCGCAGAATCGGGTGCGCGCTCTGGTCGTGCGTTTCGCGCCACGTTCACGCTGCCGTGCCCCATCCCGTGATCGCCGGCACCTGCGTGCGGCCCCTGACAATGCCGGGACAGCGAATGGGTTCCATGTGTCGCATTTCCGCACAGGCGAGGGCGGTTTGTGCCGGTCCGGCACGGCTTTTCATGGCACCGCGCTTGCAACCCGTGACTGCGAGGGATTCTGCGGCTGTTGTTGGGCCCGAGCGGGAGTCGCGTGTCATGACCAGGATGATGGTCTTCACATTTGTCTTGTCTGCACTTGCTCTCGGCGGTGCGAGCGGGCCCGCGTCTGCGCAGCGCGTCACCGATACCGTCGTCGGGAGCTGCGCGTTTTCAGGCGGTGCCGCGCATTGCGTGCGGCAATACCGCTACGGCGATCGCGGCAATACTGGCGTTCAGTCGCTGCGTGAGCCGAACGCGGACGACATTGCCGAAGTGCGCGAACGCGAAGCACGCTGGGTCGCGCGCTGCAAACCGCACCTGCGTGCCGACCGGCACGGTGTCGGCCGCTACGTCTATGCCGCGCCGGGTTGCGAATTCGGTCAGGATCGCGACTGAGCGCCGTCAGTAGCGGCTCGGCCCTGCCGTGACCATTGGCGCGATCAGAAAAACCAGCAGCAGCAATCCCACGAGATCCATTGCGGTCATCTGCATCTCTCCTGATGCCGAGCCAGGCAACTGCAGTTGCGCGTCCGGACGCGCGCATGCGCGCGTCGCAGGACCCACCCTCCCACAGGCTGGTCCGCGTTCGATGGTGGGGCCGGCCCGCTAACGCCGCCTGAAGAAAGACGGTTAATCGCGCAAGACCTGACGGCAGGAAGACATCCGGCTTCGATTTCTGTATGAAGAGGCCATGAGAACCATCGCCATCGCCGTTCTGATCGCGCTCCTGCCGGCTGCGCCTGCGCTCGCCCAGAGCAAGGCGGTGACCAAGGCGAAATCGGACCGGACCCCGAAAGCCGAACCCGCGAAGCGTGCCAATCCTTGCGCGGAGCACGGCGCAGGCTTCGTCCAGGTCGAGGGAACCGGAACCTGCGTGCAGGTTCGCGGCTATGTCCGCATGCAGGGTTCCGTGCGCTAGCAGATCGGATCGCACGGCGGGGCGTCAACGCGAAAGCCCCGCGCCGTTTCCGACGCGGGGCTTGCTTCACAATCGGTAGGGAGGTTCGCGCCGCCGATTGCCGCGCTCATTATCGTCATTGCGCAGAAAAAATCGTCTCACAAGCTGTTACGGAGCGTGACGTGTTGTGAAGGCGCTGACAGGGCCCTCAGGCTGCCGATCACCGCGGCGCTGACGGAATCGTGGCGCGCGCCGAATGATCAGGCCGAATGATCAGAAAAGAATAATGCCGCCGGCCGCGAAGCCGCCGGCACTTTTCAAAGATGATGACGATTAACGGCAGTGCACGCGGCCCCAGCGGTCACGCCAGCATGTTCGACAATGGAGGCGGCCCCAGCGGTCGCGCCAACACCGGCGCCATCGGACGTCCTGCAGGAAGTTCGGGGCGAGTGTCTTGAGTCCCTCCTGGCTTGGGACCAGCGGACTGGCTTGTACGACGCTGGGAGCCGCAGCGTAGACAAGCCCAGCAATTGCTACTGCAAGAAGCGCACGTGACATTGGAACCTCCCGGACTGATTGCCAATTCGAAATCGTCGCGCCGCTTTTTGCCAATTTCAAGATCGATCGACGTCCATCGTGCGCGCTCATTCGGCTAAGGGGAACTCGAACGCAGCGGTGACGTTACCTCGCCGCATGGAGACGACGGATGGGCTGGGTCGGTCCGAACGGACGAATTTACAAAAAGAAGCGCTGGATTCTTTTCGCAGCAATCGGTGCAGCTGCGGTGGCCGTTGCTGGCTGGGTGAAGAATCGCGTGAAGAGATAACGCGTCGATGTGCGGGTTGCAGGAATTGAACCAGCCTTCGGTTTACAAAACCGCTGCTCTGTCGCTGAGCCACGTTCGCGCCACGTCATTCTTTTCGAGTCACGCGTAACTCTGTTTTTCGAGTCAAATGACTCATGTGTCTCATGCGCGATGCGTGCATCGCCTGCGCTGGGGTTCAACAGTCTCTGAGACTGTTGTCCTGCAGCGCTCAAGCGCGGCCCCGTATCCCGATGTAACGATTCCCGCTTGGGGCAGCGCCTTTGGTGGAGCGCTCGGCAAGCCGGCCACACACCGGATTTTGTCAAATGTAGCTCGCTCGTGCGGTCGCGAGACCTTGGCGCAATATTAAGGTGGCGAAAAAATACAACAAAATTTGCCAAATCAGTAAATTTTTATCTAAAAATCTGTATATGCAATGAGTCTAATTGTCGCATATGTGTTCAAAAAGTGACAGATTTCTACGGAATTAAGGCGTAAATTAAAGCATCGACTTTGACCCAAGGGGGATCGTCAGATGGCCAAGTACCTTAGTATTGCTACTGCCGCAGCCGCTTTGCTCATCGCATCGGGCGCGAACGCGGCTGACATCGCGCCTGTCTACAAATCGGCGCCCGTGGCCGCGCCGTCCTATTCGTGGACCGGCTTCTATATCGGCGGACATGTGGGCTGGGGCTGGGGTGAGGCCGCAGCGACTCCCACCGGGATTGTCGGGCTGATCGCGGACCCCTTCCGCGTCGACCATGACGGCTTCGTGGGTGGCGGACAGGTCGGATACAATTATCAGTTCGGCAACATCGTCGTCGGCACCGAGGGTGAGATCTCCTGGTCCGACCTCAATGGCTCCGGCAACAGCAACTTCCTGTTCGGCCTGGTGCCTGGCGCAAGTTTGACGGGCACATTCCAGAATAACTGGAATGCAAATGTGTCGACCCGCCTCGGTGTCGCGTTCAACACTCTGCTCGTTTACGGCAAGGCCGGTATCGCGTGGGCGAACAACGATTACTCCGTGGCCGCAACATTGCCGGGCTTCGCCTATGCCTCAACTATTTCCGAGACCGAAACCGGCTGGCTCGTCGGCGGCGGCGTGGAATGGGCCTTCGCCGGAAACTGGACCATGAAGATCGAAGGCACCTACATGGACTTCGGGCAGAAGAACCGCGCGTTCACCGGGATTCCGATTGGCCCGATTGCGCTGCCAGTGAATGCCGACATCGACTCGCACATCAGCACCGTCAAGTTTGGTGTGAATTACCGCTTCTAGGAGACGCATGAGCGGGTGTGACCCCCGTCTCATTAACTGGCCCGGCCGAGGTTCCCCTGCGCGCCGGGCCTTTTTGTTCTTTGTGTCATTTGACAATGGTGCAGCCTCGACGCCTGCCTATATGTGTTTCGGGCGACGCTCGGAGGTTGCATGAACATGAAAGCGAAAGCGTTATTCGCTGCTGCACTGCTTTGCGCGTCACCGCTCGCTGTCGGTCCCGCGCTGGCTGCTCCCGCAGGGGAGGCGGCTGCGAAGAATCAGCGCGCTCATAGTCCGCGTGCGCATCAGCAGCGCAGTCAGAAGCCGGTGCGGCATCAGCGGCATCAACAGGTGATCCGTCACCGTCAGCCGGCGCCGGTTGCAGCCTATCGCAACCATCCCTGGCCCGACCCGTCATTCGACCGCAACGGGCGGCCCTATCGGCCGAACGTGTATTACCCCTGCACAGTCGACCTTGGTTACGGCCGTTTCGCGAGCTGTGATTCCTGGAACGATTGAGGCGG
>CAZIKZ010000266.1:0-6262 GCA_964539845.1 uncultured Hyphomicrobiales bacterium
CACCATCAGGATCGGATATTCCCAAACATCCGGGAACACATACGGCGCGATCAATCCCGTGAAGATACCACCGAGCACGCCACCGACTGAAATCCAGAGATAGAAGCCGGTCAGGTAGCGCGCGTCAGGCCGCTTCAGATAAAGTTCGCGGTGGCAGATCATCGCCGTGACCGCGAGCAGCAAAAGATCGAGCACGAGCACGACGAGCCAATAGGCGCGCGCGCCGCCGAACAGCGCAATCGCGAGCGGCGCAATGATGAAAGGCTGCAGCCGTACCAGAGCCCTGTGGGTCTTCTCCCCGCCCGCGCGAAACGTGAAGATGAAGGTGGCGAGGAAGATCGCAAGCGGCACCACCCACAGGAATGGCGCCGACGCGATATCGGTGGAGATGTGCGATGTCACCGCGACCAGCATCGCCGACGGCACGAAGGCAAGCGCGACCCACGCCGCAATGTCGCGCATACGCGGCGCGACGGCCGGCTTCTCCTCGGCGCGCGCGGCGGCCGGCCGCATGGTTGCGGTCATCAGAAGTCCGGCGCCGGCGATCATCGCCATCAGCAGGATGAAACCATAGGTCCACGTGACCGACTGCGAACGCAGCGTCAGGAACGGCTCGATCGCCACCGGATATGCGAGCAGCGCAACAAATGAACCAAGGTTGGACGCCCCATACAGAAAGTAGGGATCGTTCGCCTGCGGATGCTTCGTTCGCGAAAACCAGGCCTGCAGGAGCGGCGCATTGGCGGCGACCGCGAAGAACGGCAGTCCGATCGACACACCGAACAGGCCGATCAGCCAGAAGGCCTCGCCGTCGGCCGGCGGATTGCCGAAACCGGACGCAAGCGCAAGCGGCAGCGAGAACAGCGCCAATCCGAAAACACAGAGGTGAACACCGACTGCGACGCGCGGATCGAACAGCCTGGTCAGACCATGCGCATAGGCGTAACCCGCCAGCAGCATGGCCTGGAAAAACACCATCGCCACCGACCACACGCCGGGCGAGCCGCCGAGCAGCGGCAGGACCATCTTGGCGAACATCGGCTGGACCGAAAACAGCAGCAGCGCCGACAGGCATATCGTGACGGCAAAGACCGGCAGCGTGACGCCGATCAGGGACAGGGCCCTTTGGGCGCGACCGCCTTCCGTTCGTTCGATGGCCGTCATGTCTGCCTGCCGCCTGCGGGAAGGCGGCAGGGTCGCAGGGCGATCTGAAGATTGACTTAAGGCTGCCGGGCGGTCCGTTCGTTGACGGCGGCATGGCCGTTAGTCCCGGATTGCAACCGCCAGATCGCCGCGAGGATGTTGGAATAGTCGTCGGTCCAGGGGCGGATCGTACCGTTCGGTTGCTGCAATTGCCACTTCGCGCGCGACGCGAAGCTCGCGAGATCGGCCTGCGACCGCGCAACGACCGCCACGAGAGAGCCCGCCGAGAGACTCGCCCTGAGTTGCTCCTGAGCGATCGGGCCGTCGCGACGAACCACGCTGGACAGGCCGTGGCTGTCGGCGACTTCCGCCACCACACCGACGAGATCCATATAGCGGTTGGAAACATGGAACAGGATCGCGCCACCGTCCTTGAGCCGGGACGTGTAGACCGCCATCGCTTCGCGGGTCAGCAGATGCACCGGCACGGCATCGGAGGTGAAGGCCTCCAGAATGATCAGGTCATATCGGTCCGTGCTTTCGGCCAGCGTCAATCGTGCATCGCCGAGCACGATATCGTCGCCGCCACCACACTCCGACAGGAACCGGAACTTGGTGGGATCCTTCGCAATCTTGACCACGACCGAGTCAATTTCGAAGAATTGCCAATGCTCGCCCGATTTCGCAAAGCAGGCCATGCTTCCAGTGCCAAGACCGACCACCGCGACGCGGCCAAGCGTTCCCCGCTGCTCGCGGATCGCGTTGATACCGTCCGTGATCGAGCCGCCGGCGTGATAATAGCTGACCAGTTCGGGCTTGCCGGTGCGGGGCGTGCCATCGTCGCTCGTCAACCGCTGCGCGCCATGAATCGTTGTGCCATGGAACAGCATCCGGAAACGGCCATCGGTCGAGTCCGCGATCTTATGCACCCCGAAGAAACTGCGGGCGGTCTCGGCGCTGACGAATCCCGGCTTGTACAGCGCGGTCGCGACCAGCACGAGCGCGGTCGCGAACACGACCTTCATCGTGTCACGCGCATTCAACATCATATAGGCCGCAACTGTGACGAGAATGACGGTCCAGGTCATGCTGAAAGCAGGCGGGACCTGATAGCCGAACAGATACGGCAGCAACATGATCGCAAGCAGTGCTGCGAATGTAGCGCCGCCACCCGTCCAGGATCGCAAGCCATTGTCGAATGCGCCGGGTCGGCACAACAGCGCGAGCACCATCAGGATCTGGTATTCCCAGACATCCGGGAACACATAGGGCGCAATCAGCCCGGTGAAGATTCCACCGAGCACGCCGCCGACCGAGATCCAGAGATAGAACCCGGTCAGATAGCGCGCGTCCGGCCGCCGCCGATAAAGCTCGCGATGGCAGATCATCGCCGTGACCGCGAGCAGCGCAAGATCGAGACAAAGCACCAGCAGCCAGAGCGACCGCATGCCGCTGAACAATCCGATTGCGAGCGGTGCGATGATGAAGGGTTGCGCACGAACCAAGAATCGGTGCGTCGCCTCACCACCGGACCGGAAGGTGAAGATGAACGTCGCCAGGAAAATCGCGAGCGGCACCACCCACAGGAACGGCGCAGACGCGATGTCCGTCGAGATATGCGAGGTCACCGCGATCAGCATCGCCGATGGCACAAACGCAAGCGCGATCCACGCGGCGATGTCGCTCCTCGCCGGTGCAACGGCGGGCGCTTCGTCGGCACGGGACGTTGCCGGCCGCATGGTCGCCGCCATGAGAAGTCCGGCACCGGCGATCATCGCCATCAGCAGCACGAAGCCATAGGTCCAGGCGAGCGATTGCGCACGCAGCGTGAGGAACGGCTCGATTACCACCGGATAGGCCAGCAGGGCGACGAACGAGCCCAGATTGGATGCGCCATACAGGAAATACGGGTCATGCGCCTGCGGATGACGTGTGCGCGCGAACCAGGCCTGCAGCATCGGCGCGTTTGCGGCGACGGCAAAGAACGGTAGTCCGATCGACAGACCGAACAGCCCGATCAACCACAGCGCCTCACCGTCCACCGGCGGCTTGCCGAACCCGGATGCGACAGCAATCGGCAGCGTGAGCAGCGCAAGTGCGATCACGCCGAGATGGATGCCGAGCGCGGCCCGCGGATCGAACAGTCGGGTCACGGCATGCGCATAGGCGTAGCCCGCGAGCAACATCGCCTGGAAAAACACCATCGCCACCGACCACACGCCGGGCGAGCCGCCGAGCAGCGGCAGCACCATCTTGGCGAACATCGGCTGGACCGAGAACAGAAGCAGCGCCGACAAACATATGGTCGCGGCGAAGACCGGCAGCGTGAGCCCGACCAAAAGAGTAACACGGCGCGCATAACCGCCGTCGGTGTGATCGATGGTTGTCATCAAGCCTGCCGCGCTCCGCAAGGATGCCGGCAAGCTAGATTTACAACCTTAAGATTAGTCTAAAGGACTCGCTCAAACTGTGGATTGATCCGGACGCATCAAAACGATGCGTCCGGACAACACGCGTGAGCTACCCCGCATCCGTCGAATGGATACGGCGGCCGCGGCCGCCCTCGGCGTCGCGGTTCTGCTTGCTGATCAGCTTGTTCAGCGCGCCCAGATAGGCCTTGGCCGAAGCCACGAGCGTGTCGGGGTCCGCGCCGCGCGAGGTGACCGAATAATCGCCTTGCGCAAGCCGCACCGAAACCTCCGCCTGCGCGTCGGTCCCTTCAGTCACGGCATGCACCTGGTACAGTTCCAGCACCGCCTCATGCGGCACCAGCGCCTTGATGGCGTTGAAGATCGCATCCACCGGGCCGTTGCCGGTCGATTGCACGGTCTGGCGGCGGCCATCGACGTCGAGTTCGAGCGTCGCCGATTGCGGACCGCGCGTACCGGCAATCACCGTCAGCGATTCCAGCGTGATGCGGTCGTGCTCATGCGCGATCTCCTCGTCGACCAGCGCCTCGATATCCTCGTCGTAGATATGTTTCTTGCGATCGGCCAAAGCCTTGAACCGAACGAAGGCGTCTTCCAACTGATTGGCGGCGAGCTTGTAGCCCAGTTCTTCCAGCTTGTGCTGGAAGGCATGGCGGCCGGAATGCTTGCCCATCACCAGCGAAGTCTGCTTCACGCCTACGGTTTCCGGCGTCATGATCTCGTAGGTCTGCGTATTCTTCAGCATGCCATCCTGATGGATGCCGCTCTCATGCGCGAACGCGTTCCGGCCGACGATCGCCTTGTTGTATTGCACCGGGAACGAGGTCGTGGCCGACACGAGCTTGGAGGCCCGCGTCAGCATCCTCGCGTCGATATTGGTCCAGTACGGCAAGACGTCGTTGCGCGTCTGGATCGCCATCACGACCTCTTCCAGCGCCGCATTTCCGGCGCGCTCGCCGATGCCATTGATCGTGCATTCGATCTGCCGTGCGCCGCCCGTGACGCCGGCCAGCGAATTCGCCACCGCCATGCCAAGATCGTCATGGCAATGCACCGAGAAGATCGCCCTGTCCGAATTGGGTACGCGCTCGCGCACCATACGGAACAAGGCCGCGTATTCTTCCGGCGTGGTATAGCCCACCGTGTCGGGAATATTGATCGTGGTCGCGCCGGCATTGATCGCCGCTTCCACGCAACGGACCAGGAAATCGTGCTCCGTGCGCGTGCCGTCCTCCGCCGACCATTCAACGTCGTCGGTATATTTGCGCGCGCGCGTTACCTGCGCGATCACCATCTCGAAAACCTCGTGCGGCTCCTTCTGGAGCTTCCACTTCATGTGGACCGGCGAGGTGGACAGGAAGGTGTGGATACGCTTGCGCGCGGCCGGCTTGATCGCCTCGGCGCAGCGGTCGATATCCTTCGGCGCGGCACGCGAGAGACCGCACACCACTGCATTCTTGGTGCGCTTCGCAATCTCCTGCACGGCCGCAAAATCGCCTTCCGAGGCGATCGGAAAGCCGGCCTCGATGATGTCGACGCCCATCTCGTCGAGCAGCGCAGCGACCTCGATCTTCTCATCGTGGGTCATGGTCGCGCCGGGGCATTGCTCGCCATCGCGCAGGGTGGTGTCGAAAATAACGACGCGGTCCTTGTCGGAGCGTTGCGTCGCGGCTGTGGTGGCCGTGGTCATGGATGAAGGTCCTTGTCTCGTCATGCGCCGCTGTCAGGGCGCCAATTCAGGGTTTCCGTCTCGTCGCGTGACCCCTGAGCGCCCAGGCAAACATGCCCAGCCGGCCCTCAGGGGCACCTAAGGAGCGAAAGACCGCCGAGAATGAGGGCAGCACCGGGCCGGGCGTTCGCCGCCCCCCGTTTCGTCGCGCGATCAAAGTCCTGCGCGGACATGCCAAAAACCCTCGAAAAACAGACCGTTAGAGTGCCAGAGTCACCGTTAAAGTGGTGTGAAGCGATGACTTTTGCAGGGGCCTTTTAGCGGAGGCAGGGGTGTTTCCGCAAGCGCCGCTACTTTTTCCCTTCCCGCACCAGCCTGTCGACTCCCCTCCCCCCGCGAAGCGGTGGGGAGGGGTCGGGGGTGGGGGGACTTTCTTGCAAATTAAAAAGACCCCCACCCCGATCTCCTTCGCTATCGCTCAGTCGATCGACCCTCCCCACCGCTTCGCGGGGGAGGGATAAGCAAGGCACTCACGTTTCAACTCTGCTTGCCGTTGTCCTTCTTGCCGTTTTTCTTCTTCTCCGGCAGTTCCGCCGCGAGCAAGTCTCGCGACTTCTTCAGCTCCGCACGTGTCGCATCGTCAACCTGCGGATAATGCAGGTTCAACCCTTCAAGCCCTTCGACCAGAGCGGACGCCACCACGAGCCGCGTGAACCATTTCTTGTCCGCCGGCACGACGAACCACGGCGCATGCGGGCGGCTGGTCTCGCGGATCGTCTGTTCGTAATAGCGCATGTAATCGTCCCACAGCTTGCGCTCCGAGACGTCCCCGAGATTGAATTTCCAGTTCTTCGCAGGATCGTCGATGCGCTCGAGGAAACGCTTGGCCTGCTCGTCCTTCGACACATGCAGAAAGAATTTCAGGATCAGCGTGCCGTTGCGCGCCTGATATTGCTCGAACGCACGGATATCCTCGTAGCGCTGATTCCAGATATCCTTGGTGACGAGATGCGGTGGCAGG
>CAZIKZ010000267.1:0-6257 GCA_964539845.1 uncultured Hyphomicrobiales bacterium
CAATGCAGCGGATCCGGGTGCGCCTGTGGCTGCGTTAACCGCCGAAGAAGAGCGCAAGATTGCCAAGCTGCTCGATGGCGATCCGCGGACCAAACCCTAAGGCACTGAAAAAGCGTCAGTTCTCCGGGTTCATTCCCATTACGAAAGTTTAACCCCCCCGACAGGTAGTCGTAAGGCGAGTCCCCCCATCTTCACTCACGAACGGCGCCGGGATTGTCCCAAGCAATCCTCCCCGGCACGTCCTGAAATTAGGAAGATGGAGTGAACCCTATGACTGCCACCACGCCTCCCAGCCCGGGCGCTTTCCTCAAAGGACGCCGGGCCATGTTGCTCGGCACGACCATCCTGAGCCTCGGTGCGGCGGCGCTGTTTGTCGCGCCGGATGCGGCTCGCCATGCCGCGATCGCGCAGAATGTGACGCAGCAGGCCCAGACCGTGCAGCGTCCGGTCGGCTTTGCCGATATCGTCGAGAAAGTGAAACCCGCGGTGTTTTCCGTTCGCGTCAAGGTGAACGCCGGTCCGCAGAATTCTTCGTTCGAAGGCCAGGGCCAGATGCCGCAAGGCTTCGAGCGCTTCTTCCGCCGCTTCGGTGAAGACATGATCCCGGATATGCCGAACCGCGGCGGACCGGACATGCAGCAGCGTGGTCCGCGTCAGCGCACCTCCGGCCAGGGCTCCGGCTTCTTCATTTCGGCCGACGGCTATGCGGTGACCAACAATCATGTGGTTGATCGCGCCACGGAGGTCGAGGTCCAGACTGACGACGGCAAGACCTATACGGCGAAAGTCATCGGCACCGATCCGCGCACCGATCTCGCGCTGATCAAGGTCGACGGCAACAACTTCCCCTATGCCAAGCTTGCCGATCGCGCCCCGCGCGTTGGCGACTGGGTGCTGGCGGTCGGCAATCCGTTCGGCCTGTCATCGACCGTGACCGCGGGTATCGTGTCCGCGCGCGGCCGTGACATCGGTGCCGGCCCGTATGACGACTTCCTGCAGATCGACGCTCCGGTGAACAAGGGTAACTCCGGCGGCCCGACCTTCGACATCGACGGTAACGTCGTTGGCGTGAACACGGCGATCTATTCGCCATCGGGCGGCTCGGTTGGTATCGCCTTTGCGATCCCGGCCACGACCGTGGACTCGGTGGTGAAGCAGCTGCGCGACAAGGGCTCGGTCACCCGTGGCTGGATCGGCGTGCAGATTCAGCCGGTCACCAAGGACATCGCCGACAGCATGGGCCTGAAGAATACCGACGGCGCACTCGTCGCCGAACCGGCCGAGAACAGCCCCGCCGCGAAGGCCGGCATCAAGGCGGGTGACCTGATCGTTGCGGTCAACGGTGAGCGTATCGCCAATGCCCGTGAGCTGTCGCGTCGCATTGCTCAGATGGGTCCGGGCCAGTCCGCCCGGCTGACCATCCTGCAGCGCGGTGCGGAGAAGACGGTCAACGTCACGCTCGGCGAATTGCCGACCCAGGCGGAACTCAGCCGCCGCGGTGGCGAAGACCGCAGCGGTCCGGCCCGTGAAGAGCTGACGCTCGGCCTGCAACTCTCACCGGCCGCATCCGTAGCTGGTTCGGGCAATGAAGGCGTGGTCGTGACCCGCGTTCTGCCGGACAGCCCGGCTGGTGAGCGTGGCTTCAAGACCGGCGACGTGATCCTGGAAGTTGCGGGCAAGGCGGTGTCCAACCCGGCCGACGTTCGCAAGGCACTCGAGGACGCGCGCAAGGACAACAAGCGCACCGTGCTGATGCGCGTGAAGTCGGGTGAAGGCACCCGCTTCGTGGCGCTGCCCGCCGGCCGCGCATAACGAAATGCCCGCGGCCTGGTGGCTGCGGGCAACGAGAAAGGGACGTGTCTCCGGCTACCGTCGCCCCCGCCGGTGCCACGAAACCCTGGGGGCGGGTTAACGCCCGCCCCCACACTTCAAGGAGGGCGGGATTCAAATCCCGCCCCTCAATCGCAAGGCCTTAGCCCCGGAACCCGGCTACCGTCGCCCCTGCCGGATCGGGGTCAGCTGAGGGGGTGGCGGAGTAGCGTAGAGTCGCCACCCCCTCATGTCCTTGAATCAAAACCCCACCGCGCTTGCAAATTCTCCCGCAACAGGCGATTCCGTGACGGACGCCACGGGGCAACTCCACACCATGCGATTGCTGATCATCGAGGACGACCGCGACGCCGCCGATTATCTTGTCCGCGCCTTCCGCGAAACCGGTCACGTCGCCGACCACGCCGCCGATGGTGAGGAAGGGCTCGCGATGGCGCTCGATGGCGATTACGACGTCCTGATCGTCGACCGTATGCTGCCGAAGCGCGACGGCCTCTCGGTCATCGGCGAGTTGCGCGCCAAGAAAGTCGAAACCCCGGTGCTGATCCTGTCAGCGCTCGGTCAGGTCGACGACCGCGTGAAGGGATTGCGCGCCGGCGGCGACGATTACCTTCCCAAGCCTTATTCTTTCTCCGAGCTGCTTGCCCGTGTTGAGGTGCTGTCGCGCCGCCGCGGAGGCCGCAGCGAGGAGACCGTGTATCGTGTCGGCGATCTCGAACTCGATCGCCTGTCGCACAGGGTCACCCGCGGCAAGGATGAAGTGGTGTTGCAGCCGCGCGAATTCCGCTTGCTCGAATATCTGATGAAGCATGCCGGACAAGTCGTGACGCGCACGATGCTGCTGGAAAATGTCTGGGATTATCATTTCGATCCGCAGACCAATGTGATCGACGTGCATATTTCCCGTCTGCGCTCCAAGATCGACAAGGGTTTCTCGCAACCGCTCCTGCATACGATCCGCGGCGCCGGTTACATGATCCGCGATGGGTCGCGGACTTAAACGCTGATCGAAGGAGCGCGGGGGTGCTTTCTAGTGGTCCGATGCAAACATTCGCATCCCTTCCTCGGCAGGCTCTTTTTGCGAATGCTTGCATCAAGGACCACTAGCAAATATTGGATTCTAGTGGAGCTTGGATTTGACATTCGCTTCGCGAGCGCGCGGCTGGGTGGGTAGCGAACGTCAAATCCGCTCCTCCAGGCGCAGCAAGGCTGTCGCACGGCTCATGATGACAGCGCTCGGCAAGCTATTCCGAACGACGGCGTTCAAGCTGACGCTGGCCTATTTGACCGTGTTCGCGCTGTTCGCGGTCTTTCTGCTTGGCTATTTCGCGCTCAACACCAAGCGGCTGTTCACCGAACAGGTGAACGAGGTTGTGAATGCCGAGATTACCGGCCTCGTCGATCAGTTCAATATCGGCGGCATCCGGCGCCTGACGCTGATCGTCGAATCGCGGTCGCGGCGGCCCGGTTCAAGTCTTTATCTCGTCACCACGCCCGGCGGCGACGGTCTTGCCGGCAATGTCGGTTCCCTGCCGACCGGTGCGCTCGAACGGCAGGGCTGGGCGGAAACCGTCTACCGCCGGATCGAAGAGGGCGAGACATCCGAACTGCATCGCGCTCTGGCGCGGGTCTATCACCTTCCCGGCGGTTTCAAGATTCTGGTCGGACGCGACCTGGAGGAGCGGGAGCGGCTGTTCCAGGTGGTGCTCGATGCCGGCAAATGGTCGGCGGCCGTGGTTATCGTGCTCGGGCTGATCGGCGGGTTCTTCGTCGCGCGGCGTGTGCTTCGCCGCGTCGATGCGATGACCGAAACCACGCGCACGATCATGGGCGGCAACCTGTCCGGGCGGCTGCCGGTTGCGGGCAGCGGCGACGAACTTGACCGGCTCGCGCATAACCTCAACGAGATGCTTGACCGGATCGAGGGGCTGATGCGGGGGCTGAAGGAAGTCTCCGACAATATCGCGCACGATCTGAAGACGCCGCTGACGCGCCTGCGCAACCGCGCCGAGGAGGCGTTGCGAACCGCGCACGGCGAAAGCGACTACCGCGCGGCGCTCGAAGGCACGATCGAGGACTCGGATTCGCTCATCACCACGTTCAACGCGCTGTTGATGATCGCGCGCGCCGAATCCGGGCAGGCGCGCGACAATATGATCGATTTTGACGCCGCCGAAGCCGCGCATGACGTCGGCGAACTCTACGAGCCGCTGGCGGAAGAGCAGGGGCTGACACTCGAGGTCGATGCACCGGGCGCTATTCTGCTGCGGGGAAATCGCGAATTGGTCAGTCAGGCGCTCGCCAATCTCGTCGACAACGCGATCAAATATGCGGGGCCGTTTGCCATGGCCTCCGGCACACCCTCGGCCGTGACCGTGAAAGCCCGCGTCGAAGGGGACCACGTTCTGCTCAGCGTTGGTGACCGCGGCCCCGGGATTCCGGAAAGAGATCGTGGCCGTGTGGTCGAGCGGTTTGTCCGGCTGGAAAAGAGCCGCACCATACCGGGATCGGGACTTGGCCTCAGCCTCGCATCCGCTGTCGCGCGGTTGCACGGCGGCGAGTTGCGGCTCGAGGACAACACGCCCGGTCTCTGTGCCGTGCTGGTGTTGCCACGCAACGGACCTCTTGCCGTCGCAGCTCCCGCGGAAACCGAGGCGGTCGAGCGGCGGTAGCCTCCCTTTTTCGAGCCGGATGGTCTATGCCGGACCCTAATGAGTCCGGGAGCGATCACTGAAGAATCCGTCCGCGACGCCGGCGGTGCCGCTGGCACGCTGGCCGAACGCATTGTCGACGGGCCATTCCTGCCGCAGCCGGACCGGAGCTTCGCGCGGCTGGACGACTGGATCGCCGAACTTGGCGAGGCCTCCGAGCGGGATGCGTTGCGCGAGACCTTCGCCGCAGCGCCCAAGGCGCGCGCCCTGATCGCCGCGCTGTTCGATTATTCTCCCCACCTGACCGATCTCGCGCGCGCGGAACCCGCCCGGCTTCTCCGGCTGCTGCGCGCAAATCCCGAAAGCCATCTCCAGACTCTATTGGTTAACGTCGTCAGTGCCCTGTCCGACATGAGCGACGAGGCCGACGCCATGCGGCTGCTCCGCCGCACCAAGGCGGAAGCCGCTTTGTTGATCGCGATCTGCGACATCGGTGCAGTGTGGCCGGTGCTGCAAGTCACGCGCGGGCTCACTGACCTGGCCGACCGGATGGTGCAGGGGGCGGTTCGCTTTCTGCTGAACGATGCGGTTCGGCGTGGCCGGCTCGCACCGCCCGACCCCGCGGAGCCGGAGCAAGGCTCGGGCTATATCGTGCTCGCCATGGGCAAGATGGGTGCGTTCGAGCTGAATTACTCGAGCGATATCGACCTCATCGTCTTCTACGATCCGGATGCGCCTGCGATCCCGCCGGATACCGAGCCGTCCGCCCCCTATATCCGGGTGACGCGCGGTCTTGTGAAACTGCTGCAGGAGCGCACAGCCGACGGATATGTGTTTCGCGTCGATCTTAGGCTGCGGCCCGATCCGGCTTCGACGCAGGTCGCGATCTCGGTCCCGGCCGCGCTCGATTACTACGAGCATCGCGGGCAGAACTGGGAGCGCTCGGCGATGATCAAGGCGCGCCCCTGCGCCGGTGATATCGAAGCGGGCGAAAAACTGCTGAAGGCGCTGTCGCCCTTCGTGTGGCGCAAGTACATGGATTTCGCCGCGCTCGCGGACATCCACGCGATGAAGCGGCAGATCCACGCCTATCGCGGTCACGGCGAGATCGCTGTCGCCGGTCACAATATCAAGCTCGGGCGCGGCGGTATCCGTGAGATCGAGTTTTTCGTCCAGACCCAGCAACTCATAGCGGGGGGGCGTCATCCGGAACTGCGCGACCTGCGCACCCTGACGACGCTCTCGGCGCTCTCGGATGGACAATGGGTTGGCGGACTCGCGCAACGTGAACTTGAGGCGGCCTATCTGTTTCTGCGGCAAGCAGAGCACCGGCTGCAGATGATCGCGGACGAGCAGACGCATACGCTTCCGTCCGACGAAGCCGAGTTGCTGAAATACGCGCGCTTTCTCGGCTACGAGACCACGAGTGCCTTTTCCGATGTGCTGCTGCTGCATCTGCGCAACGTCCAGCAGCATTATTCGCGGCTGTTCGAGCCGGTGGTTCAGGCCCCTGAAGCCGGGCTGCAATTTCCCGCGGACGAGGACAATCGCGACACGCTCGATCGTCTGTCAGCGATGGGCTTTCGCAATCCGCTGGAGCTATCTGCCCTGGTGCGGAACTGGCTGAGCGGGCGCTACATCGCGCTGCGCAGCGAATTCGCGCGCTCACAGCTTCGCCTGCTTGTCCCCAGTCTGATCGAACATCTGGCACGCAGCGAAAGCCGGGAGCAGGCCGTCCTTGCCTTCGACAAATTCCTGTCCGGCCTGCACGGCGTG
>CAZIKZ010000268.1:0-6255 GCA_964539845.1 uncultured Hyphomicrobiales bacterium
CGTTCTCCTTCGCTTCGCTCAGTCGAGCGACCTCCCCCTTTCAGGGGGAGGTAAAGTCGTGGCCACATGCGACTTCTCTCCACCCGCTTCGAGGGGGAGGGACCGCAATCACTCCGCCGCCACCCGCTGCGCGGCGCCGGCCTTCATTTTCACAACCACCTTGATCGCGTCTTCGACACGATCCTTCGCGTAGCGGATCGCCGTCGGCAGATCCTCCAGCGGGAAGGTGTGGGTGTGTATCTTGGTGGCATCGAAACGCTTCTGCTTCATGAAGGCCTCGGCGCGGTGGGTGGCGGTCTTGCCCTCGCCGCGGATGCCGTAGATGTAGATATTGTTTCGTACGATATGCGCGATATCGACCGGCGCTTCGCCATGCGGGAAAGCCGCGAGGCAGACCTTGCCGCCGCGGTTGACCATTTTGATGGCCTCGTTCATCGCGCTTGGCGCAGCCGAGCACTCGACCACGTAATCGACGCCCTTGCCGCCGTTGAGATCCTTCACCGCCTGCACGACATCATTCACCTTGCGAATATTGATGACGTGATCGGCACCGAGTTCCTTGCCGATCTGCAGACGATTGTCGCGCGTGCCGGTCAGAATGACGGGTTGCGCACCCATCGCCTTCGCGACCGCGACACCGAGCAAGCCAATCGGACCTGGCCCCGTAACCACGACGCTTTCACCGGCAACAAGGCCGCCGAGCTCGGTCAGTCCGTACATCGCGGTGCCCGCGGTGACCACGAGGGTTGCTTCCTCGTCGGTCATATCATCGGGGATCGCGACCAGCGTGTTGATGTGATTGACCTGGTACTCGCAAAAGCCGCCGTCGGTGGTGAAGCCGTTGGCGCGATGACCCTTGTCGACGTCACCGTAATTCAGGCCGTAATTGTGGCACGAGGTATACATGCCCTCGCGGCAGCGCTTGCACTGGCCGCAGCCAGCGTGAATCTCGACCGTGACGCGCTGGCCGATCTTGTATTCGTCGACGCCCGCTCCGAGCGCGACCACCGTGCCCATATATTCGTGACCCGGCGTGAAGTTCTTATTGTGCGGCATGCCGCCCTGAATCATCGCAGGCGGGCCGTGATAGATGATCTCGAGATCGGTGGCGCAGATCGCGACCGCGTCGATGCGCACCAGGACCTCGGCCTTCTTCGGCGCCGGCACGGCCTTGTCGATCAGCTTGAGTTCGCCGGGATCACCCAGCACCCAAGCCTTCATCATGTCAGGAATCGGAAAATCCTTGCTGGTTTTCACGCCCGCAGGTGCGTACATCGCCCACACTCCATTGATAGAACGTTCAAAGTCTTCAAGCACTGGTAGCGGCCGGCTTCATCGAGCCCGGCTCGCCAAGTTCGGCCGACAACGCATTAGTTGCCGCAATCACTTCGCGCTGCATCAGCGCGAGATGCTCCTCGGTCGCACGCATCGCAGGTGCCGATGCCGAAATGGCGCCAACCACCGCACCCGCGTGATCGCGAATCGCCGAGCCGACGCAGATCACGCCGGGCTGGAATTCCTCACGGTCGAGCGCAAAGCCGTTGCGGCGGACATGCCGCAATTCCTCGATCAGCACGTCGAAATCCAAGATGGTTCTTTCGGTGAACCGCTTCAGGCCGGCTCCCGGCAGCATGCGGCGGATCTGGTCCTCCGGCAGCCACGCGATCATCGCCTTGCCGGTCGCGGTCGCGTGCGGCGCATCGCTGCGTCCAAGCATTCCGGTATCCACCCGCACGGCGTGACGCGCTTCGCGCTTCACCACCGTCACGATGGTGTCAGCCTGCAGCACGGCAAGATGCACGCTCTCGCCAGTCACCTGATTGATGTGATCGATAAAGGCCTGCGCGCGCCGCGGCAGATCGACCTGACGCAGACAGGCATGGCCGAGATAAAGCACGCGGGCGCCGAGCGCGTAGGATCGCCGGCCCGGCACTTTCGCGACATACCCCCAGTTCACCAGCGTCGAGAGCAGGTGATGGCAGGTCGAGACATTGAGTTTGGTGCGCCGGGACAGATCGGTGAGCGAGGCCTCGCCGCCGGCTTCGGCCAGCGCCTCAAGGAGCGATAAAGCCCGATCGACGGACTGGATGCTGCCCCGGTGCGGCGACTTCGCGCTGCCGTTGGAGGCCTTTACGCTTCCGTTAGACGGAATGGGCGCAATCGGAATCGGACTGACGGCTGTATCAGACACGGCGTTTCCCTCTGGCGGCTTGTTTTTTATTGCTCAAAGAAAACGGCGGCTGGACAGCAGAGTCAAGGCATTTTCGAGATAGTAAATTCCAATTTCGCTATATGAAATAAAACCACTACCGGCCGACCTGTTTCAGCAGGTCCGGCCCGTAAATGTCCCGCGATTCCGCCATCATGGACGCCACCGCTTGAACGAAAGCGTCGTGCTCGGCCGGGGTCAGTTCCTCGACCTGGCAGCCCTGCGCCTCGATCGCAAGCCGCGCATCCATTTCCTCCTGCACCGCCAGCGCACGCTGGAATGTCACCGCTTCCGCCGCCGCGCGCCGCATCGCCTCCTGCAGCGGCTTCGGCCAGGAATCGAACTGCGCACGGCAAATGAAGATCGGACGCGAAATATAGAAGTGGCCGGTCAGCGTGTGGAACGGATGAAATTTGTGCGCGCCATAGGTCACGGTGTTGGCGAGCGGGTTCTCCTGCGCATCGATCGTGCCGGCAACGATCATCTCCAGCGCTTCGGTCAAATCGAGACGCTGCGGCAATGCACCAAGCAGCGCGAAAGTGCGCTTCTGAATCTTGCTCGGCAGCACGCGGATGGTCATGCCGGCGAGATCGGCGGGGCTGCGCACCGGCCGCAAGCGGTTCGAGATATGGCGAAAGCCGTTTTCGAACCAGCCGACGATTCGATAATCGACCTTGTCTTCGATCGCCTGCGCGAGCCTTGCACCGAGCGCACCGTCCATTGCGCCGCGCGCCTGATCCCTGTTCGCAAACAGAAACGGCAGATCGACAAAGCCAAGCTCCGGCACCCGGTCAGTTAGATAGCTCGACGACTGATAGCCGAGCGAGAGCACACCGGATTCGACCAGCCAGAGGATGTCCTCCGAGCGATAGCCGAAATCCATGATGTTCCAGAGATACTTGATATCGACCTGATCGCCGAACTCGGCGCTCAGCCGGTCGCCGATGAATTTCAGCGCCTTGCTGAAGCCGGTCGAGGCCGGGCCATAGCCGCCCATGCGGATCTGGATTGCGTTCGCTTTGCTCATGATGAAAGGCCTGTTACCTTGCGAGGTAACCTCGCAACAAGATCGAACTTCCGTATCTGCAATCATGGCAGCACCGCAATCCTTCAAATTGGCCGGCGTGATCGGCTGGCCGGTCGCGCAATCGCGCTCGCCGGTTTTGCACGGCCATTGGCTTTCGCAATACGGGATCAGGGGTACGTACCTGCCGCTGCCGGTAAAGCCGGAGGCTTTGCCGGACGCAATCCGCGGCCTGCGCGCGCTCGGCTTCTCCGGATGCAACGTCACCATTCCGCACAAGCTTGGGGTGCTGAATCTGGTCGACCAGGTCGATCCGGTGGCGGCGCGGATCGGCGCGGTGAACACCGTCGTGGTGCAGGACGACGGAACGCTGTCGGGCTTCAACACCGACGCCTATGGTTTTCTCGCAAGCCTGCGTGACGTGCGCGACGACTTCAAAGCGAACACCGGACCGATCGTCATTCTCGGTGCGGGCGGCGCCGCGCGCGCCGTGGTGGTCTCGCTGCTCGACGATGGCGCGCAGGACATCCGTCTCGCCAATCGCACGGCGGAGCGCGCGCAGGAATTATCGCGCATCGATCCAGCGCGCATCCGGGTGATCGACTGGGACATGCGCAATTCCGCGCTCGAGGGCGCGGCGCTTCTCGTCAACACCACGAGCCAGGGCATGGTCGGCTATCCGCCACTCGACATTGCGCTCGATGCGCTGCCGAAGGCCGCGATGGTGTCGGACATCGTCTACAATCCGCTGGAGACTCCGTTGCTCGCGGCCGCACGCAAGCGCGGCAACATTGCGGTCGATGGTCTCGGCATGCTGCTGCATCAGGCGGTGCCGGCCTTCGAGGCGTTCTACGGCGTGCGCCCGCGCGTCTCGAACGAATTACGGCGCGCGGTGGAAGCGACGTTGTAACTGCGCGTCATTCCGGGGCGCATGCGCAGCATGCGAACCCGGAATCCAGAGCTACACCGAGTACCAAACTGGATTCCGGGTTCACGCGCTACGCGCGCGCCCCGGAATGACAAATAGCTAAGTTAAGCGGCGGCCGCAGGCTTGGCCCGCCGCCCCTTCCACCACGCGCGCAGCTTCGCCATTTTGGCGAAACGCCATTCGGCGCCATGGGCGACCAGCATCAGCGCCGCAGGCGTGACGACCAGCGTCAGCACCGTCGCGAAGCCGAGGCCGAACACGATCGCGGTCGACAGCGAAATCCACCATTGCGTCGCCGGAGCGCCGACCGCGACTTCGCGCAGGATGAAGTCGA
The DNA here is from genome assembly GCA_964539845.1 of uncultured Hyphomicrobiales bacterium. Classification (GTDB taxonomy): domain Bacteria; phylum Pseudomonadota; class Alphaproteobacteria; order Rhizobiales; family Xanthobacteraceae; genus Pseudorhodoplanes. Next base: position 4,496 of record CAZIKZ010000268.1, read on the forward strand.
GATTGACCCCGAACGCGATCGGCAGCACGCCGAGAATGGCGGCACCGGCCGTCAGCACGACCGGACGCGCGCGTTCGCGGCAGGTTTCGAGAATCGCCTCATAGGCCGCCATGCCCTCATGCCGTAGCCGGTCGTAGGTATCGATCAGCACGATATTGTTGTTCACGATCACCCCGGCATTCGCGATGATGCCGATGCCGGTCATCACCACGCCGAAGGGCTGGCCCATCACCATCAGGCCGATCAACACGCCGATGGTCGACAGAATCACGGCACTCAGCACTAGCAGCACGGACGTCAGCCGATTGAACTGCGCGAGCAGGATTGCAAAAATCATGAAGATCGCGGTGCCGAAGGCCTTCATCAGGAAGGCGCCGGCCTTCTCGCGCTCCTCGTCTTCGCCCTTGAGCCGGAACGTCACGCCCGCACCGAGATCGGTCTTGGCGAGTTCGGCCGCGATGTCCTGCTGCACCTTGGCGCTCTGCACGCCTTCGGCGACGTTGGCCGACACCGTGATCACGCGGTTGCCTGCGACGCGGTTGATGTAGCCGACGCGCTGCGCGGGCACGCGCTGGACGAAATTGCCGATCGGGACCTGGCCGGACTGCGTCTGCACGCGCAATTCGTCGATCTGGTCGAGGCTTCTCCGGTCGTTCGGGAACCGGACCAGGATATCGACCGCCTTGTCGCTTTCCGACGGCCGATATTCGGTGACCTTCACGCCGTTGGTCACGAGCTGGACGGCGGTGCCGACGGTATTCGGACTCGCGGCATATTTCGCGGCTTCCGCCTTGTCGACATCGATCTTCCAGTCGATGCCCGGCAGCGGCAGGCCGTCATCGAGATCGCGGATATCGCTGTGCTGGGACAGGATGCCCGCGACTTTTTTCGCCACGCCAGGCAGCACCTCCGGATTGAGCGCGCCGATCTGCACCTGCACCGGCTTGCCCGTCGGCGGACCGGCACGCGGCGCCGTAACCTCGACCAGAATCCCGGGAATGTCCGCGGTCTTTTCGCGGATCGCATCCATGATCTTGCTTGCCGGATCGCGGCTCTGCCAGTCACCGAATTCGAACTGAACCACGCCGATCGTGTCTTCCGTGATCTCGCTCATGCCGCGCGGCTGCTCGCCGACGCGGGTGTAGACCGTGGACAGCCCCTTGAACTCCAGCACGCGCTGCTCGACCTCGGCGAGAATGCGATTCTTCTCTTCGAGCGAGATGTTGCCGCGCGCATGCACGATCACCTGGCCGTAATCCGGCTCGACGCTGGGGAAGAATTCCACGCCCTTGCCGAACTTGCCATAGGCCATGGTCACCGCGACCAGCAGCGCGAAGGCGAGCGACAGCGTCGGACCCGGATAGCGCAAGGCGAGCTTGACCGTACGCATATAGGGACCGCGGTCGGAGGTGCGATCGTCATGCGGCACGGGTGCCGCCTTGCCCAGTAGCGCACCGAGCGTCGGTGTGAAGAACAAGGCCACCACAAGTGATGCGGATAGCGTCGCGATCAGTGTGATCGGCATGTATTTCATGAATTCGCCGACCACGCCGGGCCAGAACAGCAGCGGTGAGAACGCCGCGACGCGCGTCGCGGTCGCCGAAATGACCGGCCCCGACATGCGCTTGGCGGCGAGCGAATAGGCCTCCTTGGGCGGCATGCCCTCCGCCATCCGCCGCTCGGCAAATTCCGACACGATGATCGCGTCGTCGACCAGCATGCCGACCGCGAGGATGAGCGAGAACAAAACGACAATGTTG
>CAZIKZ010000269.1:0-6242 GCA_964539845.1 uncultured Hyphomicrobiales bacterium
AGGAGGTCGGCCCTCTTCACGTGAGTGCCGATATCGGCTGCCACACCTTCGCAGCGTTACAGCCCTTCAATATCGGCCAGACCACGATGGGTTACGGCCTTGGCGGCGCCGGTGCGTCGCCCTTGTCGGGCCAGGGCGGCAAGCGCCCGGTCGCAGTCGTTGGCGACGGCGGCTTCTGGCACAACGGGCTTGTGTCCAGCGTCGGTCATCAGGTCTTCAACAAGACCGACGGCGTGATGCTGATCGTGGACAACGGTTATGCCGCCGCGACCGGCGGGCAGGACATTCTGTCATCGGCCGGTACCGTCGATACCCGCTCGACCCAGCATCCGATCGAGAAGGCCGTGCGTGGTGTCGGCGTTGAATGGGTGCGGCACATCACCCGCACCTATGACGTCGCCAAGATGCGCGACACGCTCCGTGAGGCGCTCACGACGGAGACGAAGGGGCCGAAGGTCATCATCGCCTCGTCGGAATGCATGCTGAACAAGCAGCGGCGCGTGAAGCCTTTGCTCCGGGCCGCGGTGAAGCGCGGCGAACGCGTGGTGCGTGACCGCTTCGGTGTCGATCCGGACACCTGCACGGGCGATCATTCCTGTATCCGCCTGTCCGGCTGCCCGTCGCTGACGATTGCGCCGAACCCCGATCCGCTGCGGCGCGATCCGGTGACCAAGGTCATCGACACCTGCGTCGGATGTGGCAATTGCGGTGAGGTCGCGCATGCGGCGGTGCTGTGCCCGTCCTTCTACCAGGCCTCGATCATCGACAACCCGACCGGATGGGACCGCTTCAAGCAGCGTATCCGTGATGTCGTGATCGGCTTCTTGCAGCGCCGGCTTGAGAAGAAGGCGGTGATGGCATGACCTTGTATTGCGCCGGCGTTTCCACATTCTCCGCTCATTCCCGCGCACGCGGAAATCCAGTTCTTCCTTTCTGTGACTCTGGGTCTCCGCTTTCGCGGGGACGAACGGAGGAAAAATGAACACTCCGCTTGGTCTTTCTTCTTACCTCCCCCTTTCAGGGGGAGGGAGGCCGACCGCCTGTGTCCGGAACGCGCGCGGAGGCGCAGCATGAACACCCCGCTCGTCGATACCCGCGGCGCCGCGCGCATTCGCCCGATCACCATTGCGATTCTCGCCATGGGCGGAGAGGGCGGCGGCGTGCTCGCCGACTGGATCATCGATCTCGCCGAGCATGGCGGCTATCTCGCGCAGATGACCTCGGTGCCGGGCGTGGCACAGCGGACCGGTGCGACCGTCTATTACGTCGAGATTTTTCCGAAAGCCGCCGCGCGCGACCAGAAGCCGATCCTGGCGCTGATGCCGGTGCCGGGCGACGTCGATATCGTGTTGGCGTCCGAACTGATGGAAGCGGGACGTGCCATCACGCGCGGTCTGGTGACGCCGGATCGCACGACGCTGATCGCATCCACCCACCGCGTCTATACGATGCTGGAGCGGATTGCGCTCTCCGACGATCGCGTTGACGGCACGGCGATCCTGAAATCGACCGAGGAGGCTTCGCGCCGCCTGCATGCCTTCGACATGGCGAGCATCGCGGATGCGACGGGCAGCATGATCAGCGCGGTGATTTTCGGAGCGCTTGCGGGTTCCGGCCAATTGCCGTTCCAGCGGATGGCGTTCGAGGCCACGATCCGTCGCGGTGGCGTCGGCGTCGAGCCGAGCGTGCGCGCGTTCAATGCCGGGTTCGAAGCCGCGGCGTCCGGCAATGCGCCGATGATGCCGGCCAAGCTTCCGTTCGATCCGCAGGCGCGCGACACGGCCGTTCAGTCGCTGATTGCGCCGGTTGACGACGCATTGTCGATCGTCTCGCGTCCGATCGTGAGCGCGGGTGTGGTCCGGCTCGTCGACTACCAGAACGAGGCCTATGCGAAGCTCTATCTGATGCGGCTCGAGCCGGTGATCGAGATCGAGAAGGCGCGTCCCGGCAAGCCGGACGAACTTCTGACCGAGGTCGCTCGCAATCTCGCGCTCGCGATGGCCTACGAGGACACGGTCCGCGTTGCCGAGTTGAAGATCAGGGCGTCACGGTTCGAGCGTGTGCGTAATGAAGTGATCGTCAAGGACGGTCAGATGCTTGAGATCGTCGAATACATGCATCCGCGCACGCAGGAAATCGCGGAGACGCTTCCGGCTCCGCTCGGGCGCTTCATCCTCAATACGCGCTGGGTCCGCGGTATTGTCGATGCCTTCACGAAAAAAGGCCGCAAGGTGAAGACCTCGTCCGTCCGCGGCTTCATGCTGCTCTATATCGTCGCGAGCCTGAAGCCGTTGCGCCAGCGCACGCTGCGCTGGATCGATGAGGACAAGCGGCAGACCGAGTGGCTTGCGAAGGTTGTCGAGATCGGGCGCGAGGATTACGCGCTCGCGGTCGAGATGGCGCATCTGATCGGCCTCGTAAAAGGTTACGGCGATACGCATGAGCGCGGCCGTGAGAAATACAATGCGCTGATGGCGCTGATCCCGAAGCTGCGCGCGCGCGGCAATGCCGCGGCCGAACTCGCGGGATTGCGCAAGGCGGCGCTGGCGGACGAGGGCGGCGAGAGGTTGAAGCAGGCTGTGGCTTCGATCAGCTGATGCCGTGCCTCTTATCCCTCCCCGCTTGCGGGGGAGGGATAAGAAAGAACGGGGAAAAGGAGCTACCGCGCGTTCCGCACATTGTAGTTCACCGGCACCGTAATCGACGCCCTGCCATGCGGCGGCGGCGGGAACGGTGAGGCGCGGCGCACCAGGTCCCGACTTTCGCGGTCGAGGCTGGCATTGCCTGACGAACGGGCCAGCCGCACAGACGTCACGTGCCCGTTGCTGTCGATCGTAAAGGCTATGCTGGCCGTTCCGCCGATGCCGCTTGCGAGCGCGTCGGCCGGATAGCGTTTGTTGCGCGCCAGATGCGCCGAAACGCGACTCGCCCAGTCGCGCGTTTCACGCGACGATCCGATGCCGACGCCGCTCTGCGATGCTGCGACGCGTGGCGGCGTTGGCTTCGCCTGTTCGCGCGGTGTTTCGGTCGGCTCTTCCTTCGGCGGCGGAGGCTGGCTCGCGACCGTTTCTTCGACCAGCTTCGGCTGCTCGGGCTCGTCCTGCTTCGGTGCCGGCTGGGTTTCCGCAACAGTCGGGGCCGGTTCTGGTTCGGCAAGCGACGGCGCGGGTTCCGGTTCGGCAGCGGCCGCTTTGGATTCCTCGGGCTTTGGTTCCTCGCGTTGCGGCTCAGGCGTCTCGATGCGCGGCCTGAGCTCCGGCTTGGTCTGCTCGGTGACCTCGGCCGGCTCTTCGACCGCTTTGGGAGCGCTGTCGGCGGGCGGTGAGGGAGCGGATTCGGCCGGGCTCGGGGCCTGCGTAATACCTGCTTCGGTCTGCCCGCCCAGCACGATATCGACCGAGATCGAATCGAGCGCGAGACTCGGGATGGGAACAGGATCGCGCATGAAGAAGAGCACCAGCGCGAGATGCAGCAGCAAGGCACCGGCGATCAGCGCCGTCCATGGCGCCCGGTCACGCCAGTCCAGTAGTGGCGCCGGCCGTTCGTTGTCATTGACGGTGACAGACGGCGCCTCGATCCCGTTCGTGTTCCGCCGTTGCGCCAGTACGATGACGTTGGTGAGATCCGCGCCTTCGAGTGCAGTCGCCGCGGCCACCGGCACGACCGCACCAAGCCGGTCGGACGGTCCGATTGTCGGTAGCGCCGGGGCGCTGGTTTCGGCGGGCTTCATCGCGCGCCACCCTGCGGCAAGCGCGTGCGCCGATCAAGCGCCGGTGCGGCCAATCCTGCCCGTGTGGCGCCGTGGCATTGATCGCCACTCTCCGCTATTGCAGGAAGGACGGAACGCCGACGCGATACTGGTCGAGGGGGGACACTCATGGGTTTGTGCCGCAAGACGGGCGGATTTGCGCTTGCTGTGTTCGTCCTCTTCTTTGCCGGCACCGCTCATGCGGCCGAAGGTCTCGATGGCGCCACGATGTCGCTTCTGTGGGCCATTCCGTTCATCGGCATCCTGCTGTCGATCGCGACCGGCCCGCTGTTTTATCCCCATCTCTGGGAGCATCATTACGGAAAGTTCGCGCTGTTCTGGTCGGTCTGCGTGATCGTGCCGGTGCTGGCTTTCGCCGGATTGACCGCTGGCGGTCACGCCCTGCTGCATACGATGCTGCTGGAATATGTGCCGTTCATTTTGCTGTTGTTCGCGCTCTATACGATTGCAGGCGGTATCTTCCTCGAAGGCAATCTGCGCGGCACGCCTGCTGCGAATACCCTGCTGCTCGGGGCCGGCGCATGTCTGGCGAGTTTCGTCGGCACCACCGGCGCCTCGATGATCCTGATCCGGCCGTTGCTGCGGGCCAATGATGACCGCGTCTACCGCGTTCACACCGTGGTGTTTTTCATTTTCCTCGTCTCCAATATCGGCGGCGCGCTGACGCCGCTCGGCGATCCGCCGCTGTTTGTCGGCTTCCTCAAGGGCGTCGACTTCTTCTGGACCACGACGCATTTGTGGGCGCCGACGCTCTTCGTCTCGGTCATTCTGCTGGCGGTATTTTTCGTCATGGATGTCGTTCTGCACAAGCGCGAGAACCGGTTGCATCATCCATTCGACCCGACGCCGGATTCTCCGCTCAAGTTGCACGGCGCGGTCAACTTCCTGCTGCTCGCGGCCGTCATCGCGGCGATTTTGATGAGCGCGCACTGGAAGCCGGGCGTGACGTTCTCGATCGGCGGCGTGCCGGTCGAGCTTCAGAATGTGGTGCGCGACATCATCTTCGTGCTCGCGGCGCTCGCGTCGCTGGTTCTGACGCGGAAGTCGTCCCGCGAGGCCAACGGGTTTTCCTGGGGGCCGATCCAGGAAGTTGCGATCCTGTTCGCCTGCATATTCGTCTGCATCGTACCGGTGATCGCGATGCTGCATGCGGGCTCAAAGGGCGCCTTCGCGCCGCTGATCGCAATGGTTGCGCAGCCCGACGGTTCGTCGAATAACGTCGCCTATTTCTGGCTGACCGGCGTGCTGTCATCGTTCCTCGACAATGCGCCGACCTATCTCGTGTTCTTCGAACTGGCGGGCGGCGACCCGAAAACCCTGATGACGTCCATGGCATCGACACTCGTCGCGATCTCGCTTGGCGCGGTGTTCATGGGCGCCAATACCTATATCGGCAACGCGCCAAATTTCATGGTCTATGCGATCGCACGCGGCGCCGGGGTGAGAATGCCGTCATTTTTCGGCTATATGCTCTGGTCCTCTGCGATTCTGCTTCCGACCTTCGTCTTGGTGACGTTGCTGTTCCTGCGCTGATAGCCGCCTGCATGGCCGTCCTGCGCGGAACAATTTCGCGCGGGGCCGATTGAGCAAGACCAGGGTGCGCCCCATGTAAGGGGTCCGGGCCGGGGGAGTTCAAAGACATGCAATCAGGCACCTTGCGCGATCTGAACCCGTCGCACGATCTGCAGGCGCCCCGGCAGCATTGGCGGGACGCGTTCCAGACCGTGCGCGGTGAAACCGAGGCGCGCGCCGCGTGCCTGTCTCCCGAAGACCAGATTGTGCAGTCGATGGCCGATGCGAGCCCGACCAAGTGGCATCGCGCGCATGTGACCTGGTTCTTCGAGACCTTCCTGCTGGTGCCGCATGTGGCGGGCTACCGCATTTTCGACGAGCGCTTCCCGTTCCTGTTCAACTCCTACTACGTCGCCGCAGGCCCGCGTCATGCACGGCCGGAGCGCGGGATGATCACGCGGCCCAACGCGCATGACGTCACCGCCTATCGCGCCCATGTTGACGAAGCGATCGGGCGGCTGATCGAGGGCGCTGACGAAGGGTTGATGCGCGAGATCGCGCCGGTCCTCGAGATCGGGCTGCATCACGAGCAGCAGCATCAGGAATTGCTGCTGACCGATATCCTGCATGCCTTCGCGCAAAATCCGACGCATCCGGTCTACGACAAAGACTGGTCGATACCGGTGGCACAGACCGGCGAGACCTATGCCGATATTCCTTCAGGCATTCACCAGATCGGCCATGACGGCGACGGCTTTCATTTCGACAACGAACGCCCGCAGCATCGCATGCTGACGCAGCCGGTCCGCATCGCGCGCGGCCTCGTCACCAATGCGCAGTGGATCGAGTTCATGGCGGACGGTGGTTACGCGACGCCGTCGCTGTGGCTGTCCGACGGCTGGACCAGGTGCGAGGCCGAAGACTGGCAGACGCCGGGCTATTGGTACAATGTCGACGGCCG
>CAZIKZ010000270.1:0-6203 GCA_964539845.1 uncultured Hyphomicrobiales bacterium
CGAGAGTCAGCAGACGTTCGGTCACGACCAGATAGGCATCCGGATAGAGTTCCCGGAACGACAGGTCCTCGAGCTCCTCACGCATTTCCTGCATGCCCATGCGACCCGCAAGCGGCGCATAGATATCGAGAGTCTCTTCCGCCATCCGGCGCCGGGTCGCGACCGGAACATGATGCAGCGTGCGCATGTTGTGCAGCCGGTCGGCGAGTTTGACCAGCAGCACGCGCACGTCATCCGCGATCGCAAGCAGCAGCTTGCGCAGGTTCTCGGCCTGCTTGGCTTCCTTGGTGACCAGGTCGAGCTTCTTGAGCTTGGTAAGCCCCTCGACCAGGATGCCGATTTCCTTACCGAACAACTCGTCGATTTCGGCGCGCGTCGCCGGCGTGTCCTCAATGGTGTCGTGCAGAAGCGCGGCCGCGACAGTCGCGTCGTCGAGCTTGAGGTCGGTCAAAATCGCCGCGACTTCCAGCGGGTGGGAGAAATAGGGATCCCCCGAGGCGCGCTTCTGTTCGCCATGCGCCTTCATCGCATAGACATAGGCGCGGTTGAGAAGCGCCTCGTCGGTATCGGGATTGTAGCGGCGGACGCGGTCGACGAGTTCGTACTGCCGCATCATCTGCGGCTTGGCCGCGGGCTTCGGCTTCTCAGCCGGCAACGGAGGATGTGCGGACCCGTTCAGTTCCAGCGGCGCGCGGGTCCGCGCCTGGTTCTGCATTCGGGGCAATTGGGGGTTCGACCGCACCATGATCCGCTCCGACCGGCGGTACCGGTCCGTAAAATCATATCACGGCACGTCGCCGCGCCCGCAAGGTCGAACGCGGAGGGTTAAGAAACAAAAAGGCCCGGCAACGGCCGGGCCTCAATGATCGAGCCTGACGTGGTGGCTCTTATTCCTCTTCCTCGGGCTGCGCCTCCGGCGGCGTCAGGCCTTCCAGGCCCTTCAGCAGCTCTTCCTCGCTCATGTGCTCCATGGCGACGTCGGTGTCGTCGGCGTCCACCGACCCGGAGGTGCCAATCAGCGGAGCCTCGGGCTCGGGTTCGTCGACCTCGACGTATTTCTGCAGAGAGTGGATCAGGTCTTCTTTCAGGTCGCCGGGCGAAATCGTGGTCTCGGCAATCTCGCGCAGTGCCACGACCGGGTTCTTGTCGTTGTCGCGGTCGATGGTAATTTGCGCGCCGGACGACACCATGCGTGCGCGATGGCTCGCGAGAAGCACGAGTTCGAAGCGGTTCTCAACCTTGTCAATGCAGTCTTCGACGGTGACACGGGCCATCGGCTTGTCACTCCTATACCGGGTTTTCGACTGGGAATTGTGGATGTTGGTACCCGCGTGCCCCCGGAATCGCAAGAAGTAAATTAGCCCGATCTGCCCTGTGCTTTTCACTTGGACGGGTCGGTTAACCTCTGCTAACGACCGCGCCGGAACCAAACGGCCTGCTTCCGACTCATCATGGTTTGAGAGCATCAAATTTCGCGGCGCGCCGGCACGGTTTCCACGCTTCTCGCTCTGATCGGATTGTGCGGCCTCCGCCGCCAACCTGACGCATTGCACGACCAAAATTCTATCCGGCGGTGCCGCCCGGTAAGAATGCCAGAAGGATAAGACTGCACGATGGGATCGAATCTCGAAAAGACTGCGCTTTTCATTGACGGCGCAAATCTTTATGCCACCGCAAAATCTTTGGGTTTCGACATCGATTACAAGCGCCTGCTGCGCGAATTTCAATCGCGCGGATATTTGCTGCGCGCCTTCTATTACACCGCGGTGATCGAGGATCAGGAATATTCGTCGATTCGCCCGTTGATCGATTGGCTCGATTACAACGGCTACACAGTGGTGACCAAGGCAACCAAGGAATTCGTCGATCAAACCGGGCGCCGCAAGGTCAAGGGGAACATGGACATTGAGCTCGCCGTCGATGCCATGGAACTCGCCGGTTCTATCGACCATATGGTGCTGTTTTCCGGCGATGGTGACTTCCGCTCGCTGATCGAGGCGGTTCAGCGGCGCGGCGTTCGCGTGACGGTCGTGTCCACCATGTCCTCCCAGCCACCCATGGTGGCCGACGAGTTGCGCCGCCAGGCCGACGAATTCATCGACATTGTCACTCTGCAAAGCAAAGTCGGCCGCGACCCGGCCGAGCGTCCAGCGCGGGAGCCTCGCGAACCACGTCCGCACACCCCGCAATTTTTGCAGCGGCCGACGCAACGCGCGAATATCGGCCCCGATGGCGACGACTTCGAGGACTGAGAATCCGGCTTTTATTCGCGACAGCGGCAAACCCGGGCGCGACTGCCCGCGCTGTCCGCGATTGGCTGCATTTCGGGATCAATGGCGAGAGCGCGAACCCGGCTGGTTCAACGCGCCCGTAAGCTCGTTCGGACCGCTGACGGCGCGTCTCCTCATCGTCGGACTTGCCCCCGGCCTTCAGGGGGCGAACCGGACCGGGCGCCCCTTTACCGGCGACTATGCCGGCGACCTTCTTTACGGGACGCTGAACCAGTTTGGCTTCGCGCGCGGACAATTCGATGCGCGCGTGAATGACACGCTTGAACTTGTGGGTGCACGCATCACCAATGCGGTGCGTTGTGTCCCGCCCGAGAACAAGCCGACGCCAGCCGAAATCCAGACTTGCCGCTCTTTCCTTGAGGCGACGATTGCCGAGATGAAGGACTTGCGCGCCATCGTCGCGCTTGGCCGCATCGCACATGATGCGACGGTCACCGCGCTCGGCGCGCGCAAATCAGCGGTGAAGTTCGGACATGGCGCACGCAACGACATCGGCGGCGTGACGCTCTTCGACAGCTATCATTGCTCTCGCTACAACACGAACACTGGCGTGCTGACACCCGAGATGTTCCGCGCTGTATTTTCGGCGGTACGCACTTTCATCGATAACGGGGATCGCAGCGCGGCCTGACCGCTTTCGCCTGCCGTTTGCTATTCGCGGTCTGGCCGCGTGCGCCGTGGCTGCACCAGGATTCGGAAGCCTCCAGACGGCACCGCCTCAAACGACACACCTTCGTCGCGAAGCACGCCTTCGATTGCGACTGCGGTCGACCGCCGCACGTCGACCCCGGCCTGTTCGAGCCGATTGATCGAACGCTGTGTAACGCCGACGCGCAGGCCGAGTTCGGCCTGACTCCAGCCAAGCAACGCGCGTGCGGCCCGCACTTTCGATGCGAATTCGCGACGTTCCTCATTCATAGAGCCGAGATTCAGCACTACAGAGAATTTCTGGCGTCGGTTGTCGCCGATCATTGCGCCCTCGCGTGGATGTCGCATCTTGTGACACGAAAATCATGTTTTGCGACGCGCAATTCGTCACATACGACAAAGTCGTCACTTAAAATAATCTTTGTATTCCAATGGCTTGACGAGGGAATGTCATCTGTTGTGACATACACTTCATCAAAGTTCTGTTTATGAGTGCCATGCCAATAATCGCCCTCACCCGAGCATTCGTCGATCGTGCAACCTGCGATTTTGCAAAGGCCAAGATCGACTATTTCGATTCCGGGCAGCGTGGCTTCATGCTCGAGGTCAGGCGCTCGGGCGGTAAGACCTTCTACCAGCGCTACACCGACGAGCGCGGACGTGAGCGGCAATACAAAATCGGTCCGGCCGATGCGCTGCCGCTTGAGCAAGCCCGCAAGAAAGCCCGTGTCATCCTGGCCCAGGCGCTGCTCGGCGCCGACCCGCAAGCCCGCAGGCGCGAATTGCGCGAGATTCCGACGCTGTCCGAACTCGTCCGCGACCGCTACCTGCCGCATGTGAAGGCGTACAAGCGAAGCTGGCGTACCGACGAGACCGTCTTTCGCGTCCACATCCTCCCGGTGCTCGGATCCAAACCGATTGACGAGATTTCCGGCGATGCGATCGCGGACCTGGTCCAGCAGATGCGCGACAAGGGCTACGCGAGTGGCACGACCAACCGGGTGCTGATCCTGATCCGCTTCATCTTCAACCTGGCTCGAAAGTGGAAGACTCCTGGTGTCGGCGAAAATCCCACATTCGGCCTGAACACGGCGCCCGATGTTCAGCGCGACCGCTTCCTGACTCCCGAAGAGACCAAGCGGCTGATCGCATCGATCAATGTCGATGAAAACCGCAGCGCCGCTCAAACCATCATGATGCTGCTGCTGACCGGCGCGCGCCGAAACGAAGTCTCGCACGCGAAATGGGACTATATCGACTGGGAGCGCCGCACCCTGCTTGTGCCAATCTCCAAGACAGGCAAACCGCGCGTGATCACGCTCAATGGCCGCGCAATGGCGCTGCTGCGATCGATCCCGCGGCAGGGCGATAACCCCTACATTTTTCCGTCGCCGATCACCGGCCGTCCCTGCCCGTCCCTCCACTTTCCGTGGACGCGGATCAAAGAGCGCGCCATTCTCGATGACCTCAGGCTGCACGACCTTCGGCACTCGTTTGCGAGCTTCCTCGTGAATGAAGGGGTCTCGCTCTACGTGGTGCAGGGATTGCTCGGACATACCCAGCCGCGCACGACGCAACGCTACGCGCATCTCGCGCAGGATACGCTCAACAAGGCCGCCGAGGTTGCCTCGACAGTCATTGGAAGCTCCATAGCGATTCCGACGCCGTCGGCGAACCTCAACACGGTCCAGGCCAGCTACGTGGCCTCCTAGCGCCAGACCGTCTTTCAGACCTGTCTCACAAAGGCCGAGACCGCTCCGCGGCGGAACTCCGCCCGTCTGACCACGACACAGCCTGAGCGGCGCGTCCCTTTCGAGGGCATGAGCGTGGATGCGCGGCCAGCTTCCAGCACGCGCTCTGCCATCCACCTTTCCACAAGCTTTCTCGCAGACAAGTGTCACGGGCTCGCGCGATGGCACACGTGCGCCTTCGACAGAGTCGACGGCACTTTTCGCGGCGCGCGCATGACGTGCGCAGCCCCATGCGGTCAGCACGGAACCATGCTCACCTAGGCTATCCCCAGACGCGCGGCAGGGTTCAAAGCAGCCGGCTGCCCATCGCTGCGACAATTCGCGCGTGGGAATAAAGTCGATCTCGGCTCTGGCCGTGCGTTTCAGCACCCAGCACATCCCCTGTTCGGCCCGCGCGATTTGACCGGCAATGCGCCGTCAGCCCGCTGCTTAGCCTCTGAATTCCTTCAGCTTTTTGGGTCGTACAGGGTGAGATCAGTTGAATACGTGAAGATCTGTAGCCTGTACGGCGTCGGCTACTATTATATCCCAGGCACGGATACCTGCATCAAGATCGGCGGCTATGTCCGTTGGGAAGGGTATCACAATGCTCCGACCGGCCATTATGCTAACCACACCGGGGCCGGTGCATTCAACCGCAGCACCAACACCTGGGCGCAGCAGGCCCGTTTCCGTCTGACCACCGACGTGCGGACCCAGACCGAATACGGTACGCTTCGTTCGTATTTCGCCTTCGGCGTCAACACGCTGAACGGGATCACCGGCACCGATCCGACCGCTCCTGCCCTCGCGATGGAGCGTGCGTTCATCCAGTTCGCCGGTTTCACGATCGGCCGTTCGGATACGTTCTTCGCGTTCTATAACGGCGCCGCCTACGGCCTCGTGCCGCTGCGGTTCGACGGATCGACGGGTCCCGGCGGTCTGAACGTGTTCGCCTACACCTGGCAGTTCGGCAACGGCCTGTCGGCCAGCTTGTCGCTGGAAGACCAGACCCAGATGAGCGCGGCGATGGTGGACTTCGGAGCCGGTGCGGTGGGTGCGGACGATCGCATCGGTCAGCGCATGCCGAACATCGTCGGTAACCTGCGCGTCGACCAGGCTTGGGGTTCTGCCCAGATCATGGGTGCCCTGCATGACGTCGGCGGTCGCTACAACGCCGGTCCTCTCGGTGTAAACTGTGGCGTGGCTAATGCCACGGGCTGCAGCTATCCCGGCAACGAGCTGGGCTGGGCTGTCGGTGGCGGCTTGACCCTGAAGATGCCGTGGGATGCCAAGGACACGTTGTCCGGTGTCATCGCCTACAGCAAGGGCGCCAGCGCCTATGTCGCGTCCCTGCAGAACAACAACTTCGTGCACAAGCAGGGCGTCTCGGTCGGCCAGTTCACGGATGGCGTGTTTGCCAATACGGGTGTGGCTGGTCTCAATGGCGGCATTGAGCTGACGGAAACCTGGGGCGGTACCATCGCCTTCGAACACTACTGGACACCGAGCCTGCGCACCTCGTGGGTCGCCG
>CAZIKZ010000271.1:0-6138 GCA_964539845.1 uncultured Hyphomicrobiales bacterium
TCGCACGCGACCTCTACGACGTCACGCAGGAGGTCTGCGACAAGGCCGGGTTCGCGGCTTACGAGATTTCCAACCATGCCCGCGTCGGCGCGGAATGCCGGCACAATCTCGTCTATTGGCGCGGCGATGAATATGCCGGGATCGGCCCCGGCGCGCATGGCCGCATCGAAGAGGACGGCCGCCGCTATGCCACCGCGACCGAGAAGCGGCCGGAGAGCTGGCTAATGCGGGTCGATGGTTTCGGCCACGGTCTTGTCGACGATGAGATTCTCACCCGCGAGGAACGCTCCGACGAATATCTGCTGATGGGGCTGCGCCTCGCGGAGGGTATCGATCCGCAGCGTTACGAAGCGTTGTCCGGACGGCGGCTCGACGAAAAGCGTATCGCCATTCTGCGCGACGAAGGCGCCGTCGAAACGACGGCGAACGGCCATTTGCGGGTCACGCAGGCCGCATTCCCGATTCTCGATGCGGTGGTTGCGGATCTCGCGGCGTAGCCAACGCCATCTTTCGAGAGGCACCATCGGCGCGCCTCGGGATAAGACCGCACAATCGGCGATGCCTGTCGCTATGTCCCCGAGCCGGAAAACGACTTCGGCGCCGGGCTCACGATCTGACCGCCGCCAGCCGCGACCCGCATGATCGCAAGACCGCGCTCGTTAGTGCCGTCCGGCTTGAAGCGGAAAACGCCATCGATGCCGGAAAATCCCGACGGATTGGTCAGCATCTGGTCGGTGATGCGTTGCGGACCCTGCGAGCGCACCAGGGCTGCGACCAGCGCGGCCGAGTCATAAACCAGCGTCGCCGTCCGCACCGGATCGCTGCCATAGCGCGCCTGATAGCGCTGCACGAAGCCCGCATAGCCCGCGGGGTCCGGCGCCGCATAGAGCCCGCCCAGCATCGACCCATCGTTGAAAATGCGCGGATCGTCCCACAATCCGGTGCCGAGCAGTTGCACGCGCCTGGTATTCACGCCGGCACTGACCAGCCCCTGCGCGATGGTGGGCGCAACATCGCCGCCGTCCGGGATGAAAACCGCGTCCGCACTGCGCGCCGCCTGCGCCACCACACCGATAGACGTCTGCAACCTCGCCTTGTCGTAACGCTCGATCGCAACGACCCTACCGCCACGGCGGGCGACGTCTTCGCGGAATGTCGCCTCCACCACCGAGCCATAGGCATTCTCGGGCACGATCGCGGCAAAGGACCGCTTGCCGTTCGAGAACGCGTAGCCGAGCACACGCACCACGTCGGTTTCCGGCAGGAAGCTCAGAAGATAGACACCGCGGGCGGCGACGCTGGCATCGGTTGAAAAGCCGATCACCGGAATGTCGCGGGGCCGCGCGGCGGCACCCACGGCCTGCACGGTCTGTGCGAACAGCGGACCGAGGAAGATCTGGGCGCCCTCGTCCATCGCCTGGCCTGCAACCATACGCGCCAGCTGTGGATTGCCGGCATCGTCCTTGATCAGAAGCTGGATGTCCGCGTTGGAGAACTCCGCAAGCGCCATCTCGGCGGCATTCTTCATCGATTGCGCAGCCGCACCGGCATTGCCGCCAGCCGACAAGGGCAGGACCAGCGCAACCTTGTATTGCCCGCTGCCGATCTCGCTCCCCGCTTGCGGAGGACCGGCCGGGACAACCGGAGCCTCGGACAAAGGCGTGCCGATCCCGCCATTATTGGCCGCGCAGCCGCTCAGGCCGGCCGCGGCGAGCGACGCGGCCGAAACGGCGAACTGACGGCGTGATAGTACGACAGGGTTTCGCATTGGCCCGGACCCAGCCAGATTCAGGAGCGAGACGCGCGGCTGGTGGACGAGGCGCCTACCGGTACAATCTGGCATATTGTGATCGAATGTTTAACCGAGCGCGTAGGATGGTTGAGGCGGTGTTTCGCGGGGTGTTGCCATGACGCAACCCTCACGCGGGTTCCATATTGCGGGGACACATTACCCCGCACCGAGGCTCACGGCCGGGCTTTACTTGGTCGCCACGCCGATCGGCAATCTGGGCGATATCACCATCCGCGCCCTGCAGACGCTTGCCGCCGCCGATCTGATCGCCTGCGAGGACACCCGCGTCAGCCGCAAGCTGCTGGAGCATTACGGCATCGCGACCGCTACGACAGCGTATCATGACCACAATGCCGCGGCCGCGCGTCCGGCCCTGCTCAAACGCATCGCCGACGGAGCCGCGGTTGCGCTGATCTCTGATGCCGGGACACCCGCGATCTCCGACCCCGGCTACAAACTTGTGCGCGAGGCGCGCGAGCTGCAATTGTCGGTTGTCGCACTGCCCGGCGCCTCATCGGTGCTGACGGCGCTGGTCGCCTCCGGATTGCCGACCGATCGCTTCCTATTCGAAGGCTTCCTGCCGTCGAAGGCAACGCAGCGCAAAAGCCGGATCGTCGAGTTGTCGCGGATCCCGGCGAGTCTCGTGTTGTTCGAAGGCGGCTCCCGGATCGGGGCAACGCTGGCCGATCTCGCTGACTCGCTTGGCGAGCGCGAAGCTGCAATCTGCCGCGAACTGACCAAGCTGCATGAGGAAGTGCGGCGCGCGCCTCTGCCGATACTCGCCGCACATTACGCGGGCGATGCAGAGACCCGCGGCGAGTTCGTGATCGTGATCGAACCGCCGCACGAAGCGGACGCGCCACAAGCGGACGATGTCGACACCCTCATCCGCGCAGCGCTCACGCGCGTTTCCGTAAAAGATGCGGTCGGCGAAATTGTTGCAGCCACCGGACTGCCGCGACGCGATATCTACCAGCGCGCGCTTGAACTCGCCCGCGAGCAAGCCGATGGCGCGCACTAAGTCCGGCAAGACATCGGACAAGCCGCCGCCCGCGCCGGAGCGCCAGACCGCATTCAAACTCGGACTGTCGGCGGAAAATATCGCCGCTGCATTGCTGCTCGCGAAAGGCTTCCGGATCGCAGCGCGGCGCTTTCGCTGTCCGGCCGGCGAGATCGATATCGTGGCGAAGCGCGGCGCGCTTTTGATTTTCGTTGAAGTCAAAGCGCGCGCAATGCTCGACGATGCCGCATGGTCGGTCACCGACCGGCAGAAACGCCGCATCGCGTCGGCCGCCGCGGCATGGCTCGCGGCTCATCCGGACGATGCGATGTGCGACATGCGCTTCGATGCGGTGCTGGTCGCACCGCGCTCATTGCCGCGGCATATTCCGGGGGCGTTCGAGGCGGAATAGCCGCCGTCCTACGCCGCGCGCAGCCGTTCGAAGAACTGATCGAGTTGGCCGCGCATCCGGGAGGCCAACCGATCGAGGATCGCCGACACGTCCTGCGCCGCCACTGAATGCACGCGGCTGATTTCGGTCGCTTCGGTGACTTTCCCGATCTGGCCGGTCGTGTCGGCCGAACGGCGCGACGCGGTCTCGACGCTGCGGGCGATTTCCTGTGTCGCAGCGCCCTGTTCCGTCACTGCCGCCGCGATCGCGCTGGAAATATCGCCAATCTCGCGGATCGTGGTCTTGATCCCGCCGATGGCCGCGATCGAGCGATCGGTCGCCTGCCGCATACCGGCAATCTGCAGACCGATATCTTCGGTCGCCTTGGCGGTCTGTCCCGCCAGCGCCTTCACCTCGCCTGCAACCACCGCAAATCCGCGCCCGGCTTCGCCAGCGCGCGCCGCCTCGATGGTGGCATTCAGCGCCAGCAGATTGGTCTGCTCTGCGATGTCGTTGATCATGCGGATGACGTCACCGATACGGCCGGCTGCCTCGCTCAGCACTTGCACCGTGTCATTGGTGGCTGCGGCTTCCGCCACCGCTTTCATTGCAATGTCGTTTGATTGCGAGACCTGCCGTTCGATCTCCAGCACCGACATTGCCAGTTCGTCGGCGGCCGAGGCGATATCGCGCACGTTGGCATTCGATTCTTCGGAAAACTGGGTGGCGCGTCCGGTGAGATCGACCGTCATGTCGACGGCTTGCCCAAGTTCGGTCGCAGCCCGCTTCGCGCGGCTCGACATCTTCATGAGTTCGGTCAGCGTGACCTCGACCTCAGCCGAGAAAGTCTCGATCTCGGCCGCGATCTGGTCCTGACGATCCCTGCGCGCTTCCGTGTCGTCATGCACCGTCTTGTTCAGTTCCTTATTGTGCCGCATCGCGGCCTGGAAAACGCCGATCGACGTGGCCAGCGCGCCAATTTCGTCCCGCCGTCCGCGATAGGGCACCGCCACATCGGTCTGCCCATCCGCCACCTGCTCGGTCACACGGGTGATCGCCTTGAGCGGGCGGATGCAGGAACGCCACATGATTGCGGTACCGGCCGCGGCAAGCAGCAGTAGCAGCAGGGCAAGCGCCTCGAACAGAATGGCCGATACGCGCACGCCATCGTCGATCGCGGCATAGAGCTTTCGCGATCGCTGCTCATAGACCTTCCCCATGATGTCGATATCGTGCGACAGCCCGGCGCGGTCGGTTTCGTTCTCGCCGAAGGCGCGCGCCGCCTCGGGCCCGATCTCGACGCCGCGGCGTGCAAGCTCGCGCCGGAATTGCTGGAAGTGCTTGATGCGCTCCGCAAAAGCCCCGAACGTCTCCTTGTCCTCCGGCTTCGCGTCCCATTGCAACTCGGTCAGGGCGTCCCCCAGCCGGTCGTTGTCGGCTATCAGCCGCGCCGCAATCACCCGCGCCGCCGGACTATCGGCCGCATGCGCCAGACCGCGCGATTCCATCACCACCGCGTAGATCAGCGCGTTGGCCCGCTCGATCTGCCTCGCCCCGTTGAAGCTTGCGCGGAATTCCTCAGTCAGTGCCGAGTGCCGCCTCGCATTGATAACAGCGGCAAGCGCGAGGATCAGGGTCGCAGTCGCGAGCAGCGCGAAAATGGCGTAAAGCTTGGCCGCGATCGTTAATCTCGGGAATGCCACAGTGAAAAATCCGGACCGGTCAGGGAATCTGGATTGCGAGCATCGCAGGTATTTATTAACCACGCGTTTGCACGCGAAATCCGGAAGGTAGCGCCAGGCCATGCCACTCAACATCGCCGTCCAGATGGATCCCATCGAGCGGATCAATATTCGCGGGGATTCCACGTTCGCCCTGCTTCTGGAGGCGAAGGCGCGCGGACACCGCCTGTCCTATTACACCCCCGACAAACTCGCCCAGCGTGGTGACCGCATATTCGCGACCGTTCAGGGGATCGATGTCCGCGACGAAATCGGCAACCACGTCACGCTGGGTGAAAGCAAGCGCACCGAACTCACCGACTTCGACGTCATCCTGCTGCGGCAGGACCCGCCCTTCGACATGGCGTACATCACCACGACCCATATGCTGGAGCGTGTGCATCCGAAGACGCTGGTGGTCAACGATCCGGCGCATGTGCGCAATGCGCCGGAAAAGATATTCGTGATGGAATACTCCGACCTGATGCCGCCGACCCTGATCACGCGCGATCTCGCCGAGATCAAGGCGTTCCGCGAGGAGCACGGCGACATCGTGATGAAGCCGCTCTACGGCAATGGCGGCGCGGCGGTGTTCCGCCTGACCCGGGACGATCTGAATTTCGGCTCGCTCTACGACCTATTCGCCACCACCTTCCGCGAACAATGGATGGTGCAGACCTTCCTCCCCGAAGTGAGAAAGGGCGACAAGCGCATCATCCTGGTCGACGGCGAATATGCCGGCGCTGTGAACCGCGTGCCGGCGCCGGACGACCTTCGCTCCAACATGGTGCGCGGCGGCTCACCCAAAGACACCGAACTGACCCCGCGCGAGCACGAGATCTGCCGCAGGCTCGGACCGGCACTCAAGGAACGCGGACTGATCTTCGTCGGCATCGACGTGATCGACGGCTACCTCACCGAGATCAACGTCACTTCTCCAACGGGCATTCGCGCCATCCGAAACATGGGCGGTCCGGACATCGCGGCGCTGGTCTGGGATGCGATCGAGAGAAAGCGCAAGGTCTGAGCGGCACGATCAGCGCTGCAATTCCTGCGCTGGAAAGTCCTGCGCTGCATTGACGCTGCGGCAAGGCGGATCACGTTGCGCCGATTGTCTTTGCGTTCCGGCTTGCGTTAGCTTGCAGCGCGTGACGAATGGCAACCCGATGGTCCTGAGACGAATTTCATCTGTCCTGATGGCCGGCGCGGTGATCGCGACAGGGTCATTCGCTGC
>CAZIKZ010000272.1:0-258 GCA_964539845.1 uncultured Hyphomicrobiales bacterium
CGAACACCGCACGCATCGGACCACCCGCAATGATACCGGTACCAGCCGGAGCCGCACGCAGCTGCACCTTGCCGGCGCCGTGACGGCCAGCGACGTCGTGATGCAATGTCCGGCCCTCGCGCAGCGGCACGCGGATCAGCGCGCGCTTGGCGGCATCGGTCGCCTTGCGGATCGCTTCCGGCACTTCACGCGCCTTGCCGTGGCCGAAACCGACGCGGCCCTTCTGATCGCCGACGACCACGAGCGCGGCGAAGCCGA
>CAZIKZ010000272.1:268-6135 GCA_964539845.1 uncultured Hyphomicrobiales bacterium
CGCGACGCGATTGATGTGAACGAGTTTGTCGATGAATTCCGACTCTTCCCGATCACCGCGCTCGCGTCTGGGTTCACGTGCCATATCGTTTTTCCTTCGGGTCCGGCCCGTTTAGAAATTCAGTCCGCCTTCGCGCGCAGCATCGGCGAGCGCCTTGATACGCCCGTGATACATGTAGCTGCCGCGGTCAAAGACCACATTCTTGATGCCCTTCTCCGCGGCGCGCTCGGCGACGAGCTTGCCGACGGCCTTCGCCGCCTCGACGTCGGCGCCAGTCTTGCCGCCGTCGCGCTGAATCTTTTCGAGGGTGGACGCCGCAGCCAGCGTCACGCCTTTGAGATCGTCGATCACCTGAGCGTAGATGTGCTTCGACGAACGGTGCACCGAAAGCCGCAAGCGGCCGTTCGCAGCCGCCTTGAGGGAGCGGCGCACCCGCGCCCTGCGGCGCTCTGTGGGATTCTTGTGTGCCATCGTGCTTACTTCTTCTTGCCTTCCTTACGGAAGATGAATTCGTCGGCGTATCTCACACCCTTGCCCTTGTAGGGCTCCGGCGGCCGATAGGCGCGAATTTCCGCCGCAACCTGCCCGACTTTCTTCTTGTCGATGCCCGACACCAGGATCTCGGTCGGCTTCGGGGTCGTAACCGCGATGCCCTCAGGGATCTGATAGAGCACATCATGGCTGTAACCGAGCGCAAGCTGCAGGTTCTTGCCCTGAAGCGCCGCACGATAACCGACGCCGGTGATTTCGAGCTTGCGCTCGAAGCCCTTGGTCACGCCGGTCATGATGTTGTTCAGGTTCGCACGCGTGGTTCCCCACAACGCGCGCGCCTGCTTCGATTCGTCCTTCGGATTGACCTGGATCGATCCGTTGTCCAACGCGACAGTGACGCTATCGTGGACAGCGAGCGAGAGGGTGCCTTTCGGGCCCTTTACGCTGATGGTCTTGCCCGACACGTTGGCGGTGACGCCTGACGGGACGGAGACCGGTTTCTTGCCGACGCGCGACATCAGAACACCGTACAGAGCAATTCGCCGCCGACATTGGCGTCGCGAGCGGAGTGATCCGCCATGACACCCTTCGGGGTCGAAAGAATCGAAATGCCGAGGCCATTATTGACACGCGGCAGGTTCTTCACCGCCACATAGACGCGGCGGCCAGGCTTCGACACACGCGCGATCTCGCGGATCACCGGCGTACCGTCGAAATACTTCAGCTCGATTTCGAGCTCGTTGCGTCCGTCACTGTGCGCCACAGCCGAATAGCCACGGATATAGCCTTCGGACTTCAGCACCTCCAGGACGCGCTCGCGCAGCTTGGAGCCAGGCGAAGAGACCTTCTGCTTGTGACGCTCCTGCGCATTGCGAATGCGAGTGATGAGATCGCCCACGGGATCGTTCATGGCTTTCCCCTCCTCACCAGCTCGACTTCACGAGGCCCGGAATCAGGCCCTTGTTGCCGAGTTCACGCAGCGCGATACGCGACAGCTTGTGCTTGCGGTAATAGGCGCGCGGACGGCCCGTAACCTCGCAGCGATTGCGGATGCGCGATGGCGCGGAATTGCGCGGCAACTCGGCAAGCTTCAGCGAAGCCTGGAAGCGCTCTTCCAACGGCTTGGTCTTGTCGGTGACGATCGCCTTCAGCCGCTCGCGCCGGCCGCCAAACGACTTCGCCATCCGGCGGCGCCGCTTGTTCTTCTCGATCGAACTCTTCTTCGCCATCAAAGTCTCCTGACTATCCGCGTCTGAGAGGGTTCAGCTCTCACTGCCGGAAGGGGAAGTTCAACGCAGCGAGCAGCGCGCGCGCCTCATCGTCGGTGCGCGCCGTCGTGCAGATCGTGATGTCCATGCCCCAGGTTTCCTGGGCCTTGTCATAGTCAATTTCCGGGAACACGAGGTGCTCCTTCAGGCCGAGCGAATAATTGCCCATGCCGTCGAAGCTCTTCGGGTTCAACCCGCGGAAGTCGCGCACGCGGGGGAGCGCGATATTCACGAGCCGGTCGATGAAGTCGTACATCCGCGCCTTGCGCAGCGTGACCTTGGCGCCGATCGACTGACCGTCACGCAGCTTGAAGGTCGCAATCGACTTGCGCGACTTGGTGATGATCGCCTTCTGACCGGCAATCAGGCTCAGGTCGCCCGCAGCATTGTCGACCTTCTTGCGGTCGCTCGCACCCTCGCCGATGCCCATGTTGAGCACGACCTTGGTGATCACCGGCACCTGCATCGGATTCGTGTAACCGAAATCCTTCGTCAGCTTGGCGCGGATATCCTTCTCGAACTGGGTCTTCAGGCGCGGAATGTAACCCCCCGCCAGCGCACCCTTCTTCGCGGCCTTTTCGGCCTTCGGCTTCTCGGTATCAGCCATCGATCTCAACTCCCGAACGCCGTGCGACGCGAATTTTGCGGCCGTCGTTCATCATCTTGAAGCCGACGCGGGTCGGCTTGCCGTCCTTCGGATCAGCAACCGCGATATTCGACAGGTGGATGCTCGCCTCTTTCGAGATGATGCCGCCTTCCTGCTGCGGGGTCTGGCGCTGATGGCGCTTGACCATGTTGACGCCACGCACGAGCGCGCGCCCTTCAGTCGGATGCACGGCGATCACTTCACCGCTGCGGCCCTTGTCACGGCCGGCCAGCACGACAACTTTGTCGCCCTTACGGATTTTAGCGGCCATCACAGCACCTCCGGTGCGAGCGAAATGATCTTCATGTGGTTCTTGGCGCGAAGCTCGCGCGGCACTGGCCCGAAGATACGGGTGCCGACCGGCTCCTGCTGGTTGTTGATCAGCACGGCGGCATTGCGATCGAAGCGGATGACCGAGCCGTCGGCGCGCTTGATCTCCTTGGAGATCCGCACGATGACGGCCTTCATCACCTCACCCTTCTTCACGCGTCCGCGCGGAATCGCCTCTTTCACCGAAACGACGATAACGTCGCCGATGGTGGCGTATTTCCGCTTCGAACCGCCCAGCACCTTGATGCACATGACGCGGCGCGCGCCGGAATTGTCGGCAACGTCCAGGTTAGTCTGCATCTGAATCATGGGGCACCCAATCCTTTATCCGTCGCTCGAGCGCGAGCTCGCGCTCAGAGCACCTTTTTCTTCTTCTCGCCCTGGACCACGGCCCAGCGCTTCAACTTGGAGATCGGCTTGTGTTCCTCGATCCACACCATGTCGCCAACCGAGTATTCGTTGGTCTCGTCATGGGCGTGGAACTTGGTCGTACGCCGGATGGTCTTCTTCAAAATCGGATGCGTGAAGCGACGCTCGACGCTGACGACGACCGTCTTATCCTGTTTGTCGCTGACCACGAGGCCATGCAATTGACGCTTCGGCATGATGGGCCCCTTACTTGGCTTTCTTCTGGCGCGCGACCGTCTTCAGGCGCGCGATATCGCGACGCACCTGGCGCACGCGCGAGGTGTTTTCGAGCTGACCCGTGGCGCGCTGAAAACGCAGATTGAACTGCTCCTTCTTCAGCTTAAGCACCTCGTCGTCCATCTGATCGACGGACATGACCTTGATGTCTTCGGCCTTCATCGTCGTCACTCCGCAATACGCTGGATGAAGCGCGTCTTGATCGGCAGCTTGGCGGCGGCCAGATGCAGCGCCTCCTTGGCAAGCTCGATCGGCACGCCGTCGATCTCGAAGATGATGCGGCCGGGCTTGACGCGGGCGACCCAAAGCTCCGGCGTACCCTTGCCCTTGCCCATACGCACCTCGATCGGCTTCTTCGACACCGGCACGTCCGGGAAGATCCGGATCCATACACGGCCGGCACGCTTCATGTGGCGTGTCAGCGCGCGACGTGCGGCTTCGATCTGGCGCGCGGTGATGCGCTCCGGCGCCAACGCCTTCAAGCCGAACTGGCCGAAGTCGAGCGCATTGCCGGACGTCGCGACGCCGTGAATTCGGCCCTTGAAGGCCTTGCGGTATTTTGTGCGCTTCGGTTGCAGCATGACGTGTATCCGTTATCCCGCGGTCATTTCGCGGCGCGGCCGACCGGCCTCGGCCTCGTTCATCTTCTTGTCCTGAGCCATCGAGTCGTGCTCGAGAATCTCACCCTTGAAGATCCAGACCTTGACGCCACAGGTGCCGTAGGTGGTGAAAGCGGTAGCAACGCCGTAATCGACATCGGCGCGCAGCGTGTGCAGCGGCACCCGCCCCTCGCGATACCATTCAAGGCGCGCGATTTCGGCGCCGCCGAGACGGCCCGAGCAGTTGATGCGAATGCCTTCGGCGCCGAGGCGCATCGCGGTCTGCACCGCGCGCTTCATCGCACGGCGGAATGCAACGCGGCGCTCCAGCTGCTGGGCGATCGACTCAGCGACCAGCTGTGCCTCGAGTTCGGGCTTGCGGATTTCAACGATGTTGATGACCACGTCCGACTGCGTGAGCTTCGCAACCGACTTGCGCAGCTTCTCGATGTCGGACCCCTTCTTGCCGATCACAACGCCAGGGCGCGCGGAATAGATCGTCACCCGGCACTTCTTGTGCGGGCGCTCGATCACGATCTTGGCCACAGCCGCCTGCTTGAGCTGCTTCATCAGCTCCTTGCGGATCGCCATGTCCTCGTGCAGCAGCGTGCCGTACTCGTTCTTGCCGGCGTACCAGCGCGAATCCCAAGTCCGGTTAATGCCGAGCCGAAACCCGATCGGATTGATCTTCTGACCCATCCCAAACTCTCCTTAGGCCGCTTGCTGCTCGACCTGACGAACGACGATCGTCAGATGCGAGAACGGCTTCAAAATACGTCCCGAGCGACCGCGGCCGCGCGATGCCCAGCGCTTCATCACCAGGCCTTTGCCCACATGGGCTTCCGACACAATCAGATCGTCCACGTCGAGGTCGTGATTGTTCTCGGCATTGGCGATCGCCGATTCCAGGCACTTCTTCACGTCGACCGCGATCCGCTTGCGCGAGAACTGCAGGTCATTCAGCGCAATCGCGACCTTCTTGCCGCGGATCAGCTGCGCAACAAGGTTCAACTTCTGGGGCGATACCCGGATATTGCGGGCGATCGCCTTGGCCTCGTTGTCGGGGAGCACACGCTCGCGCGCGGGTTTGCCCATGACTTTACCCTCTCAAATCTCTAACGCGACCTACGCGCGCTTGGCCTTGCGGTCGGACGAATGTCCGTGAAACGTACGGCTCGGCGAGAA
This sequence comes from uncultured Hyphomicrobiales bacterium, assembly GCA_964539845.1. Taxonomy (GTDB): domain Bacteria; phylum Pseudomonadota; class Alphaproteobacteria; order Rhizobiales; family Xanthobacteraceae; genus Pseudorhodoplanes. The sequence goes on from CAZIKZ010000272.1 coordinate 5,434, forward strand.
CTCACCGAACTTGTGACCGACCATTTCCTCGGACACCTGCACCGGCACGTGCTTATGACCGTTATAGACACCGAAGGTCAGGCCGACGAATTGCGGCAGAATGGTCGAGCGGCGGCTCCAGATCTTGATGACCTCGTGCCGTCCCGACCCGCGCGCCTTCTCTGCCTTCTTCAGCAGATAGCCGTCGACAAATGGACCCTTCCAGACCGAACGCGCCATGACGATCGTTCCTTACTTCTTCTTCTTCCGAGCGTGGCGGCTCGAAATGATGAACTTGGATGTGGACTTGTTCTTGCGGGTCTTCTTCCCCTTGGTGGGGAAGCCCCACGGGGAGACCGGATGCCGGCCGCCCGAGGTGCGGCCTTCGCCGCCGCCATGCGGGTGATCGACAGGGTTCATCGTGACACCGCGGTTATGCGGCCGGCGGCCGAGCCAGCGCGTACGGCCGGCCTTGCCGATCGAGATGTTCATGTGGTCCGGATTCGAGACCGCACCGATGGTCGCCATGCAGCGGCCATGCACCAGGCGCTGTTCGCCCGAATTGAGACGCACGATGACGTATTCACCGTCGCGGCCAACGATCTGAGCGTAGGACCCGGCCGAACGCGCGATCTGCCCGCCCTTCCCGATCTTCAGCTCGATGTTGTGCACGATCGTTCCGACCGGAATATTGCCGGCAGGCATCGCATTGCCCGGCTTCAC
>CAZIKZ010000273.1:0-6132 GCA_964539845.1 uncultured Hyphomicrobiales bacterium
GGGCGAGGGAGCCTGTAATGCGGATATCCTCTGGTTTATCGGGCGTGGCGGCCCTTGCGGCGTTTTGGCTCGCGGGCCCTGCCGCCACGTTCGAACGCGTACAGGCGCCCGCTGCGAAGCCCGAAATGTCGGAGAATTGTCCGGGCCTGGTCGCGTCCGACCGGCCGCGCATCATCCCCGCCGCGTTCCGCGTCGCACAGCTCAAGTCCGATCAGGTGCGCATCACCTATATCGGCCATTCGACCTTTCTGATCGAAAGCCCGCGCGTGGTGCGTATCGCCACCGATTACAACGATTATGTCCGCCCGCCGATGCTGCCCGACATCGTCACGATGAACCGCGCGCATTCCACGCATTATACCGACAACCCCGATGCGGGCATCCCGCATGTGTTGCGCGGGTGGGCGGAGGAGCGTGGCAAGCCGATGCGCCACGATGTGCAGGTGAAGGATGTGCGGGTGCGCAACGTGCCGACCAATATCCGCGACTGGGGCGGCGGCACCGAACGGCACGGCAATTCGGTCTTCGTATTCGAGATCGCCAACATGTGCATCGCGCATCTTGGCCATCTGCATCACACGCTAACCCAGCAGCAGATGAACGATATCGGCCGGATCGACGCGGTGCTGGTTCCGGTGGATGGCAGCTACACGCTCGACCTCGACGGGATGGTCGAAGTGATGGAAGGCCTTAAGGCGCCCCTGATGATCCCGATGCACTATTTCAGTGTGTTCACGCTCAACCGCTTTCTCGATCGCATGCGCGAGAAGTTCGACGTGGAGTTTTCGGACACGCCGTCGGTGGTGATCTCGAAGACCACGCTGCCGGCCAAGCCGAAGATCCTCGTCCTCCCAGGGCGCTGAGCGGCTCTCCGCAAAGCATCAATTTTCCGAGAATATGCCGGTATTTCAATGGTTTCGGAACGAAACCGCTTGAGTTTTGTTGCGCTGCATGCAAGAGGCACCTGAACGATTGTTAACCGCCTGAAAGAGTCTGATGACCGTTTCCTGGACCACCTGGAGAACCTTCGCCCATCCGCTTTCCGGGCTGCCGCTCGATGCCCCTGCGGGGCCCGGCGTGTTCGAGGTCCGGCATGTCACGACCGGCGAGCAGGTCGCCTTCGCGGTCTCGGCAAATGTCGCCGGAAGCCTCGCGACCCTGATCCAGCCCGCGGCGTCGGGCCTGCGCTCGATCTTCGCGCGTCGTCGTATCGTCCATCGCCCGGTCGATCTGGAATATCGGGTTTGTGCCACCGCTTCGATGAAGGAGGCGCGTGCCGAGGAGGACCGGCTGAACGGGCTCCGGCGTGCCTATATGCATCGGCGCAAGGCGTCCGGCTGGGCTTGACGCCCAACACCGTCAGATCAGTTGCTGCCTCATCTCGTCCGCAAGCGCGCGCAGCTTCGGCAGGTACGCGTTGCGCATGGTGTCGAGCGATCCGCGCTCGCTGTGGACCCCGACATTCAGTGCGCCGATCGTGTTGCCGTCGAGCCGGCGCAACGCAACAGAGATCGAGCGGAAGCCGACCTCCACCTCCTGATCGACAAGCGAATAGCCATCGCTTCGCGTTTTCAGAATCGCGCGCCGCAACACATCCTTTTTGAGTTGGGTCTGCGGCGTCAGTGTCTTCGGCTGAATGCGCGCCATAAATTGTTCGAGCCGATCATCGTCGAAGCTGGCGAGCAGGACGCGGCCGAGTGAACTCGATATTGCCGGAACACGCAGGCCGATCTGTCCGCTCAGCTGAAGGACACGCGGCGGAGACGCATGCGCGATCAGGACCAGGTCGTCGCCATCGGGCACCGCGGCCGAACAGGCTTCATTGATGTCCGCGCTGAGACGTTCCAGCGCCGGCTGCAGAATGTTCGAGATCGGGTTGGAGAGCAGGTAGGCGCTCGCAAGTGTCAGCACACGCGGCGTCAGCCGGAACATGCGGCCGTCGGTTTCGGCAAATCCGAGGTGGATGAGCGTGTGCAGGGTCCGCCGGACGGACGCGCGCGGAAGGTCGACCAGTCGCGCAATGTCGCTCAGCGAAAGCTGCCGGCGATCCTGGCCGAATGTCCGGATGATCCTCAAGCCCCGGGCCAGCGCTTCCAGAAATTCCGGCCCGGCCTTTTCAGCAAGGCGCTCCTCGGCGTCCGATCGTTTGATGCGCGGCATTCGAAATTGCTCTCAGCGGAAATGTTCCGGGGTCTGCCCGACCTTGACGCTTGCTCTCGGACTTTCAGTCTGGTGTAATTCGAACCTATGTTCGGTCTACGAACATAATAGGCTCCACCGGTTCAGACCAGCCCCTTCAGGAGACGCTCCTCATGTTGAGCGCGGAACAGAACGAACTCATCACTCGCACCAACCCGGGGACCAAGGCCGGTAACCTTCTGCGGCGCTACTGGCAGCCCGCGGCGCTGGTGGAGGAATTGGCCACCAATCGCCCGATCAAGCCGGTGAGGCTGATGGGTGAGGACCTGGTGATCTTCAAGGACGGGCAGGGGCGTTACGGCCTGATCGCGCGCGGCTGCCCGCATCGCGGCACCGACCTCGCCTTCGGGCGGCTGGAAGCGGATGGAATTCGCTGCCCGTTCCATGGCTGGAAATTCGACGTTGACGGCAAATGCCTGGAGACGCCGGCCGAGCCGGAGGGCTCCAACCTCTGCGCCAATATCCGCCAGAAATCCTATCCGGTGGTGGAGAAGAGCGGCATCCTGTTCACCTATATGGGTCCCGGCGAACCGCCGGCATTCCCGGAATTCGACTGCTTCGTTGCGCCGGACGAATACACCTTCGCGTTCAAGGGGCTGATCGAGTGCAACTGGCTGCAATCGCTCGAGGTCGGCATCGACCCCGCGCATACGTCGTGGCTGCACCGCTTCTTCGAGGACGAAGACACTTCGAAGTCCTACGGCAAGATGTTCCGTGACTCGACGTCGGATGCGGACATGCCGATGACCAAGATCATGCGCGACTTCCCGCGTCCGCGCATCGAAGTGGAGCAGACCGATTTCGGCCTGCAACTCTCGACGCTGCGCCAGATCAGCGACACGTCGATGCATGTGCGGATCACCAATCTGGTGTTCCCCAATGCGTTCATGATTCCAATGAGCCAGGAGATGACCATCTCGCAATGGCACGTCCCCATCGATGAGAAGACGCATTACTGGTATTGCATCTTCACGAGCTTCGGCTCGAAGGTCGACAAGGAAGAGATGCGCCGTCAGCGGCTCGAACTGTACGAGCTGCCGAATTACGTGCCGCGCAAGAACAAGCACAACGATTACGGCTTCGATCCGCACGAGCAGGCGCACGATACCTTTACGGGTATGGGCGCGGACATCAACATTCACGATCAATGGGCTTGCGAGTCGATGGGCGCCGTACAGGACCGCACGAAAGAACATCTCGGTCAGTCCGACAAGGCGATCACCGCCTATCGGCGGCTTCTCCGTGCTGCGATCGAACAGGCCAGCAAGGGCGAGCGTACGCTGATGGTCCTGGACGACAAGGATGCGCCTGCGATCACGGGGCCGGTTTGCGTCGATGGCGTCGGACCTGCATCCGGCTGGCGTGATTATTACGAGAACGCGCACCAGCATCGCCGCAAGACCAAGAGCTGGGCGAACGGGAATTGATCTTGCTTCTTCCCTCGTCTGAACGGTGAGGGCCGGCATGCGACGCGTGCCGGGGAGGGATATTTCCCTTATTCTCTCACTTGACCCGCACCCGGCTGCCTTCGCTATGCTTCGGCAGTCGGCCTTCCCGTCTCAGGGGAGGCAGGAAAGTTGAAGCAATGATGTCGTCCCGCGATCGCGCATCCCTCAGTTTCGTCGAACGCCACAATCTGTGGAGCGATGAGCAATTCCGGCTTGCCGCAAGTGTCGAGAAAGAGATCGAGGACCGCGGGCTCGAACTCGTGCGCTTCTCGTTTCCGGATCAACACGGCGTGCTGCGCGGCAAGACCATAGCCGCCGCGGACGCCGCGAAGCTGATGCGAAGTGGCGTCAGCATGACAACGACGCTGCTCGCGAAAGACACCTCGCATCGCACCGTGTTTCCGGTGTTCACGCCGGGCGGCGGCTTTGCGATGCCGGAAATGCAGGGCGCGGCCGATTTTCTGATGATCGCCGACCCGTCGACCTTCCGTGTCCTGCCGTGGGCGCCGAATACCGGCTGGGTGCTGTGCGACATCTATTTCCCGAACGGGAAGGCTGTGCCGTTCTCAACGCGTCAGCTTTGCCGGGATCAGCTCGCACGGTTGTCCGACGCAGGCTTCGACCTGATGGCGGGGCTTGAGGTCGAATTCCATCTCTATCGGGTCGAGAACCCGCGCCTTGCGCCGGGGGATGCGACCTGGCCGGGTGAGCCGATCGACGTCAGCTATATCCATCAGGGCTTCCAGCTTCTCACCGAAGCGCGCTCCGACCAGATCGAGCCGATCCTCGAGCCGTTCTGGCGCGCGGTCACCGCGCTTGGGTTGCCGTTCCGCTCGCTCGAAGTGGAGCTTGGGCCGAGCCAGTGCGAGTTCACGTTCCGGCCCGAGATCGGGATGGCATCGGCCGACATGATGGTTCTGTTCCGCAGCGCGATGAAGCAGATCGCGCGCCGGCACGGTCTGCACTGCACCTTCATGTGCCGGCCGGGTTTGCCCAATGCATTCTCCAGCGGCTGGCATCTGCATCAGTCGCTGATCGACCGCAAGAGCAAGGCCAATGCCTTCGTTTCGGGCGATGCGACCAAAGTGCTGTCTCCGCTTGGAGACCATTGGCTCGGCGGACTTCTGGCGAACGCGCGCGCCTCGGCGGCGTTCGCCACGCCGACCCTGAATGGCTACAAGCGCTACCGCGCCTATGCGCTCGCGCCCGACCGCGTGATCTGGGGACAGGATAATCGTGGAGTCATGGTGCGCGTGATCGGCCAGCCGGGCGATCCCGCCACTCATCTGGAAAACCGGATCGGCGAGCCGGCCGCCAATCCTTATCTGTATCTTGCGTCGCAGATCGCCAGCGGGCTCGATGGCGTTGCGCGCAATCTCGATCCGGGTCCGTCCGCCGATACGCCGTATGAGACGGACGCCGACATGATGCCGAAAGATCTCGGCGAGGCGCTTGGTGCGCTGCGCGCAAATGCGTGCTTCAGGAGCGCATTCGGCGAAGATTTCGTCGACTATTTCGCGCGGATCAAGGACGCGGAGATCGCGCGCTATCGCACCGAGGAGAAGACCGACTCCGCCGAGATCACGCGCTGGGAGCAGAAGGAATATTTCGATCTCTTCTGACGCGGTGTCGATCTTGCGCTGACCTCGTGGCCGTGCCGGTGCCCGCGCCCCGTTGCCATGAAACGGGTGGTGACAGCGCCGAAGCCGGCTTATCTGGTCGCGATGCAGTCGGAGCGGCCCGGGATGGATCGGACGGCGAAACATTACCAGGTGTTTGAAACGGCGTTGGGCTTCTGTGCCATCGGCTGGAGCGATGCGGGCATTGTCTGCTTCCGGCTGCCGGAGAAAAGCGCGGGCGAGGCAACCCGGGCTATTCTGCGCCGGCTGCGCGATGCGACGGCGGGCGAGCCTCCGTCCCGGGTCGCGGAGGCCGTCGTCGCGGCACGGCGCTATTTCGACGGCGTGGAAACCGATTTCACTGCTTACGGTGTCGCTCTCGGCCCGCAGGAGCCATTCGCCGCGCGGGTTTACGAGACGGTCCGCGGCCTGAAATGGGGAGAGACCACGACCTATGGCGCTCTGGCGAAGGCGCTCGGCGCCGGGCCGGAAGCCGCACGCGATGTGGGGCAGGCGATGGCGCAGAATCCGGTGCTGCTGATCATTCCCTGCCACCGCGTGCTGGCCGCAGGCGGCAAGATCGGGGGATTTTCGGCGCCCGGCGGGGCGTCGACCAAGGCGCGTATGCTCGCGCTGGAAGGCATCCGCACCGGGCCGCCGGCTCCCGCGCAGCAGGCTTTCGGATTTTAGCGGCGCGGCAAGAGTTTCGCTTTCACGGACGGGCTACATCGGGTAAGCGGGCCGCTTCCTTTTGACCCGCCCCGGCCCATGATCCGCATCGACAACATCAGCAAACAGAACGGCCATCAGATCCTGTTCATCGAGGCGTCGGCCGCTTTGCACAAGGGCGAGAAGATCGGCCTTGT
>CAZIKZ010000274.1:0-6131 GCA_964539845.1 uncultured Hyphomicrobiales bacterium
TGGGCTTTGAGCTTGCGCGCCAGCACATCGAGCCCGCCGGAAAAATAAAAGGGCCAGCCACCGGCCAGCCCATGAATCAGAAAGGCGCGCAATGGCGCGCCGCTGTCACCGTCTGTCATGTGTCTGTCGTTCCGGGTTGGTGGATGGCATGTTCGCGAGAGCGCCAGCGCAGCGGACGCCGGTCATGCTTGCCTAAGCGCCGCCCCGCCGTTACAGGGCTTGCGTCGAGCGGCACCGCGGGCCGCCGGCGCGGCGCGCGCAACCGCAGCCGCCGTTTCGGAGGGGTGCATGCGCATTGCGATGATCGGTTCCGGCTATGTCGGCCTCGTCTCGGGCGCCTGCTTCGCCGATTTCGGCCACCATGTGGTTTGTGTCGACAAGGATGCGCGCAAGATCGATGCCCTGAAGCAGGGCGAGATCCCGATCTACGAGCCCGGTCTGGCTGAACTGGTGAGCAACAACGTGCGCCAGGGCCGGTTGTCGTTCACCACCGATTCGAACGAACCGGTCGCGCAGGCCGATGCGGTCTTCATCGCAGTCGGCACGCCGTCGCGGCGCGGCGACGGTCACGCGGACCTCACTTATGTCTATGACGCCGCGCGCGAGATCGCGCACGCGATCGACGGCTTCACCGCGGTCATCACCAAATCCACCGTACCGGTCGGCACCGGCGACGAGGTCGAGCGCGTGATGCGGCAGACTCGCGCCGATGCGGACTTCGCGGTCGTGTCGAATCCGGAATTCCTGCGCGAGGGCGCCGCGATCCGCGACTTCAAGCATCCCGACCGTATCGTGATCGGAACGCAGGACGAGCGCGCGAAGGCGGTGATGGCGGAGATTTACCGTCCGCTTTATCTGAACCGCGCGCCGATCATGTATACCGAGCGCCGCACCGCCGAACTGATCAAGTATGCCGCGAATGCGTTTCTCGCGACCAAGATCACCTTCATCAACGAGATGGCCGATCTTGCCGAAAAAGTCGGCGCCAATGTGCAGGAAGTGGCGCGCGGCATCGGTCTCGACAATCGCATCGGATCGAAATTCCTGCATGCGGGCCCGGGCTTCGGCGGCTCATGCTTTCCGAAGGACACGGTCGCGCTCATCAAGACCGGACAGGATTACGAAGCGCCGCTGCGCATCGTGGAAACCGTGGTCGCGGTCAACGACCAGCGCAAGCGCGCGATGGCGCGCAAAGTCCTCGCCGCCGCCGGCGGAAGCCTGCGCGACAAGACCGTCGCAGTGCTCGGACTGACCTTCAAGCCGAGCACCGACGACATGCGCGACTCGCCGTCGATCCCGCTCATCACCGCACTGCAGGACATGGGCGCGACGGTTCGCGCGTATGACCCTGAGGGCATGCAGCAGGCCCGCGAGGTGTTGAAGAACGTCACCTACACCGACAGCGCTTATGACTGCGCCACTGGCGCCGACATCATCGTCATCGTCACCGAGTGGGAGCAATTCCGCGCGCTCGATCTCGACGCGATCAAGTCCGCGATGAAAACGCCGGTGATGGTCGATCTGCGCAACATCTATCCGCCGGAAGAAGCCGCAAAATACGGCTTCACCTATACCGGGATCGGCCGGGCGACAGTTCCAGCGAATAGCTAGCCCCACCTTTGTCGCTGCCGGTCACTTCAAAGCTTGTTGAGATAGGCGCTGCGCAAAAGCGGCGCACTGAAATTCGCAAGAAAGGTTCCGGCCGCGAGAATGTCGGTGCTGTCGAACGGTAGTGCATACATCTTTCCGTCGGGACCAAGGACGCCGCCGAACCACTTGATGGCCCCGCTGAGTGTCGCACCCAGCGCCGAGCGCGACGCCGTCCCGGCCACTGGATCGATGATCACGATGTCCGTCGCATTGCAGGGCATTCCGTAGATTTTCCCGTCCGGAGCAAGCACACCTCCGATCCATTTGACGGTGCCCGTGAGTGTCGCACCAAGCGATGACCGCGATGCCGTGCCAGCCGCCGGATCGATGATCAGGATATCCGTCGCGTCGTAGGGAATGCCGTAGATCTTTCCGTCCGGCGCGAGCGCACCGCCCGCCCATTTCCCGCTTCCGGAGAGTGTCGCCCCCATGGCCGAGCGGGTCGCCGTACCGGCAACAGGATCGATAATCAGAATGTCTGCCGCGTCGTGCGGAATGGCATAAAGCTTTCCGTCCGGACCGGCCACGCCGCCAATCCACTTGGTGGTCCCGGTCAGTGTCGCGCCCATCGCCAAGCGCGCGGCGGTGCCGGCCGCCGGATCGATGATCAGGATATCGGTGCTGCCGCGCGGTATGCCGTAGATCTTCCCGTCCACGCCAAGCACACCACCGGTCCACTTGGCACTGCCGGTGAGCGTCGCGCTCATCGCCGAGCGGGTCGCGGTGCCAGCCGCCGGATCGATGACCAGGATGTCCGTCGCGTCGTAGGGAATGCCGTAGATCTTCCCGTCCGGCCCGAGCACGCCGCCGGTCCATTTGGCGCTCCCAGTCAGCGTTGCGCTCATCGCCGAACGCGTGGCCGTGCCGGCGACCGGATCGATGATCAGGATGTCGGTCGCGTCATAGGGAATGCCGTAGATCTTCCCGTCCGGTCCGAGCACGCCACCGGTCCATTTCACACTCCCCGTCAACGTCGCGCTCATCGCGGACCGCGCGGCTGACGGTCTCATGCCGGGCAACAGCGCGCGCGGCGCCGCGAGGTCGCGCATCACGGCGTAGGAATCCGAATAGTGCTTGCTTGCGATGCCGAGCGGCGCTGTCGGATGTCCGGCGACGGTGGCCTGTCCGGTCGCGCGGTCAACAACAAGCGCTGTCGTCCACGATGACCCGTCGGCACTGACCTTCACCGTCAGATTGTCGTCGCCAACCAGCCCGATCTCGGCACGCCCCGAATAATCGGTCTGAAACAGAAGCGACAGAACGTCGGCGGCGGCCTCCTTGTTGAACTTGGTGCGCAGCGAACCATCGCCGCCTTCGCCGTCATAGAGCGCACTCCATAACGCATTACCGAGCCTGGCCGAGAGCGGATTGACCGCATCCGCTGTCGTGCCGATCCCGAGCCGCGCCACATTCTGCAAATGCGGGTTTGGGCCGAGCAGCGTGCTCCAATCGCTGCCGTCGAAGACGAAAGGCGCGCCTTCATCTTCGACGTAGCAAATCCATCCGGTCTGCGGCTCATGGAACACCCACGTTCCGTCGCGATAATGCGCGATCTGGTTGTCCCTGCCCGCGAAGGCCCCCGTCCCGGCCGGTTTCACGAGATAGCGATCGCCGTTCGCAGGCGAACCGGGCGGCGCCGACAGATCGCGATCCTTCACCGCGAGCATCACGAGTGTATCGAGCATCCGCAGCGCCTCGTTGTGCGTGACGTGCTTCTGGGCCTGCGACGCCGCGATCATGGGCAAGGCAAGGTGGATGGTATCGCTCATGTCGATTTTCCGTTATGGCGGTGCCGCGGCAGACAAGCCGCGATCAGGACAGGTTGAAGCGATGGTCGAAGTCAGCGCCGCGTTGCTGATGCAAAAGGAACTCCTCCCCGGCGAAAAGCTGCTGAGCAGTTTCGGAGCCAATGCGCTGTTGCCGCTTTATCCCGATGCCGGCGGCACCGGCGCGCTGCCTTATGTGCTCGGCGCGTCCGCGCCGCGAAAAGTGCTGGGCATGCTGCACCTCACCAATTTCCGTGTGAAATTCAAACCGGCGAGCCCGCACGATGCCGACTTCTCGATCATGCTTCCCGCGATCGCGAGCATCCGCAACGTGTCGTTCCTGTTCGTGCGGAAGTTCCGGCTCGTCATGCAGGACGGCACCCATATCGATTTTCTCAAATGGGGCATTCTGCCGGTCATCTCCGCGGTGAATGCGGTTGCCGCTCAAACCCGGCAGATCGACTGGAACGCGATCGGCCGCGATATTGCAGCGGCGCCGCCCGAGGCGATGGGTGCCTGGTCGGTGCTGCCGCGCGGCCTTCAGCCGACGACGACCGTGGCTTCCGCCGAATAACCGCGTCCGACCAGCGCGGACATCTGCACGACGCGGATCGTGATCGTTGTCAGCGAGGCGCCGAAGTCGGCGATCTCATCCGCGGACGCGTAGATGACCTGCGGCGTTGAGGCGTGCAGCACGCGCTTCACCGTCGCGCCATCGAGGATGTCGATGTCGTAGCGCTCCGACGCCTCCGCGAGCGGCACATCCTCCACCTCCCAGGAATCGCCGTCGATACGGGTGCGGCGGATCCAGGACAGCACGATCCCGGACTCGTCCCGCACGGCTCGCAGATGCACCGGCGCAAGAGGGCGCAACGCCACGTCCTGCGGTTCGGCCTCGACTGCGACCGAAGCTGCATCGCCGTGGTCGCGCGCCGCCGCCACGATCCGCAGCGAAAGTGGCCGCCCGAGCATGGAGAGGCCACGCGCCACCGGCACCACATGCTCATCCAGCAGCACGAAGCCTGCGCCGGCCGGCAACGGATCAGCCATCGCCCATTCGGTACCGCCCTGCCCGCGCAGAAGCCGCGACAATTCATAGATGCCATCGCCAACCAGTTCGGCATGCGCGAACTGGATCACTTCGCAGACGCCGTCCGGCCGTTGCAGCGCTGCGAGATTCGCGCCGCCCAGGAGAGCGATATCCGAAACGGATACAAGCGCACCGCCATAGAGTTGCACGCGGAACGCATTTGCATCGTCGAAACAGAAGACCGGTCCTTTCGGCAACGCATCCAGCGTCTCACCCACAATGGCCGGCGCGAATGCCATGGCCGCGCGCTCATAGGATGCGCCGTCGCGCGAGCGCCAGATGGCGATGGGTCCCGGCCAGGGATCGGCGAACACCGCAGCGCGCGTCAGCGTCACCGGTTCGCCCGCGTCGAGTGCCGGCAGGTTCAGAAGGCGCACCGCGACCGGCCCGACCGGCGGCGGTATCGGCACCGCCGCATCGCCGTCGGGTTCGCGCGGCACATTGAAGATTTCCGGATCGATCGCGCGCGCTTTCATCATGCGCGATTGCGTGTCGACAACATCGCGGATCTCGACGATCCGCCGCCGCCCTTCCGCCGAGAGTGCGATCACATCGCCCGGCATGAGCGCGAGCAGGCTCGGCGGCAATGCAAAATCCGCGCTCTCGCGACCGGCCCAGATATCCTGCAGCCAGATATCCGCGCGCCGCTCGGCGGCCTTACCGCCCGTCACCATCGCAACGTCGCTTTGCGCAAGCCGCGTCGAGGCACCGACGAGGCGCCGGGACGACGCCGCACCGCGGCGATAATCGTTGCGGCCATCTGAAAAGCCGAGCGAGATTTCGCGCGGCAATTCGGTTTCCTGCGCGCGCGTCAGTCGTAGCGGCGCACCGCGATCCGGCAGCACGCAATCATCGTCTGTCAGTTCGATCACGGGCGCGCCGCCGCGCGGACGGAATACGAGGTGTCCGCCCTGCTCCGATGCATCGAACGCAAAGGCCTGCGCCAGCGGCTCGATCGCCGCGCGCGCACTCATCGGCCGGTCGATAGAATAGCCGTCCGGCCCCTCCCCAAGCGCCGACGCATCGCAATCCGCCGCGCCGGAATGGGTCAGGATCGCAGCGATCAGGCCATCCATCGGCAATGCCCCGAGCCGTCCGGTCAGCCAATGTCCGGTTTCCCAATTCCCGCCGTCGCTCCACACATCGGCCGCTTGCGGAAACACCGGATAAGGCCGCGCGTCCCAGGTCCAGAGATGGATGCCGGACGGCTCGACCATCCGCCCGTCATAGAGAGAGGACGCAGGGTTGAGCAGACTGTCCGCAGCGAAGACCGACAACACCGTTTCGAGATAGCGGCGCTGCATCAGGTCGTCGCGCCGGCCGTTGGAAAAATACGGATACCCGCCGTTGGCCGATTTCGGATCGGGAAACACGCTTGGCTGGTTGGCGCTCTTGTCGACCGCCGGGCATCCGGTCTCGGTCAGCCAGATCGGCTTCGACTCCGGCACCCATGCCGTCGGCGATGACAGCTCGACACCGCCGACCCGCTCGTGATGCGGCTCGCGCCAGAAGCTCCACAGATCCTTCTGTCGGAACGTCCATGGCTTGCCGAGGCCGTCGGTGATCGGCGTGCGCGTCTGCGCATCGCGGGCGGACTGATCGGCATAATAGAAGTCGAAGCCCTC
>CAZIKZ010000275.1:0-6125 GCA_964539845.1 uncultured Hyphomicrobiales bacterium
CAACGCCTTCTCCAAGGCGCTGCCGGACAGCCGTGTGTTCTATGCCGTGAAGGCAAATCCGGCACCGGAAGTCCTGCGCCTTCTGGCCTCGATGGGCTCCTGCTTCGACACCGCATCGGTCGCCGAGATCGAGATGGCGCTCGCTGCCGGCGCAACGCCCGACCGCATCTCCTATGGCAACACCATCAAGAAGGAGCGCGATATCGTGCGCGCCTACGCGTTGGGTGTCCGCCTGTTCGCGGTCGACTGCAAGCCCGAGGTCGAGAAGGTGGCCCGCGCGGCGCCCGAAGCGAAGGTGTTCTGCCGCATCCTGTGCGACGGCGCCGGCGCGGAATGGCCGCTGTCGCGCAAGTTCGGCTGCGAGCCTTCCATGGCCGCGGACGTGCTTGAGCACGCTCACCGGCTGGGCCTCAACGCTTACGGCATCTCGTTCCATGTCGGTTCGCAGCAGCGCAACCAGCATGCCTGGGACCGTGCCCTCGCGCAGGCAGCGGCCGTGTTCAAGGAGTGCGGCGAGCGCGGGATCAACCTGTCGATGGTCAACCTCGGCGGCGGCTTCCCGACCAAGTATCTGAAGAACGTGCCGACGGTCCGCTCCTACGGCTCGGCGATCTTCCGCGCGCTGCGCAAGCATTTCGGCAACCGCATCCCGGAGACCATCATCGAGCCGGGCCGCGGCATGGTCGGCAACGCCGGCCTGATCGAGGCCGAGGTGGTGCTCGTGTCGAAGAAGAGCGAGGACGACGACGTGCGCTGGGTCTATCTCGACATCGGCAAGTTCGGCGGTCTCGCCGAGACGATGGACGAGGCGATCCGGTATCCGATCAAGACGCCGCGGGACGGCGACATGGCGCCGTGTATCCTCGCAGGCCCGACCTGCGACTCGGCCGACGTGCTGTACGAAAAGCAGCCTTACCTGCTGCCGGTCTCGCTCGAGATCGGTGACAAGCTGCTGATCGAAGGCACCGGCGCGTACACGTCGACCTACTCGTCGGTGGCCTTCAACGGCTTCCCGCCGCTGAAGACGATCCATATCTGATCGCTCCGCGATCGGGCCACATCTGATAACGCCGGGAGCCGGCGCTAAGCTGGCTCCCCTTCCCTTCGCATTCAGGACTGAAGCGGTTCCGCGGCGCGCGGAGCCTTGGAAGGGAGTTTGGCCATGATTGCCATTCGCCAGGAGCGGAAAAACGATGCGGCGGCGCGCGAGCTTTTGCTCGACCGCGCCTACGGTCCGGCCCGTTTCACCAAGTGCTCCGCGCGCCTGCGGGAGAACCGCTTGCCGGCCGCCGGGCTGTCCTTCGTCGCGACCGACGAGGGGCGCATCGTGGGTTCGGTGCGCCTGTGGGACGTGTCGGCCGGCCTCGGTCATTCAGCGTTGCTGCTTGGCCCGCTCGCCGTCTCGCCAGAGCACCGGAGCAAGGGCATCGGCGGCAAGCTGATGAAGCAGGCGATCGCGACCGCCCGCATGCGCGGGCATGGCGCGATCCTGCTGGTCGGCGATGCGCCCTATTACGGCCAGTTCGGCTTTTCGGCGGAGAAGACCGGTCTTCTGCGCATGCCCGGTCCTTATCAGCAGGACCGGCTACTTGCGCTCGAACTTCATGCCGGGGCGCTCGATGGGGCCAGCGGTATGATCGGCGCGACTGACCGCCCCGCGCCCGCATCTCGTGAAAGCTTGCCGGAACCCGGCACGCTGGTCGCGGCCACGTCCGAGCGCTTGGTCAAAAGCCGCACGCCACGCGCAGCCTGAGTTTGCGCAATCCAACACCGATCACGCTTACCCGTGATCGGCAAATTGGAAAGTACAGCATGGCGTCAGCCGAAAACCGCTTCACACTTTTCGGCGCCATGCTGTATGCGGGTATCGCAGACATAGCGATATCCGCCCATTCCCCTTTTTAGTTCTTGGACTGACTGGAGTGACGCGAGATGACTGACTGGCCCGTATACGGCAACATCGACGGTCCCATTGTCATGATCGGCTTCGGCTCGATCGGGCGCGGCATGCTGCCGCTGATCGAACGGCATTTCACCTACGACAAGTCCCGTCTGGTGGTCATCGATCCCGATCCCCTCAACAAGTGGATTCTGGACGAGCGCGGCATCCCGCTGATCCAGCAGCATGTGACGCGGGAGAACTACAAGGACTTGCTGACGCCGCTCCTTACCAAGGGCGGCGGCCGTGCGTTCTGCGTCAATCTTTCGGTCGACACAGGTTCGGTCGACATCATGGAGTTGTGCCGTTCGCTGGGCGCGCTCTACATCGACACCGTCAACGAGCCGTGGCTCGGATTCTATTTCGACAAAACGAAAGGCCCGGCCGAGCGCTCGAACTATGCTTTGCGCGAGCTGACGCTTGCCGCGAAGCGCAAAAACCCGGGAGGTCCGACGGCGGTGTCCACCTGCGGGGCAAACCCGGGCATGGTGTCCTTCTTCGTCAAGCAGGCGGCACTCAATCTCGCGCGCGACCTCAATCTCAACGTTCCCGACCCGACGACGCGCGAGGAATGGGCGAGCCTGCTGCGCCAGACGGGCGTCAAAGGCATTCACATCGCCGAACGCGACACGCAACGGACCAAATCGCCGAAGCCGCGCAACGTGTTCCTCAACACGTGGTCGGTGGAAGGCTTTGTTTCGGAAGGCCTGCAGCCGGCAGAACTCGGCTGGGGCACGCATGAAAAGTGGATGCCCGATTTCGCGCGGCAGCATTCCGATCCGGCGGCCCCCGCGATTTATCTGATGCGGCCGGGTGCCGACACGCGCGTTCGCACCTGGTGCCCGACGCCCGGACCGCAATACGGCTTTCTCGTCACGCACAACGAATCGATTTCGATCGCCGACTTCTTCACGGTGTTCGAAGACGGCAAGGCGGTGTACCGGCCGACCTGTCACTATGCCTATCATCCTGCCGACGATGCGGTGCTCTCGTGGCACGAGCTGTTTGGCAATGGCGGCAAGATGCAGGACAAGTGGCACGTGCTCGACGAGGATGAACTGACCGACGGCGTCGACGAACTCGGCGTGCTGCTCTACGGCCACGCCAAGAATGCCTACTGGTTCGGTTCGCAGCTTTCGCTGGAAGAGACGCGCGCACTTGCGCCTTATCAGAGCGCGACGGGCTTGCAGGTGACGTCGGCAATACTTGCCGGAATGGTGTGGGCGCTCGAAAATCCCGAAGCCGGCATCGTCGAGACCGACGAGATGGACTACAAGCGCTGCCTCGAGATCCAGCTACCGTATCTCGGTCCGGTGAAGGGGTATTACACCGACTGGACCCCGCTCGAAGGCCGGCCGGGACTCTTTCCCGAGGACATCGACACGAGCGATCCTTGGCAGTTCCGGAACGTACTGGTGCGGTAACTTTCGACGTCGCATTCTCGTCATTGCGAGCGAAGCGAAGCAATCCATCTATCGCGGGTAAATTGGATTGCTTCGTCGCTTCCCTACTCGCAATGACGCCGCTCCAAAAGTACGAGCCGGCCGCCTCAGAAGCGGAGGAGGGAGGAAAAGAGACTACGGCAAACACTTATTCCCGAGCGGAAGCTTGGCGCGCTTGCCCCATTCGTTCGACGGCACCTTGTCGAAGGGCGTCGCGAATTGCTGCCGCATCATGCGGAAGGCCGTGGGCACACGCGACCCGCTCGTTCCGAACTCCACGATCCAGAAATAGTCGTAGGTCTGGCCCGGCCAGGTGTCCGGCACGTCCGGCAGCTTGTCAAGATTCAGAAGCTGACGCAGCGTGACCTTCTGGTCCGGGAATTTCAGCTCCAGCGCTTTGTCGGCGATGTGATGATGCTCCCACACCATCACGACCGTCTTGCCGTCATAGCGCGGATCGTCCATCAGCGCGCCGACCGCTTGCTGGGTGCGCAGATTGAGTTGCGGCGTCAGATCGATGCCGGGCAGCGGAACGGCCGAGAACGTTGTGACCGGCATTTCCCACGTGGCAGCGGCGGGCGATGCAAGTTCGAGCGTATGCAGAGTGATGGCGAATATCGCTGCGGGCTTATCACCGAAGGCGAACAACGATTGCTTCGCACCCTGCCCCAGATATTGCGCGGCCAGCCCCCGCGATCGGTCGACACCGATCTTGCACAGAGCAAAATCGTTTTCCTTCTCGCCGTGCCGCAGGATGATGACCGTCTTCGGCAACGCCAGAGCCGGGATCGTCAGTCCACACAGGATTGCGAAAGCGAACAGAAATGCCTGAACTCGCTGAATCATGACAGGCGCCTCCGACATTTGCGTCAGGCCGAGTGTACTGCGTCAGGCCAAGTCTACCACACCCGCAATCCGGTCTTCACAGGCAAAGGCGAGCCGCAGGCCGTCCGCACTCCAGGCCAGCGCGGTGACCGGAGTGTCGAGGTCCGACGAATGGACCAGCACTTCGGCAGCGTCGTCAAGCCGCACCAGCAGCACAAGTCCGTCCTCGTAACCAACGGCCACCACCGGCTGCTTGGGGTGGCATGCGACCACCGAAACTTTCTTGGCATGCGGCGCCAGCAGCGTCGGCTGTTTACCCATCGGCCCGTCCTTGCCGGAAAACGGCCACAGGATGAGTTGGTCGGAGCCGCCGGTCGCAAGAAAGGCGCCGTCCGCGGTCCAACTCATCGAGCGCACGCGCGTGGCATACCCGGACATCCGCATATGCTTGCTGTCGACCAATCGCCAGCCATGCAGCATCGGCTCCTGCATGGTGGTGACGAGGAAGCGGCCGTCCGGACTGACGGTGACACCGAGATGCGAGCCCTTCCATTCAAGGGCCTCGGGCTTCACCTGCGCATTCGGGAACCAGAGCGAAGCGCCGTTGTAATGTGCGATCGCGAGGCGGAAACCTTTGGGCAGGAAGACAAGGCCACCTGCCGCCGAGGGCAGATCGAGCGATTTCATCTCACCCTTGCGATTGGCTGTCTGAGCCGTCTTGCCGGATGACCACGCGGTCGCGCCATCGGGACCAATCGCGACCTGGTCGATCCACTTCTTCTTTGGATCGGCAAAGACTTCGCGCGTCACACCCGCGCGGTCGAATTCCGTCACCTTGCCATCATCGCCGCCGGTGACGATGCGGGTGCTGTCAGCCGCCGACGCGAGAATGCCGCCGTCGTGCAACTGAACCCTCCGGCTCGCACCATCCGGCGCAACCAGCGTCACGGCCTCCTCCGCCAGAACGAAGGCAGCGGTATCGCCGACAAAATGAATCGCAATGACGGCACCACCGGCGGCGACCGGTTGCGTACGATCGACAACGGATGGGGTGTTGTGGCGCGTGTCAGACATCAAAGGCACGCGCGATCAGGCAACACAATCCGCAAAGCCCTTGCGGATCTTTTCCTCCGGCAGGTGCCTGCCGATGAAGACCAGACGGCTCAGACGCTTCTCATCCGCGTTCCACGGCCGCTGGTGATCGCCATCGAGGATCATGTGCACGCCCTGAAACACGAAGCGCTCAGGATCGTCCTTGAACGACAGGATGCCCTTGGAGCGCAGGATAGCGGGACCGTCGGTCGCGACAAGATCCTGTATCCACGGAAAGAACTTGTCCGGGTTGAGCGGCTTGTCGGTCGCAAGCGAAATCGATTGCATCTCCTCGTCGTGATAATGCTTCACACCGGGCTGGTGATGGCCATGGTGATGATCGTGACCGTGATCATGATCATGGTGATGACCATGATCGTGGCCATCGCCGTGAAGGAAATCAGGTTCGATATCGAGAATGCGGTCGAGGTCGAAGGCCTTGCGATCCAGCACCTCGTCGAGCGCAATCTGTGAGCGCTCTGTCCGGTGCAACTTCGCATAGGGGTTGATGCCGCGAATGCGGGCCTCAACCTCCAGCAGATCGGCCTCATCGACGAGATCGGTCTTGTTGACCAGGATCACGTCTGCGAAGGCGATCTGGTTCTTCACTTCGGGCGCGTCCTTGAGGCGATCCCTGAGCCATTTGGCATCGGCGACCGTCACCACCGCATCGAGCCGCGTCTTCTTGCCGACCTCCTCGTCAACGAAAAAGGTCTGCGCCACCGGCGCAGGATCGGCGAGCCCCGTGGTCTCCACGATGATGGCGTCGAACTTGCCCTTGCGGCGCATCAGTCCTTCGATGATGCGGATCAGGTCGCCGCGCACGG
>CAZIKZ010000276.1:0-6116 GCA_964539845.1 uncultured Hyphomicrobiales bacterium
TGAAGGCGGAAATCTGCGAGGGGGAATAGCTTTTGCCGTCGACTTCGACCCATGCGTCGCCGTTCGAGGCTTTGGTGATCTTGTACGGGACAAGTTTCTTGTCCTTTTCCACCGTCGGGTCGTCGTAGCGCCGTCCGATCAGGCGCTTGACCGCGAAGATGGTCTTTTCCGGGTTGGTCACCGCCTGGCGCTTCGCCGGCTGGCCGACCAGCCGTTCGCCGTCGTCCGTGAAGGCGACGATCGAAGGCGTCGTGCGCATGCCCTCGGCATTCTCGATAACGCGCGGCGTCTTTCCTTCCATCACGGCGACGCACGAATTGGTGGTGCCGAGGTCGATACCGATGACCTTTGACATTGTTCTTTCCTCTCTTTCAGGCAGATCGGCCGGGCCCTGAGCCGGCACCCGGATGGACCGTTGGATTCGACAGGTCAGCCCCGTCGCGCGTCCGTATCCGACCCCCTCTAATATGATCGCGCCGCAGCCCTGCGGCGTCATGGGTCATATAGGAGGGGCCCTTTGGGCCGCAAGGACTTCGCTGCCGGGAGTTGGGCTGAAAAACGCCTGATCCGCAGGGGGTTTGCGGCCGCGCGCCCGGCCGGGGGAAGCTGCGCTGTTTCGGTTTCGGTTTCCCTAACGGCGGTCGATTTCGTCGGGCGTCCGTCCGGGACGCGGCCGGTAGACCGGCAGAGACCAGCCGAGATAAAGCGCGAGGCCACGGATCACGAGACAGATCGCGAAGCCTCCGAGCGCCGCGGCGGATGGCGAAAGTCCGGCCAGGGTGCCGCCGACGAAGCTCCCCGCCCCCGCAACAGCGGCCGTAACATAGATTTCCTTGCGCGAAATCACCGGGATTTCCCCGCCCAGGACGTCGCGGACCACGCCGCCGAAGGTCGCGGTGATGACGCCCATAACGATCGCGATGAAGGCGCCGGCCCCCGCGTCCAAAGCCCTGTCCGCGCCCACCACGCAGAAAACCGATAGCCCAAGCGCATCGAGCCAAAGCAGAAGGCGGTAACGGGATTCCGGAATATGGGCCGTGAAGAACACCAGTCCTGCGACCCCGATGCAGATCGCGGCATAGATGGGCTGCTGGACCCAGAACACCGGTGTCAGTCCGAGCATCACGTCGCGCAGGGTGCCGCCGCCGATACCCGTCACGGTAGCGAGCAGCGCGAAGCCGACGATGTCCATCTGCTTGCGCGAGGCCACCAGCGCGCCGGTCACGGCGAACACGGCGACGCCGAACAGATCGAGAATCGTGATCAGGGTCGCGATCATGCCTGGCCCGCCCCGCCTTTCAATGACCGGATTTGCTGGTACATTGTGAAGACCCCGTCGCCCGGCACCGGCTATGCCCGGCTCCGCGGCGAAACGCAAAACCGAAAATCCAGAAAGCCCCAGACGCCCGATGACGCTGCGAACGGCCCTTTTGCTATTGGTCCTTGCGATCTGCGGCTCCGCCCAGGCCGCCGACCCGACCTTCCCGGTTGGCTCGCATATCGGCCTGGTCCCGCCGCCCGGTATGACCGCGAGTACAGCCTTTCCCGGCTTTGAAGACCGGGAGCGCAAGGCTGCGATCCTTCTGAATCAGGTCCCGGGCCCGGCCTATGAGCATTTCCTCAAGGCAATGAGCGCAGGCGCGATCAACATTCCGGGTGTCAGCAACGCCAAGCGCGAACTGATGCTGACCGACAGCGGCGCGGCCCATCTCGTGATCGGCGATCAGGAAGCCGAAGGCGTGAAATTCCGCAAATGGCTGATGATCACACGCCGTAACATCACCGACCGCGACGCCGACACCACGTTCTCGTTCATCGTAACGGCACAGATCCCCGAGGATGCAAGCGAGGTCTATACCGAGGAGGCCATCCGCAAGACCCTCGGGACCGTGGCTTTGCGCGCCGTGGTCCCGCCCGAGGAAATTCTCGACCAACTGCCGTTCCGCGTGACCGAACGGGGTAATTTCGAGGGTGTCCGGCTACTTGCCCCCGGCCGCGCGATCATGCTCACCGAGCATCCCGGCATTCGCGAAATTCCAAGCACTGAACCGGTCCTGATGGTTTCGGCCGGCGGCGGCGCGCCCGCCCAGGCGGACGATCGCGCCAACTTCGCTCAGAATGTCCTGCGCAGCATCCAAGGCTTCAACAATCTGCGCGTGCTGTCGCAGGAAACGATGCGAATCGGCGGACAACCGGCTCACGAAATCCGGCTGGAAGGCCAATCCGCCAACGACAATACCGACGTCGTGATTGTGCAGTGGATGCGCTTCGGCGGCGGCGGCTTCCTGCGTCTGGTCGGCATTTCGCCGAAGGCGAGCTGGTCCGACAATTTCACGCGCTTCCGTCGCGTTCGCGACGGCATCAACGCGCGGGAATGATGAATTCGGACTGACCGTAGCGACGGCGCGGCGCTATTCCCCACCGGCGTTGTCGTTTGCGACGGACGCCGCCATTTTCGGGCCGCCCTTGGCAACCGCCACCATCGCCGGACGCAAGATGCGATCGCTGATGACATAGCCGGGCTGGATCACCTGCACGACACTGCCCGACGGGACCGACGGATCGGGCACCTCATACATCGCCTGATGCAGATTTGGGTCGAACTTCTCGCCGAGCGGCTCGATCTTGCGGATGCCGTTTTTCTCGAGCGCCCTGAGCAACTCTTTCTCGGTCAGTTCGACGCCCTCGATAAAGGACGTCACCGCGGAGTCCGTGCTGGCACGAAGCTCGGGTCCGACCGCATCGAGCGCACGGCGGAAATTATCGGCCACGCCGAGAATCTCGCGCGCGAAGGACGCGATGCCATATTGACGCGCGTCGGCGACCTCGCGCTCGGTGCGTTTTCGCAGGTTTTCCATGTCGGCCAGCGTGCGCAGCAGCCGGTCCTTCAACTCCGCGGCCTCATCGACCAAAAACGACGGGTCGACGTATGGCTTGGAAACTTTGGGCTCTGGGGAGGTTTCAGGCGCTGATGCGTCAGGCCGTGGCGTATCGTTCATCGCGGTGCGTCCGGTGACGGTGGGATTTACACCGCCATATCAGAACTCGGGCGGTAAAAATCAAGTTCCTGAGAGAATTCGCGACACCACCTTCGCGGTATAGTCAACCATCGGGATCACCCGCGCGTAATTCAACCGGGTCGGGCCGATCACGCCCAGCACGCCCACGATCCGGCCGGCCGAGTCCCGATAAGGCGCGACGATGGTCGAGGATCCGGATAGCGAGAACAGCTTGTTCTCCGACCCGATGAAGATCCGCACGCCATCCGCGCGCTCCGCGCGGCCCAGCAGGTCGATGACCCCGCGCCGGGTCTCCAGATCGTCGAACAGGAGCCGCACCCGCTCAAGATCGTCGAGTGCCTTCAGATCCTCGAGCAGATGCGACTGCCCGCGCACGATCAGTTTGCGATCGTCGTTGTCGCCGCCCGACCAGCTCGCAAAACCCGCTGCCACAATTTTCTGAGTGAGTTGATCGAGTTCGGCGCGACCCGCTTCCAGCGCCGCTTCGAGTTCGATCCGGACTTCCGCCAGCGTCTTGCCGCGGATGCGCGAATTGAGAAAGTTCGAAGCCTCGATCAATGACGATGTCGGCAGACCGGGGGGTACGTTGAGAATGCGGTTCTCGACCTGGCCGTCTTCGGCGACCATCACCACCAGCGCACGCTCCGGCTCCAGACGCACAAACTCGACATGCTTGAGGTGCGTATTGATCTTGGCGGTCAGAACGACACCTGCGGCCCGCGTCAGGCCGGAGAGAAGGCCTGACGCCTGCATCAGCACATTCTCGTAGGACTGACCACGCCCGGCCACCTGCGCTTCGATGGCGCGCCGGTCGCCTTCGTTGAGATCGCCGATCTGCATCAGCGCATCGACAAAGAAACGCAGCCCGAGTTCCGTCGGCAGCCGCCCGGCCGAGGTATGCGGCGCGTAGATCAGTCCGAGCTGCTCGAGATCGGACATCACATTGCGCACCGAGGCCGGCGACAGCGACACCTGCAGCAGGCGCGAAATATTGCGCGAGCCGACCGGCTCGCCGGTTGCAAGATAGCTTTCGACGATCTGGCGGAATATGTCGCGCGACCGCTCGTTCAGATCGGCAAGCGAGATCTGGGTCGCACCGACCGGGATGTCGTGTGACGCCAATGCATGGACTCCTTCAACCGAGCGAAGTGGGGCGACTTATACGGGTAAGCGCCGTGGAGCTCAAACCTTCCGGCCCAGCAGCAAAATCACCCCGATCGGCAGCACAAACGAGACGATGGTCGCCACAATCAGCAATCCGCCCAGTTCCCCATAATCGCCACGCAGCACCGGATAGAGCTGATTCAGGTATTTCGTCTGCAGTTGACCCGCAACCAGCGCGAGATTCATCAGCGACGCCATCAGCGCGAACCAGGTCGCACGATGGCCGGGCGGCGCATAGAAGGCGATCAGCGTCAGCAGAGGGATCATCGAGAGCTGCGCAAAAGGCGACGCCGCCGCGGTGTCGATGATCGCGATTGAACGCGCGCCGAACCCGAACACCCGCTCAGTCCAGTCGGCCAGACCGTAATAGAGCCCGATGCTCGGCATCGACAACAGAGTGCCGATGACCGCGAGCCAGAACAGCGTCCTGGTCACCGAATATTCGGTGAGCTGTTTGGCAAACAGCCACATGCCGAGGATCGCCAGCACCGCGCCGGTCTGCCGCAGCGCGCCGTAAAACTGCTCATCGAATTTCAGGATATCCAGCGTCCACCAGAAATAGCCGTCGCCAACCGCGGGCGTCGCACGAAACGCAAAGATAATGATGCTGGTGAACAGGATCGCCAGCCGCGACTTGTGATCGAGTTCGCGCGTGACGAACACCAGCATCGTGCAGATCACAATCATCGAGATGACGAAGATCACCTCCTGCGCAAACGGGATGCCTCCGAGTGCCAGCAGCAGCACGACGGCGCCAAAAGCGATGCCGCCGCCGAGGATGCGCCAGTCAATCGCGCGCGGCTCGCTCGCTTCCTTTTCAATCATGAACATGCCGGTGAGCGAAACCACCGGGATCACGAGCCCCAGCAGGAAAACCGTCTCCCGGTCGAAAATCCCCGCCAGAATGCCGGACAGCCCTGCGACAGCCACGATACCGGCCGACAACGACAGTCGTCCGATGACCTGCACCATGCCGAGTTCGGCCCTGACCTCGTGCTCGGGCTTCGGTGCGCCGGTGGCATCGACGCGGCTGACCACTTCGGTCGACATGGCATCCGCAACCACGTCCTGGATCACCGTACCCAGAACGATGAGGAGCGCACCGAGCACATAAAGCTGATCCGGCCTCAGGAAGGTCAGCCACCCGCCGGCCGCGCCGGCCAGCGTGACAAGACCGCTGGCGGTAAACAGCGCGCCGATGGTGATGTAGACGCGCCGCTGCGAACCGAAGATCGGCACGCAGTCGACCAGTTCGCCGAACACCATCTTGATGGTCCAGGGCAGCGTCAGCCATACGCCGATGCTGGCGAGGTCGGAGGGCGTTAGCTTCAGCTGCTCCTTGATCCAGAAATCGCGCGTAACGTCGATCAGGCCGAGCGCGCCATAGGCAAAATAGACCATCACAAGCGGCAGATAGGCCGGGCGGAAAGCGCGGATCGGCCGCATCAGATTGTCGAGCAAGACCTAATTCCTCCCGGAGCCGCCCTTTGACGAATCCGTGCTTGTCGGCCGCGACGGTGCCTCCTAAAAGCGCTGGAGCCAAGTTGCAATTACGAGAAGGACTTCACGATGCGGCCAAGCCGCCGGGCACCCGATGAAATGCGCGCCGTTTCGCTTGAGCGAAGCGTAGTCAAATATGCCGAAGGCTCATGCTTCGTGAAGTTCGGCGACACCCACGTGCTGGTGACGGCGACGCTGGAGGACCGGCTTCCGCGG
Source organism: uncultured Hyphomicrobiales bacterium (assembly GCA_964539845.1). Classification (GTDB taxonomy): domain Bacteria; phylum Pseudomonadota; class Alphaproteobacteria; order Rhizobiales; family Xanthobacteraceae; genus Pseudorhodoplanes. The sequence continues at coordinate 5,901 of CAZIKZ010000276.1, forward strand.
TGGCTCAACGGTCACGGCGGCGGCTGGGTCACCGCGGAATACGGGATGCTGCCGCGCGCAACGTCCGAGCGTACGCGCCGCGAAGCTGCGGCGGGCAAACAGGGCGGACGCACGGTGGAAATCCAGCGGCTGATCGGACGCTCGCTGCGCACCGTGGTCGATCTCGTCGCGCTCGGCGAACGCCAGATCACCATCGATTGCGACGTGATCCAGGCC
>CAZIKZ010000277.1:0-6091 GCA_964539845.1 uncultured Hyphomicrobiales bacterium
CTAGTCCATGCGCTGGTCAGGATGTGCGATCGCAATTCCGATTTCGGTGTCCGAGCGCCAGACCACCTGACATTGCCAGAGACCATTCTCGTGGCCGTTGACGCGGAGGAGGAACGTATCCGGCATGTCCGAGACGGTCCGGCCCATCAGTCTTGCGCCGCGTGCCGAGACATCGGTCAGCCAGAACGGGTTTGCTTGCGTGCCGCTTCCGTAATCGACGCAGTAAAACGTCGCCTGCTCGACGGACGCTTGCAGTGGAGACGGATTGAGCGGCGGTGTCATGGATAGGCGTTCGGCATCCAATTGAACGATCCCGTTCATACTGACTGGAAGCGAGCGGTTCCAACGCCGGCGTGCATTAACGTTACCCACGGCGCTGCTACGGAATCAGCAGCACCTTTCCGAAGTGTTGGTTCGTACGCATGTAGGCGTGCGCGTCTCGGACGTGTGCCAGCGGAAAGGTCTTGTCGATCGGCACATGGATACGGCCGGCCACTACGTGATCCCACATGCCTTCGCGCATCTTGATCATGATGTCATGGATTTCTTCGATACTGCGGGTGCGGAAGGTCACGCCGATATAGTCGATGCGCCGGCGCGCATGGATATCGAAATCGAACTCCGCGGCCATGCCGGCAAGCCGTCCGATATTGACGATGCGGCCCTTGAGCGCGGTACAGCGCATGGTCTGGTTCACGGTTGGCCCCGACAGCATGTCGACTGTCACATCGATGCCTTGACCGCCGGTGGCCCCTAGAACCTGCTTTGGCCAATTCGGGTCGGCGGTGTTGAGGGCGAGGTCCGCGCCGAATTCCTTCAGCCGCGCACGCCGTGCGTCATTGGTGGAGGTGCCAACCACAAACTTCGCGCCAAGCAGTTTTGCCATCTGCAGGCCGATGATGCCGACGCCGGAGCTTGCACCCTGCACCAGCACATTTTCGCCTGAGGTGAGCCGGCCCGCCGTCACCAGCGCGTTGTGCAACGTGTTGAGCCCGACCGGAAGGGTCGCCGCCTGCTCAAACGTCATGCCATCCGGAATTTTGAGGGCGCGGTGGCGGTCGCACAGCGCGAGTTCGGCGTGGCTGCCGGTGGCGTGGCACATGATGCGGTCGCCAGGCTTGAAGTCATCGACTGCATTGCCGACGCCGATCACCTCACCGGAAAATTCGATGCCGATCGGCTTCCCGTCACCGCCGTCGCCTGCCTTGGCGCTCGCAAGATCGGCGCGGTTCAGTGCGGCCGCTTTCACTCTGACGAGGAGGTCATTCGGCCCCGGCAATGGATCTGGCACATCTTGAATAACGATGCCGTTCGGTGACGCAATGCCGGCCTTCATCAGTCTCTCCAGTCTGCAATGCGATTGTAACCGTCGTTTAGCGCGAGATTCGCATCACCCGCTCGTGCAGGTCCGATGGATCGCGAGAGCCGAGAAAGGCGAGGTCGCGATGAACTTCGTTGCGCAGCAGATCGATCGCCCGTCGGACGCCGGCCTCTTGCCCGATCGCCGCTGCGTAGAGGAAAGGCCGGCCTGCAAAGACAAAATCCGCGCCCAGTGCGAGCGCCTTGACCACGTCGGTTCCGCGGCGGATTCCGCTGTCCATCATCACGGCCATGCCTTGCGCGATCTCGGCGATGCGGGGCAGGACTCGCAACGGGGCTGCTGCGCCGTCGAGTTGCCGGCCGCCGTGGTTTGACACGATCACACCATCGCATCCGATCCGGCGGGCCGTTTCCGCATCCGAGGGCGAGAGGATGCCTTTGATGATCAACTTGCCTTGCCAGCGTTCGCGGATCCATTCGAGTTCGCGCCACGACAGGGCGTCGCGCAGATGCGTGCGAATGGCGGCATTGGAGAACACAGCAACGCCCCGTTCGGCTCCCGTATTCTCGTAGTAGGGTACGCCGTGATAGCGCAGCGTTCGGAGCGCGGTGCCGAATAGCCAGCGCGGATGGACTGCCGCATCGATTGCGAGCTTTAAACTCGGACGCAGCGGGGCGGTATAGCCCGCACGTACGAGGTTCTCGCGATTGCCGCTGACCGGGACGTCGGCTGTGACAACGAGATGCCGGTATCCGGCGGCGGCGACGCGGTCGATCAGCGCGCCGATGGCGCTGCGTTCGACCGGCAGATAGGCCTGGAACCAGGCGTGCGGATTGGTCTTCGCCACATCTTCCATTCGCACAAGCGAGGCACCGCTCAGGATGAACGGCACATTCTCCGCGGCCGTGGCGGATGCAAGCGCGAGATCGCCGCGGTAGCCGGCAAGCCCGCAGCCGCCCATTGGCGCGACCCCGAAGGGCGCGCTGTAGGTGTCTCCGAACAGCGACTTTGCAGTGGTGCGTGCCGATACGTCGATCAGGACACGTGGATGGAAGTCGTAATCCTGAAAAGCAGCGCGATTCTCATGCCGCGATGCGTTTGTTTCAACGCCGCCGGAAATGAAGCTGAAGATACAGTGCGGCAGGTAGCGTTCCGCGGCGGGTTCGAGGTCTTCGAGCGAGAGAATGTCGCGCAGTTGGCGTGTCAGCGCCGGAGGCTGGGCCGCGGCCGGATTGCTTGTCGTGTCACGCATTCCCGAGCGCCTCGTCGAAGCGAGCACGGAATCGCGGCAGCGCTTCGGGATTGAGCATGCGCTGCGGCTGGCCTCCGCGCAGAATGTCGATGAGCTGTTCCGCGGCCATCAGCGCGAGCCGCCGGCGTGCCGCATGCGTTACGCCAGCGGTGTGCGGGCTGGCGATCACATTCGACAATGAGAGCAACGGGTGATCCGCCGGCGGCGGCTCCTGTTCCCACACATCGACGCCCGCACCCGCCAGGTGGCCCGATTTAAGTGCATCGAAAAGCGCCGCCTCGTCATGAATGCCGCCGCGGGCCGCAGTGACAAAGAATGCGCCTTTCTTCATCATCGCATATTCGCGCTGGCCGATCATGCGCGTGGTTTCCGCGGTAAGCGGGCAATGCAGCGAAACGAAATCGGACGTCTGCAACAGCTCCGCAAGCTCCACTTTTCGCGCGCCGCGCGCGGTGATCGCGTTCGCACCGACATAAGGGTCGTAGGCAAGAACAGTCATCGCGAACAGACCGCTGCAGAGTTCTGCCACGCGCGTGCCGGTGTTGCCGAAACCCACGATGCCCACGGTCCTGCCATAGAGATCGTCACCCATATACGCGATACGATCGACGACTTCGCCGGTACGGAGTGCCTTGTCGGTCTCGCCGATACGCTTGGTCAAAGACAGCATCAGGCCGAGCGTGTGCTCGCCGACCGCTTCGCGGTTGCCGCCAGTCTGATTGACCGCAATCACCCCAGCCTCGGTGCAGGCCGCGACATCGATCGCATCGAAGCCAGCGCCGCTTGCCGAGACCACAAGGATTCGCGGACATTGCGCGAGGAAGTCGCGTCCGATGCGCAGATGCTCGGGGATATCGAGGCGCGCGGAGTCGATTTGGATCGCGTGCGATGCGGCAAGCGTTTCATGCAACGCAACGAACGGCTGCGACTTGTCGATCCGGATCAGGGACAGATCGGTGCAGGCCTCGATCGTGCGGTCGAAGCCCGGATCGATATAGCCGCCGATATAGGAAACCTGCTTGCGTACGCTCACCATTCACCTCTATCGGCGCACCGAGTCCGACATATCAGCATAGTGATATTTGCCTCGCTGGAACGGCCATACTGTTTCAAGCCTGCGGGATCGCTAAGCTTTCGTGCATCCTGAGAGATCAACACAACAAGAGACGAGTGCCGCCGTCAATTACCTGGCGCAGTCGGCATCTTCCCCGGGGAGGAAATGACGTGAAAACCAGTCTGTCCGCATTGATGATTGCGTTTGTGGTGTCGGTCGCACCTTGCGCGCATGCACAGTCCTATCCGAATGGGCCGGTGACGTTGATCGTACCCTATCCGCCGGGTGGGCAGATCGATTCACTCGCGCGTATGGTGCAACAGAAAATCCAGCCTGTGCTCGGCCAGCCGGTGGTGGTCGAGAACAGACCCGGTGGCGGCGGCAATCTTGGCACAGGGCAGGCGTTGCGTGCGGCCCCCGATGGGCAGACGATTGTGCTGACCACGGATGGCGTGATGACGCTCAATCCGTTCCTTTATCCCAATGTCGGATTCGACCCCGCTGCGGCGACGCCGCTGACGCTGTCGACCGAAACGGTGGTCGGGGTCGCGGTGCACAATTCGGTGCCGGCCAAGACCATTCCGGAACTGATCGCTTACGCGAAGGCCAATCCCGGCAAGGTTACATTCGGAACGTCCGGCGCTCCGCAGCAGATCATAGGCGAGATGCTGAACCGCCTCGGCGGCGTGCAGATGCAGCATGTGCCGTACAAGGGCGTCGCACCGGCGATGACCGACCTCGTGGGCGGACATATCAATGTCGTGCTCGCGACGATCACATCGATCCTGCCGCATGCCGGCTCCGGTTCGATCCGGGTCATCGGCGTCTCCGGCAAGGATCGCTTCAAGCAATTGCCGGACGTGCAGGCGATTGCGGAGACTTATCCCGAGATCGTGGTTGTGACCTGGTCCGGCTTTTTCGCGCCGCCCGGAACGCCAAAGCCGATCGCCGACAGGCTCAGTGCTGAGTTGACCAAGGCGCTGAAGGCGCAGGACATCGTCGACAAGCTTGCCAAGACCGCAGAGACCGTCGTGGCCACGAGTCCGTCTGAGGCCAGCGCGCGCCTGAAGGCAGACACCGACCGCTGGGCGAATTATCTGAAGCAGGTCAAGATCAAGGTCGAGTAATAGAGCGTTTTCGAGCGACGTCGCACCGGGTCGCGTGAAGAAAACGCGTCGATGCAAAGACTCTAATCAGCGCAACCCGAATATGTTGCGCAGGCGTCCGAATGCCTGCGCGATCATCGCCTGAGCCACACGCAGCATCAGCGCGGGTCCTGAGAGCGCTTTCGACTGGGCCGGCGTCTCGGCGGAGGGAGACTGGCTCGCCGCCATGCCTGCCGTGAAGCGCGCCGCGAATTCGTCGAGGATGACTTTGGCGACAGCCGGCCCGCCGGTGCGTGCGAAGTCTTCCAGCACGCCCTGCAACTCCGCGATCGAGACAATGGTGACGCGCGTGGACGGCACTGCTGCCGCGGAGCCGGCATCCTGCAGAGCATAGGTGACGCGGACCTTGAAGCGCGCGGCGCGTTGATCCGACGAGCCTTGCCCCTGGAGTGCGCCGGACATTGTCGCGGTGTCGGTCTCCGACGTCATCTTGCCCCGAAAGACGAGACGCTTCGGTCCGAAGGTAACGGTGATGGCACCGAGATAGCTGCCGTCTTCTCCGCGTCCTTCGATTGACGCGCCAGGCATGTATTGCGCCATGCGCTCGACGTCGGTGAAGGCTGCGATCACGTCATTCGGCCGGCCGGGAACGACGATGTCGCCTTCCCACCTCATGACGGACGCAACAAGGGAGCGCGGTTGTCGAGCCCGAAATGCAGCTTGCGATAGGTATCGCTGACGGTGCTTGGCGACAGGCGCGCATCGATCACAAACACGCCGCCCTTGGCGATGCCGGTGTTCAGCGCGGCGCCGATGTCGTCCTCCGCTGTCAGTTCCACGCCGTCTCCGCCGAAGCTGCGGACCAGCGCGACGAAATCCGGGTTGGACCACTTTGCCAATGAAGGCTCGAAGCCTTTGGCGCGAAGCTTGTGGACCTCGGCGCCGAAGGCGTTGTCATTCATCACGACGACCGTAAGCGAGAGGCCCTCGCGCTGCGCCGTTTCCAGTTCCTGCACATGCACCATCAGGCTGCCGTCGCCTTCGATCAGAACGGTTGGCCGGCCGTCTTTTGCGGCGGCGGCGCCCACGGCCTGGATCAGGGCCTGTCCGATCGAGCCGAACTGATAGGTGATGATTTGCTCCGCCTGCCGCGGCAGCGGCAGATACATCACAACGAAGCCGAGATAATGCCCGACACCGGTGACGATGCGCACGTCCGGCGGGAGTGCGCGGCCGAGCTTCTGCATCAGTCCGCGCGGGTCTACCCCGTCGGTCGGCTTGTCGAGTGGTGCCGGCTTCGAATCCATGACCGCTTGCGTGTCCGGCGTGCGATAGCCAGCCTTGCGCGCCTGCCGTGC
>CAZIKZ010000278.1:0-6068 GCA_964539845.1 uncultured Hyphomicrobiales bacterium
ACCGGCCGCGTGGTGTCGCGCACCGAACTCGTCGAGCATCTTTACGATCAGGACTTCGACCGCGATTCCAATACGATCGAAGTCTTCGTCGGCCGTATCCGCAAGAAGCTCGGCGTTGACGTGATCCAGACCGTACGCGGGCTCGGCTATCTGTTGACGCCGCCCGATGTGCGCTGAGGCTTCATTTTTCTCCGTCATGCCCGCGCTTGTCGCGGGCATCCACGTCTTGCTTCATCGCGGAGTGAAAGACGTGGATGGCCGGGACAAGCCCGGCCATGACGAATAGATAAGCGATGCGCGCGAATTCGCTGGCGCTACGGCTGTTCCTGTGGGCCGCGGGCTGGACGATCGCAATCGTGCTCGTCACTGGCATCGTGCTCTCGTCGCTCTATCGCGATGCGGTCGAGCGCGCGTTCGACGGACGCCTGCAGGTCTATCTGCGCACGCTGGTTGCCGATCTCGCCGCACCGGAAGTCCCCGACGACAAGCTCGCGCAAGGCGTGAGCGAACCGCTTTTCGATCTGCCGCTTTCGGGATGGTACTGGCAGGTCACGCAGCTCGACACCGCGAAGCCGGAGGTGCGCGCTTCGCGTTCGCTGTGGGACGGTGGTCTGCCGCGACTGCCGGTTCCAACCTCGGCCGCGGCTGTCGGCGTGCGCTCAGGTTACGTCAACGGACCCGAGGACCAGAAGCTGCGGTTGGTCGAACGCAGCGTCGATCTCGGCGATGAAGGCAATTTCATCGTGGCCGTCGCGGGCGATGCCGCCGAAATCGAGGACGATATCCGGGGCTTCACGCGGGCGCTGTTCGTCACCTTCTGCGCGCTGGCGCTTGTCCTGCTCCTCACGACTGCATTTCAGGTGCAATTCGGTCTGGCTCCGCTCAAGCGGATCTCGCAGCAGCTGGCTGCGATCCGGTCCGGTCAGGCGGAGCGGCTCGAAGGCAACTTTCCGGTCGAGATTGCGCCGCTCGCGCGCGAAGCCAATGCGTTGCTCGACGCCAACCGCGAAATCGTCGAGCGCGCGCGGACCCATGTCGGCAATCTCGCGCATGCTTTGAAGACGCCGCTTTCGGTCGTCATGAACGAAGCGGCTGCGCGCGCCGACGATCCGCTGGCGCAGAAGGTCCGTGAGCAGGCCGACGTCATGCGAGACCAGATCACGCGTCATCTCGAACGCGCGCGTATGGCAGCCCGCCTCACCGTGGTTGGAAGCGTGACCGATGTCGCCCCGGTGGTTCATGCCATTGCGCGCACCATGGAGAAGACCAACCGGGACAAGGATCTGCGCCTGCGGGTCGATACGCCGGATGATGCGCACTTTCGCGGCGAGCAGCAGGACCTGGAGGAAATGGTCGGCAATCTGGTCGACAATGCCTGCAAATGGGCGCAGTCGCGGGTCGCGATCGAGGTGCTGAAGGAGCGCACCGACGACGGCCGGCAGGCGATCCGGATTATTGTCGATGATGACGGGCCGGGCCTGACGCCGGCCGAACGCGAGCAGGTTGCCCGCCGCGGGCGGCGGCTGGACGAGACCAAGCCCGGATCAGGTCTCGGCCTTTCGATCGTGGTGGAACTTGCGGGGTTGTATGGCGGGGCGTTTACGCTCGGAACCGCGCCACTCGGGGGCCTGCGCGCGGAGCTGGTGCTGCCGGCCGCGTAGTTAAAACGCGCCGTAGTTTCTTTACGGTTTGGTGGCCATACTGCTCGTTGGGCGGATACGGCTTTCGGCCCATGAAATGCCGCATTCCCTGTTGTTTAGTAAATGCCCGCCGTGACTCTGTCGCGGTGTCGGGGAGTAGCGCCGGAGGGGGCATGCGTTCGATCGGAACTGTAATCGCCGCGGCGGCCCTGGTGGCCGGATGTGCGGGCGATCCCAATACCGGAACCGGTCCGCGCGAGAATACCGGCACTCTGGTCGGGGCACTGGCCGGGGCGGCCGTCGGCTCGCAATTCGGCGGCGGAACCGGCGAGCGCATTGCTGCCGGCGTCGCGGGTGCCGCCATCGGTGGCCTGATCGGCAACCGGATCGGCGCGGGCATGGACGACGAGGACAAGCAGCGCGCCTATGGCGCCCAGGTCGAGGCGCTGGATCGCGGCGCATCCGGCGCACCGGTCGCCTGGGAAAATCCGGATTCCGGCCGTCGCGGCACCATCGTGCCGGGCCCGCAATATGACCGGCGCGGCATGCAATGCCGCAGCTTCACCCACACGATTTATATCGACGGCCGGCCGCAGGTCGCGCGCGGCGATGCCTGCCGCAATCCGGACGGAACCTGGCAGCTGGTCTAGCCGGCACACGACCTGACCGCCGCTTTCAACGACCTAACTGCTTTTTAAGACCGACGCGCTATCCGTTAGCTTCCGATACAAGCGGTGAGTGGTGCGTATGGCCGACGGGGCTCTCGTCGAGCGGTTGCGACAATATCTCAGGGATCTCAGTCCCGAGGCTCGCACGCTGTTGATGACGGAAATCGAGCGCGGCCTCCTGCGCGGTGCGGATATGCCCGGCGCGGAACTCGTGCTGCAGGAACTGCGCCGTGACGCCCGCGACAACACGCGCCCGAAGCGTCCCGGCAATCTGGCGCGGCTGTTCTTCCAGCCGCTCGAACCGCTGCTGGTCGACGATTCCGCGACCCATAATCATCCCGGCCGTATCTCCCGTGTCGTGCTCGATCCTGTGTGGGACTGGATTTGCCGCGACCTGATGCCCGGCGAAGCCAAGGCTGTGACCGAGCAGGTCGCGCGCGCGTTCGAAGAGGGCGATGCCGACAAAGCCGAAGAGCTTGCCAACGCATTTCAGGAGCGCGCCGCGCTTCGTATGGACGAAGTGCTGTCCGCGGCCAGATCCGACGACAAGGTGCGACGGCGGCTCTCCGGTCAGATCGGGACGCCGCGCGCGGTCCAGGATGCGACCGCGATCCTGACGATCATCAAGGCGCGGCAGACGCTCGCGGCATTCGGCGCGCAACTGCCGAACCACATCAAGAGCCTCGACGACCATAACGTCAACGCGGTCAAGGCGATGATCGAGTCTCCGGTCGCCGGTGGCCCGACGTTGTTCGTGTTCGTGCTCGTGATGACCATGAGCCGGATGGCGGCGCCGTGGCAGTTGGTCCGCCTCGCGTCGCGCGCAGCCGGCAGTGACAATGCGAGCCGGATTGCGGAGACGCCTTATGCCGTCACCGTGGATATCGTTCTGGCCGAAATCCAGCGCCTGATCGCCGAGCTGAAAGCGGAACTGCGTTCGGGGCGTGGGCTTGCTGTCGGCGCGCTCCTGAAAAGCATCCACGATTCGGCGCGCGGCTTGCGTGCCGAGATCAATTTCTCGCACGAATCGCCCTGGGCACGCGGGCTCGCAGCGCTCAGGACGCTGGTCTCCGATCTGCTGAAAGGCGAGATCGAAACGCTTCCGGGGCGGGTCCGCAGGCTTCTGCGCGCGCGGCCGATCAAGGAAATCGCGCCGAATTCGGCACTCGACGAGAGTGATGTGCGCGAGACCGAGGCGCAGATCGAGTTCGTCAATACCTGCCGCGCCTATGCCGGAGAGCTTGCGCTCAGCGAGCTGACCACGCGCACCTGGACGGACCTCGAGCATTATCTCGACCCGGCGACCGCTGCCTTGGTGGAGAATCTGCGTGTCGCAGGAGAATCGGACCGGCCGTTCCGGCAATCCCAGCTCGATGCCGCTGTGCGCTTCTGCCGCAAGGTCTTCGGTGAAGACTATGCCGCTCTCATGCTGAAGGCGCGCGATGTCGCAGCCGCCGCGGAACGCAAGGCCGCAAAGGGCTGAGTAGCTGCCCGGCCGATGCGGTTCCCGATTGCTGTCCCGGCGCCGATCACCTGATCGGTATTTTGTGCGATGCCCGCGGGTGATGTAAACCGGCGCGCATGAGCCTTTACCTGATCCTGGCCCTGATGACCGCGGCGGCGGTTTTCGCCGTCCTGTGGCCTTTGTCGCGCCATCCGAAGGACGGGGAGGCCGATCCGCACGATGTCGCGGTCTACCGCGATCAGCTTGAGGAGGTCGACCGCGACCGCAAGGCCGGCCTGATCGGGGCCAGCGAGGCGGACGCGGCGCGGATCGAAATCTCGCGCCGGCTGCTGGCGGCAGCCGATTCGGCCGCAAAACCGGAACTGAAGGGCTCGGCTTCGCCATTGTGGCGCAGACGGGCCGCGGCGCTGATCGCACTGATCCTGCTGCCGGTCGTGGCCGGCACTCTCTATATGCGCTGGGGATCGCCGCAGCTTCCGGGGGCGCCGCAGGCATCGCGCGTGGATGCGCCGCTGCAAAACCGCTCGCTCGACAGCATGGTGGCGCAGGTCGAGGCGCATCTGGAGAAGAATCCGGATGACGGCCAGGGTTGGCAGGTGGTGGCGCCGGTCTATATGCGGATGGGCCGCTTCAACGACGCGGTGCGCGCGCGGGCCAATACCATTCGTCTCCTCGGAACCAGCGCCGATCGGGAAGCCGATCTCGGTGAGGCGCAGGTTGCTGCGGCAAACGGCGTCGTCACCGCCGATGCCAAGGCGACCTTCGAACGCGCGCTCAAGGAGGAGGCGGGCAATCTCAAGGCGCAGTATTTCATGGGACTTGCCGCCGAACAGGATGGCCGTCCCGAGGAGGCGGCGCGAATCTGGCGCGCGATGCTGGAGACCGCGCCGGCCAATGCTCCGTTCAGGCCGCTGGTGCAGCGCTCGCTCGCTCGCGTCGAACCAAATGCGCCGGCCGTCGAACCAAAAGCGCCCCAGCCGGGACCAAGTCAGGAGGATATGGCGGCAGCCCAGCAGCTGACGCCGGAACAACGCCAGGAGATGATCCGCGGTATGGTGGACCGGCTGTCCGAGCGCCTGAAGACGGATTCGTCCGATTTCGAGGGCTGGTTGCGCCTGGTGCGAGCCTATGCGGTGATGGGCGAGAAGGAGAAGGCACGTGAGGCATTTCTCAGCGCACGCAATACCATCGGCGATGACGCGGAGAAGCGCAAACGCCTCGACGAATTGGCGAAGGGACTTGGCATTGAAGGGTGAGGTAACACGGTGATGACGCGCAAGCAGCGGCGTCTGGTGCTGATCGGAGCGGGCGCGATGGTGCTCGCGCTTGCGGCCGTGCTTGTGCTCACGGCGCTGCGCGATTCCATCGTCTTCTTCAATTCGCCGACCGACGTGGTCGAAAAGAAGGTTCAGGCGGGCACCCGCATCCGGCTCGGCGGGCTCGTGCAGCCCGGCACCGTGGTCCGCAAGGATGTGGATGCGAGCTTTGACGTGACGGACGGCAAAAACGTGGTGCATGTCACGTATCGTGGCATCCTGCCGGATCTGTTCCGCGAAGGGCAGGGCGTCGTGGCGGAGGGCGCAATGCTCGACGCAGTTTCGTTCCGTGCCGATACCGTGCTTGCCAAGCACGACGAAAATTACATGCCGAAAGAGGTGGCCGACGCGCTGAAGAAGCAGGGTCACTGGAAGGACGATTACGGCAAGAAGAAATAGAGATAGGGATCACGGGTGCGAGTAAGCTCGGAACCGGGTAAGGGGTCATGGTCGGCTTGCGAGTGAAAACACTGCGCACTCATATGACCGATGCCGAGCGGAAGCATTGGCGCGGACTTCGCTCGCGAGGGCTGAAATTCAAGTTTCGCCGGCGAGTTCCGCTCGGTCCTTATGTGATTGATTTTGTCTCTCCCTCAAGGGGAGAGGGTACCGGAGCGAACCGAGAATGATCGCCGAAATCGGTCACTACGCGCTGGTTCTCGCGCTTGCGCTTGCGCTGGTCCAGGCGACGCTGCCGATTGCGGGCGCGAAGTTGAACGATCGCGTCTTGATGGGGATCGCCGAACCGGTCGCGGTGATGCAACTGCTGTTCGTCGGGCTTTCGTTCGCGGCGCTGACCGCGCTCTATGTGACGTCGGACTTCTCGGTTCTGAATGTCTACGAGAACTCGCATTCCGCGAAGCCGCTCATCTACAAGATCTCCGGCGTGTGGGGCAATCACGAAGGATCGATGCTGCTGTGGGTGCTGATCCTTGCGCTGTTCGGCGCGCTGGTGGCGCTGTTCGGCGGCAACCTGCCG
>CAZIKZ010000279.1:0-6065 GCA_964539845.1 uncultured Hyphomicrobiales bacterium
TTCCTTTCACCATGTGGTACCCGCCTGCCGAAGCGCTGAATGAAAAGATGCAGCAAGCCATCGCGACGGTTGTTTGATCACGCGTAGGTGAATATCCTCTCTTTATCCGGCGCCCGCCAGAAGCTCAAAACAAAAGCGCCGGTTCGGGTAGGAAACGTTTGGATCGCCATGACCGATGCCGTGCAGGCAGCGTCCGCGGGTCCAGCCACGTCTGCCGGATACGGCGGGCAGGCCTGGCGTAGCATTGTTCGCAATGCGTTTCCATTTGTAGTTGTCGGTATCGTCTGGGAGATCGTGGCGCGCAGCGGAATGTTTCCGCGCAAGCTGTTTCCACCACTCGGCGACATCGCCACCGCTTTCTGGCAACTGACAGTCTCCGGCATCCTGCCGCATCATGCGTTCGAGACCATCCTGCGCCTGCTGGTGGGCTTTGCGATCGCCGCGCTGATCGGAGTTCTGATCGGCATCGCAATGGGGCGATCGAAGCGTGCCGAAGACTACACGTTGCCGATCGTCGCGATGCTCGCGCCAATTCCCGGCATCGCCTATGCGCCGTTATTCCTGTTGTGGTTCGGGCTCGGCAATCTGCCGACGATTCTCTTAGTCGCATTCGTGTCGACTTTCCCGATCGTGTTCAACACATGGACCGGTGTCAAAGCGGTCAAGGAAATATGGCTGCGGTCCGCACAGGCCATGGGCGCCACCGACCGGAAGGTGTTCCGCCATGTCATTCTGCCCGGCGCCTTGCCCTATATCCTCACAGGCTGGCGCCTCGGGCTCGCGCAGGCATGGCGCGTGCTGGTCGGCGTCGAGATGCTCGCGGCGGTGTCCTGGGGGCTCGGCTGGCTGATCTTCGGTGCGCGCGAGTTTCTCAATACCGACGTGATGCTGGCGGGGGTAGCCGTGATCGGGATCATAGGGCTTACGCTTGAGAAACTCGTGTTTCAGAAGCTCGAAGATTATACTCTTGTTCGCTGGGGCATGATGCGATGACGCTGACCGCTGAACGCATCCGCAGCTGGCGACGAGCCGCGACGTCCGTCATGGGGCTGCTCGTCATCTATGAGCTAGCCGCGCGCAGTGGGTTTTTTCCGGCCGTCCTGCTTCCACCCTTGTCGAAGGTCGGCGCTACGCTCTGGACAGCGCTGGCCGACGGAACGATGCTGCACCACGCGTCCGCGACACTCTATCGCGTGCTGGTCGGAATGACGCTCGCCGTTGTCGTCGCGGTGCCACTCGGCGTACTGATGGCGCGCTTCAAGCGCGTCGAGAATTTTTGCCTGCCGCTTGCGAGTGCGCTGATGCCGATCCCCTCGCTCGCCTGGGTGCCCGTCTTTATCCTGTGGTTCGGGCTCGGAAATACGGTCGCGATCCTGATCGTCTTCTATGCCGCGACGTTCCCCATCCTGCTCAATACCTGGTCGGGGGTGAGATCGGTCAACCCGCTCTGGTTACGCGCGGCTGGGGCCATGGGTGCGGACGGGCAGTCGATGTTTTGGAAGGTCATGATCCCGGCCGCGTCGCCCTTCATTATCACCGGCGTGCGGCAAGCTTTCCTGCGCGCCTGGATCGCGGTGATCGGTGCGGAATTCCTGGCGGCCTCCGATTGGGGGCTTGGCTGGGTGATCTTCGATTCTAAGGAATTCCTCGCAACCGACATGATGATCGCGTCGCTCGCGGTCATCGGATTCATCGGATTTGCGTTCGAACGGCTGTTCTTCGGATCGATCGAGAAGGCGACCGTCATGCGCTGGGGAATGGTTCGGGCGGCGCGTCCATAGGAAAGGTGCGGCGGTTGGAATGGCTGAAATCGAAATACGGGACGTCTGCCTGAACTACGAAACGCCAGCCGGACGCGTGACCGGCGTGCAGAATGTAAGTCTCGACATCGATCGCTCCGAATTCCTTTGCCTCGTCGGTCCGAGCGGCTGCGGCAAGTCCACGCTGCTCAATATCATAGCAGGCTTCATCCCGCCCAGTGGCGGCGAAATCCGCATCGGCGGCAAGAAAGTCAACGGCCACGGCATGGATCGCGGCGTCGTTTTCCAGGATTTTGCTCAGTTATTCCCCTGGCGCACTGCGCTCGGCAATGTCGCATTCGGCCTTGAAATGAAGGGCATGCCCAAGGACGAACGTGACATCATTGCACTCGAACAGCTCCGCCTCGTGAAGCTGGAAAAATTCGTCAAATCCTATCCGCATCACCTCTCCGGCGGTATGCAGCAGCGCGTCGCGATAGCGCGCGCGCTCGCCTATAACCCGGCGGTTCTGCTGATGGACGAGCCGTTCGCAGCGCTCGACGCGCTCACCCGCGATGACATGCAACGCCTGCTCGCGGATGTGTGGCGAGAGACCAAGAAGACTATAATCTACGTGACCCATAACGTTTCCGAGGCGGTGTACCTTGCCGATCGGGTAATCGTGATGTCGCCGCATCCCGGCACAGTGAAGGCGGAAGTTCATATCACGCTGCCGCGCCCGCGCGATCCGCTGAGTGTGGAATTTCTCGACTACCAAAAGAAACTGCTGCGAGAACTCGGCCAGATTCAGAACTAAGAGCAACCGATTACAGGGAGGACTTAGCGATGACGACACACACGAACGGGCTGACCCGCCGAGAGTACATCGTCGCGGTGGGAGCCGCGGTCGCGGCTGGGATTGGCGGCATGCGTTTCGCGGATGCGCAGACAGCGACGATCCGTCAGGGCTATCAGACCAACATGTGGGGCATGCCGACGTATTATCTCTTGCGCTCCGGAGCGCTCGAAAAGCGCGGCCTCAAATTCGAGGAGTTCGCTGTGCCGTCCGGCAATCTCACCATGCAGCAGATGGTGGCGCGTCAGGTCGACCTCGGCACCTATGCCGGTCAGTCCATGATTCTCGGGCACGACAAGGGCGGTCTTGTCGGTATTGCCGTGATCGAACAGGTCGGAAAAACGGCCGCGGTCATCGCCCGCAAGGATCTCAATCTCACGAAGGTCTCGGAGCTGAAGGGCAAGAAGATAGGCAACCAGGTGGGAGCCTCGACGGCGAATATCTTCACGAACACGATCGCGCCGCAGGCGGGCTTGCAGAAGAGCGACTGGCAGGAGGTGCGCATGAATGTCAACGATATGGTTGCGGCGCTGGCCGCCAAGACCATCGACGCAGCGGTGACCGTCGAACCCTATAACGCGATTGCGGAGGCAGACGGCATCGCCAATATCCTCACTGATTTCTCGCCCTACGACAAAATGCCGGTGTTCATGGCGGCGACGCCCGACTTCATCGAGCAGAATCCGAAAGCTGTGATCGCTTATCTGCAAGCCTGGCTGGATGTCGCACGCGACTTCAAAGAGCAGCCGAAGAAGGTCGCCGACGCGATCTACAAGTTCTATACCGAGAAGGGTTACAGTTTGGCGCCTGAGACCTTCGAAAAGGCGCTGGCTCGCGTCGAGGTCAATCCCGGATTCCCGGCCGATCTCGCACCCTATATGCAGGCCGAGGCGGAAATCCTGCTCAAAGCCAAAAGGATTTCCACGATCCCCGACTGGAAAAAGGCGCTGCGGCCTGACTTCATGGAGAAAGCGCGCGCGGCGTCTTGACTCGCTCATCTTGCGTCATGGCCGGGCTGGACCCGCCATCGGCGTCTTGAGGTCGTCGACAAGGAGAACCCGGGGCACCGCTCGGGGGTGACTTACCGTGTCTGGAGAAAGTAATGCCTGAAAATGCACTCAAGTCCCGTGCCGCCGATTCCGTGACATGGAATTTCAAGCTGCTGGGTCACCACGAGCTGGCTGGCTTTGGTGGGATGGGGGAGGGCATGGCGGTCCAGGTGGCGAGAGACGGCCGCCGCATCATCTGGCTGGCGCATGAAAGTGCGCCGAAGAACTTTACCGCGGTCGACGTCAGCAACCCGTGCGATCCGAAGATCGTGGTCCAGACCGATCTTCCGGAAAGCTTTATGCGCTCCAACTCGCTCGAGATTACGGGCGACATCATGGCGGTGGCCTATCAATGCCAGAAAGTCGGGCAGAAGCCAGCGGGGTTCGAACTCTTCGACATTTCGGTGCCAGAGAATCCGAAGAGCATCGCCTTTGTGGACCGGTCCGGCCCGCACTCGCGCGGGGTGCACCAGTTGTGGTTCTGCGACGGCAACTATATCCACATGGCGTCCGGGGCCCCCGATTTTCAGGCGACACATCCGCTAGACGATCAGTGCTACCAGATCTTCGACGTGCGCAATCCGTCAAAGCCGGTGGAGGTCGGGCGCTGGTGGATGCCAGGCACACGCAGGGGCGATGACGCGCCTCCGCCCGTACGCCATCCAAAACCGCTGTGTGACATGGGCTTCCGCGCGCACAATACCAATGTCTACCCGCAGCGGCCGGACCGCTGCTATCTCGGCTATATCGATGGCGGCATGTTCATCATGGATATTTCCGACATGTCGCGTCCGAAGCCGATCTGCCGCTGGGACAACTCGCCGCCCTACCACGGTTTCACTCACACCATCATGCCGCTGTTCGACCGTGGACTTCTGGTCGTAACGGACGAGTCGGTCGTCGACAACGCGGCCGACTGGCCGAAGCTGATCTGGATTCTCGACGCCCGGGACGAGACCAATCCGGTGCCGATCGCGACTTGTCCGCTGCCATACGATGCCTTCAAGGGGCGGGGCGGGCGCTTCGGCGCGCACAATATCCACGAGAACGTGCCGTCGCCGCATGCCTGGTACTCCGACCAGGTCGTCGTCGGCACCTTCTTCAATGGCGGCATCCGCGCCTATGATATCTCCAACCCGTACCAGCCGAAGGAGATTGCGACCTTCGTGCCGGAAGCGCCGCCGCTCGCCCCGCTTGGCACCATCCAGCTCAACGACGTTTTCGTGGACGAACGTGGCATTGTCTACACCGTCGATCGCCACGTTGGCGGGCTGTATATCCTGGAGATGGAGTTTTAGCTGCGTGAACGGAGCAGGTCAGCGCTCCATGCAGCAACTGTTCCGCTCCACCGATGCCGGGCCGTTTGGCCGCCGTCTGCGTCATGAACGCGGCGCGCGTATTCCGGTTGTTGTCGTCACCGGATTTCTTGGCGCCGGCAAGACTACACTTGTTAAAAACTTTCTCGGTAGCGAGGAAGGGCATGGTACCGCCATCGTCGTCAACGAGTTCGGCGCAACCGGGATCGACGATGGGTTGCTGCGGTCGAGTGCCGACGAGACCGTCCTCCTCGGCAACGGCTGCCTGTGCTGCAATGTGCGCTCCGATCTGCAATGGGCGCTGCGCAAGTTAGTGTCGGATCGCGAGCGCGGACTGGTGCCGCATTTTAGGCGCATCGTGATTGAGACGTCCGGCCTGGCGGACCCGGGACCGATCCTGAGCACCTTCGCCACCGATCGCGCGCTTGGCGGTGAATGCCATGTTGACGCTGTTATCGCGGTTGCCGATGCCGTCAACGGGAGGACGACGCTGGAGCAGTTTGCCGAAGCGCGGCAGCAGGTGATGCTCGCGGATATCATCGTGATATCGAAGTCCGATCTCGCAACCGGTGACGGTAGCGACGCGCTGGCCGAGCGGTTGCGCGTGCTCAACCCTCGCGCGCTGATCGTGAGGGCAGACGCGGGGCGGGTCGATGCCTCGATCTTCGCCGCAGCGCAATCTTCATCGCCGTTCAGGGTCGATGCTCCGGCAGAATTCGTCCATAGCGACGGAATCGGTAGTTTCACCCTGACGTGGGATCATCCGCTGGCCTGGGACGTGGTCGCGCGCGCGATGGATACGCTGCTGGCGCTGCGCGGCGCCGATATCCTGCGCGCCAAGGGACTGCTGGCAATTGAGGGATGCACCGGACCCGTGATCGTGCAGTTCGTGCAGCATCTCGCGCATCCGCCGGTGGAGTTACAGGCTTGGCCGGATGGGGACCGCACAAGCCGTCTCGTCTTCATCACGCGGGGGATGGCCGAATGCGATGTCCGATTGTTGTTTGACACCATTGAGAGGCTCGACCGGGGTGCGTGATGTCGCAAGTTCTGGAAACCACCGGCAGCTATTTGCAAATAGCTGTTTTATCTCGGCTAACTGTCG
>CAZIKZ010000280.1:0-6061 GCA_964539845.1 uncultured Hyphomicrobiales bacterium
AGATGAAGGTGGCCGCGATCGCGGCCGCGATGGGCGGCAATGTCCGCGTGGGTCTCGAGGACTCGCTCTGGGTCGGTCCGGGCCAGCTTGCGACCAGCAACGCCGCGCAGGTGACGCAGGTGCGCAAGATCCTGGAAGGGCTCGGGCTCGACATCGCAACGCCCGACGATGCGCGCGAAATCCTATCGCTCAAGGGTGGCGACAAGGTCGGATTCTAGCGCGTCGGGGGACACCCTGTACCGGCGTCCGGGACGCGCCCGAGAGGCGAGTCCCGGAAATACGACTTTGATTTAATTCCAGTTTTCGCTTGCAGCCGCTGATCGTCCGGTGGGCGAGTGGGCATCGGACGAAGACGTCCCCGCGCGTCTAAAAAAGCAGTGTTGATTTTGCCTGCGCAGATCGTCGCATTGTCTCGTCATCGGCAAATTGAGCCGTTAAGAGAGACGAATGCATCATGATACACCGCTGATTTCCACCCTCGTCATGGGTCTTGTGCTCGCCTTTATCCTCGGAGCATTTGCCCAAAGAATCCGCATTTCTCCGCTGGTAGGCTACCTTGTCGCCGGCATCCTGATTGGCCCATTCACGCCGGGATACGTGGCCGACCAGAAGATCGCCGACCAGCTTGCCGAAATCGGCGTCATTCTGCTGATGTTCGGCGTCGGTCTGCATTTCTCGCTCGACGACCTGCTCAAGGTGAAGGCAATCGCGATCCCGGGCGCGGTGGCCCAGATCGCGGTCGCGACGGCGCTCGGCATGGGGCTCGCCTATCTGCTCGGATGGCCGGTGGCGGCGGGACTGGTCTTCGGTCTCGCCTTGTCGGTTGCGTCCACGGTGGTCCTGCTACGGGCCTTGCAGGAGCGCCGCCTGGTCGAGACCGAGCGCGGCCGCATCGCGGTCGGCTGGCTGATCGTGGAAGACATCGCGATGGTGCTGGCGCTGGTGCTGCTGCCGGTGCTGGCCGATACGCTCAAGACCGGGGCGGGGCAGAGCATTGGGCTGGCCGAACTGGCCTGGCCGCTGCTCCTGACGCTCGCCAAGGTGACAGCCTTCGTGGTGGTGATGCTGATCATCGGCCGCCGCGTGATCCCCTGGATCATGCATTGGGTTGCCCACACCGGTTCGCGCGAACTGTTTCGCCTCGCGGTGCTCGCGATCGCGCTCGGTGTCGCCTTCGGCGCGGCCGTTCTGTTTGATGTGTCGTTCGCGCTCGGTGCGTTTTTCGCCGGCATGATCCTCGCCGAATCCGAATTGTCCCAGCGGGCCGCTCAGGAAACGCTGCCGCTGCGCGACGCGTTTGCGGTGCTGTTCTTTGTCTCGGTCGGCATGCTGGTCGATCCGATGATCCTGTGGCGCGAGCCGCTGCCGGTGCTGGCGACGCTGCTGATCATTGTGCTCGGCAAGTCGATTGCCGCCTATGTGATCGTGCGGCTGTTCCGCTATCCGCCGTCCACGGCGCTGACGATTTCGGCCAGCCTTGCGCAGATCGGCGAATTCTCCTTCATCCTCGCCGGTCTCGGCGTGGCGCTTGCTCTGTTGCCGGATCGTGCCCGCGACCTGATCCTTGCCGGGGCAATATTGTCGATCCTGCTGAATCCGGTCTTCTTCGTGATGCTCGACCGGTATCTGGCCAAGGAAAAGCCCAAGCGCAAGGAACAGGAAGAAACCCGAAAGCGCGCGACGCGCGAGCCGCTTGTCGAGACCACGCTCACCGATCATGTGGTGCTGATCGGTTATGGCCGGGTCGGCCGCTTCATCGCACCGCGGGTGATTGAGGCCGGAATTCCTCTGCTGGTGATCGATACGGACGCCGAGGCTCTGAAGATCCTGAAGGCCCAGGGCGGCGTCGAAACCATCCGCGGCAATGTGCTGAACAAGGAAGTGCTGTCTGCAACGAATCTCCCGGGTGCGCGCTGTCTGCTCGTGGCCGTGCCCGACGCGTTCGAAGGCGGCTATGCGGTCGAGCGCGGCCGCAAGGCCAATCCGGATCTCACCATCATCGCGCGCTCGCATTCCGAGGAAGAGACCGCGTATCTCACCAAATACGGCGCCAGCGACGTGATCATGGGTGAGCATGAAATCGCCAAGGCGATGATTGCCGCCATTCCCTCGCAGAGCGCGAAAAGCGCGGAGCCGCCGCGCGCCGCGCCGGTCGCCGACGGTCCGGATGCGAACAGCGCGGAGCCGAAGGCGCAGCCGGCCTGAGGCGAATGCCGGCAAAATAATCGCCATCCCGCGCACAATTTTCGTTGCGCGGGCGGCGTGCCGACCCTCCTATGTCAATCATACGGAGGATCATGAGCGCCCTCGACGGCATCAATATTGCGATCCTGCTCGGGGCGCTGCTGGCGATGGCCGGCATCCTGTCGAGCCTCGTCGCGCTGCGCTTCGGCGCACCGCTGCTGTTGATCTTCATTGTGGTGGGCATGCTGGCGGGCGAATCCGGCCCGGGCGGAATCCAGTTCGAGGACGTTCGTCTGGCCTTCATGGTCGGCTCGATCGCCCTCGCTCTGATCCTGTTCGATGGCGGCCTGCGCACGCGCTTTGCCACCTTCCAAAACGTACTGGCGCCAGCCGGCACGCTTGCAACGGTCGGTGTCCTCGTCACGTCCGCCGTCGTTGCGCCGGCCGCGGTCTATCTGTTCAATCTCAGCTGGGTCGAGGGATTGCTGCTCGGCGCGGCCGTCGCGTCGACCGACGCCGCGGCCGTGTTCTTCCTGATGCATGCGCGAGGACTGCGGCTGCGTCCGCGCGTGGCGGCGACGATCGAGGTCGAGTCCGGCACGAACGATCCGTTCGCAGTATTCCTGACCATCGTTCTGGTCGAGATTCTGCTGCAGGGCGACAAGCCCGCACTCGAAATCTTTCTCGTGCTGGTGCGCGAGGGCGCGCTCGGCACGATGATCGGAATCGCCGGCGGCGTCGCCATCGTGTCGGTGCTCAATCGCGTGGAATTACCGCAGGGTCTGCACGCGCCGTTCGTCGCCACCGGCGCGATCGTGACATTCGGGCTCTGCCAGTCGATCCATGCCTCCGGATTTCTGGCCGTCTACCTTGCGGGTCTGATCGTCGGCAACCGCGCGATGCGGGCACGCACGGCGATCGTCACCTTCCTCGATGCCGCAACCTGGCTTGCGCAGATCGCGATGTTTGTTCTGTTCGGGTTGCTGGCGTGGCCGGAGCGGCTCCCCGATCAGCTGTTGCCCGCAATCGGGATCGCACTGGTGCTGATGTTCGTCGCGCGTCCGGCCGGTGTGTTCCTGTCACTCCTGCCGTACCGCTTCTCGGTGCGAGAGAAGCTGTTCATCTCATGGGTGGGCTTGCGCGGCGCGGTCGGCTTCTTTCTGGCCTCGATGCCGCTTCTGGTCGGGCTCAAGAATTCGCAAATCTATTTCGACGTCGGCTTTATCGTGGTGTTTGTGTCGCTGCTCGTGCAGGGCTGGACCATCGCGCCGGCCGCACGCTGGCTCCAGATTGCCAAGAAGCGCCCGGATGCGTTCCAGCCGCGCATCGAATTGGACCTGCCTGGTCAGCGCGCTCAGGAACTGGTCGGCTATCCGGTGACGCCGGGCAGTCCTTATCTGCGCGGCGGCATCATTCCGTCCTGGGCGAAGATTGCGCTGGTCGTGCGCGACGAGAATGTGATGACCCCGGAAGAGGCGCGCGGGGTGCGCGAGGGCGACCACGTTTACCTGCTGGCGCCGCAGGAGAAGGCGTCGGGCCTCGACCGCTTCTTTGCCAACCTGCCGCCGCCGTCCTCACCCGATCCGGGTCTACTCGGCGATTTCTTCGTCGGCGGCGACACCACGCTTGGATCGATCGCAGAAATCTACGGCATCGCTGTCGCGCCTTCGCAGCAGGCCATGACGGTGGCGGACCTGTTCAATGAACGGCTTGGCCGTGTGCCACAGGCCGGCGACAGGCTCCGGTTCGGTGACGTTTCGCTGGTGGTGCATCGTGTGAAGGATGATCAGGCGCTCACCGTCGGCCTGCAATTGACCGAGGAAGAACCGAAGGTCTGGTGGCAGAATGCGTGGGCGTGGCTGCGCCGGATATCGGGGTAGAACGCCGTCATTCCGGGGCGCTTGCCGTAGGCATGCGAACCCGGAATCCATTCGCGCGTTCTGGATTCCTATCTGGATTCCGGGCGGCCCTCTTCGGCGAGTCCCGGAATGACAAACATCAATTTTGCTCGAACAATCGAGCCACCAGGCGGCGGGCGAGTACCGATGCGACGCGGCGGCGATAATGCCCGGGCGTGAAGGTGGTCTTCATCGCCATCACCTGATCGCGCACCAGATCGTCGAGGCTCTTGTAGAATGCTTCGTCCAGCGACTTGCCACAGAGATCCTGCGTACCCGCGAGCAGAACGGGACGCGGATTGGTGCCGGTAAACGCAACGCGCAAATCGGCGAGCACATCTTTCTCGCGCCTGAGCGCAACCGCAACGCCTGCGACCGGATATTCGATCGAGCGGCGGATGCGGATTTTGTCATAGGCCGAAAGCAGGCCGGGCACATTCCTCGCACGCACTGCGGTCACGATCTCGCCCGGACGCAATGCGAGATAGAATTTTCCGTCGCCTTGCGTCTCGGTCACGGGTACGTCCTGACGCGCAAAGCCGATATAGATTGAATCGAGCGGCACGGTGCGGCGTCCGTCCGGACCCGCAAGATCAACCTCGGCGTTGAGCGTGAGAAATGCCGGCGCCAGGTCGCCGCTGAAGGTCGCGAAGCACACGCCGCGGCTCTTTGGAGCCACGTGGCACATCGTCCCGGTGGTCTTCAGGCAGTGATTGTTGGCATCACGCCACCATTCGCTCTGATTGTAATAGATGCAGCGCGTGTCGAGGCAGAGATTGCCGCCGACTGTGCCCATAGCGCGGTGCGTGGGGCCTGCAATCTCGTGCGCGGCCTGCGCCACCACCGGATAATGTGCGCGCACGGCCGGATGCCCGGACAGTTCGGCCAGCGTGACCGAGGCTCCGATCGCGATACTGTTCGCGTCCGCCTCGATCGTGCGCAGTTCCGCGACCGTGTTCATCTCGATCAGCACAGACGGCGCGACGATACCGCGCCGGATGTTCACGGTCAGGTCGGTGCCGCCGCCGAGCGGCCGCGAGTCTGGATTTGCGGCGCGCGCTTTCAGCGCTTCGTCGAGCGTGGTGGGGCGCAGGAGGGAGAAAGAGGGGAGGGCGTCCATCAAATTGCTCCGTCATTCCGGGGCGTGCCTCTCCTGTCTTCACCTCCCCCTGAAAGGGGGAGGTCGACGGCCATAGCGATAGCGAAGGCCGTCGGGAGGGGGTCTCGTTGTATGGACCCCCACCCCAACCCTCCCCCTTTCAGGGGGAGGGAAGCCGGCTGCTTCGCAGCCGCCCCGGAATGACACCGTGCTGCCATCACTCGTCCCCGTTCTTTTTCCCGCGCGTTTCAGCACGTTTGCGTTTCTCGATCGCCTCGTAGACGCGGTCCGGCGTCATGGGCAGATCGTTGAAGCGGATTCCGATGGCATCATGGATTGCGTTTGTGAGCGCCGGCAGGAATGCCGCGAGCGAGCCTTCGCCCGCTTCCTTCGCGCCGAAGGGCCCGTGCGGATCGTTGCTCTCGACGATATAGGTCTCGATCGGCGGTGAGTCCTGGATCGTCGGCACGCGGTAATCCAGCATGTTGGCGGTGACGAGCAGGCCGTCGTGATAGCCGGTCTCCTCGCTCATTGCCTGCCCCATGCCCATCCAGACCGAGCCCTGCACCTGGCCCTCGACGCTGAGGCGATTGAGCGCCTTGCCGCAATCATGTGCGACCCAGACCTTGTCGACGGTGACGACACCGGTGTCCTCGTCGACCGTCACTTCGACCACCTGCGCCGAATAGCTGTAGCCCATGGTGCCGCCGATGGCGGAGCCGCGATATTTCTTGCCGCCATGCGATTCCGGGATCGTCGAGTAATTGCCGGTGACGGTGATGGTGCCGGAATCCTTCAGCGCTTCGATCACGACCTCTTCGAAGGTCGCGCCCTTGTCCTGCGCACCGGCACGGTAGACCTCGCCGAGACATTCGATGTC
>CAZIKZ010000281.1:0-6016 GCA_964539845.1 uncultured Hyphomicrobiales bacterium
ACCGCGATCGTGAAGAACACGAACAGATAACCGAGCACGCGGTTCGGCACGCCGACCTGTTCGAGAATCGCTAGGAAAACCACGAAGGCGAGGAAGCCGCCCGCATAGAGACCGTAGATCTTTCCGAGATTATTGATGAAATCATTGCTGCTGTCAGATGATTGGGTTGCCATGTTTGTTTTCTCCCTCAATCGTCTTCAGCAACGCCGAATTCGCGGTCGATGTTGTCCTGCTGCCTCGCGAACACGAAGAGCTGGACCACGAACGCGATCAGCGAGCCTTGGGCGGCCATGTAGAAGCCGAGTGGAAATCCGAGGATGACGATCTTGTTCAGCACCGGCGCGAACATCTGCACCACATAGCCGAAGAAGAACCAGATCCCGAGATGGATCCACATCAGGTTGGTCGTCTTGCGCCAATGAGCCTGGTCATTGGCGGACGTCGTGGAATTGTTTGTCTGCTGTGACATTGGTCGGTCGCCCTCCCTCTTGAGTGACCGGACGCGCGCGCATCCGGGAAGTGTGCGGGGAGAGCCGGTTGACCCGGTTAGTGCGGCACCTCCCCAAACTTGCCGCTGTTCGACACGCGATCTTTTCGCCGCGCTTGCAGAATGATACGGAAAATTAACATCGACACGCGGAGGGGCCTTATAAGACTTTCGGCCAAATTTGGGCTTTTACCCTCTGAACTTGCTAGTCTTTCGTCGAAAGAGTTTGTTCGCAGATGCGAGATGGACAGCCGCGATGCAAAGAACAAGAGTCGCAACGGAGTTGAGTGAATGGGATTCTTGGATTTTTTGTTGCGCCGCCAACCGCGCATTCGCACCGCACAAGAGTTGGCGGATTTCGTCGACAATCAGGCGGCCTTTCTTGTCCAGAAGGGCATCTACGATTACTCGCGCGCGCGCTCCGGCCATTTTTCGAAGGTGATGTTGGCGGACAAAGGCTTTCAGGGTGCGCTCAATCGCTCGCGCTGGCGTGCATTCCCGCTCGGCCTTGCCATGGTCGGCGAAACGGTCGAGACCGTACTTGCCCCGCATGCAGGTGGCGATCGGCGCAGCGAACTCGATCCGCTGATCAAGCTGGTGTTGTCGGTTCATGATCGCTATCCGCGGCCGGCCGAACTCACCGAAGAGGAATGGGCGGCCGGGCGCGCCGAACTCGCACTGCATCTCGACCGGCTCTCGACGCACCCGCCGAAGCGGATCATCGATATCCCGGTGCCCTTCGCCGAGCGCTATTTCGCGATGATGCCGTTCGATAAGCAGTTCCTTACGCCCGATGCGCCGACCGCTCGAAGCTTCATGCAGCTTCATCTGGTCAAGATGCAGGAAGAATTGCTGAATCGCATGGATGCGGACGCGATGGTGAAGCAATTGGGCGAGACCTGAGCGCCTCACACGGAGCGCCGATATGGCCGCGGTCACCAATGCCACGCCGCTGATCTCGCTCGATGCGGTCGTCATCGATACCGAGACCACTGGGCTGGATCCGCGCAAATCTTTCATTGTCGAGATCGGCGCGGTGAAAATGGTCGGAGGGCGGGTCAGTGCTGGTCAGACATTCCGCCGGCTGGTGCGGCCACCGGCACCGATTCCTCCGCAATCGAGCGCAATCCACGGCATTCTCGACGGCATGGTCGCAGATGCGCCGGATTTTCCGACGGTCTGGCGCGACTTCAACGACTTTGTCGGCGATGCCGTGGTCGTGGGCCATACGCTCGGCTTCGATTTTTCCATCATGCAGCGGGAGTGCGTGCGCAGCGGTATTGCGTGGAAGCGACCGCGAGCGCTTGACACCCAACTCCTGATGCTTGTGGCGGAGCCGAATTTCGGCGGCCTGTCGCTTGAGCAGCTTGCTAGCTGGCTGGGCGTCGAGGTTGCCGACCGCCATTCGGCGATGGGTGATGCGCTGACCACGGCCCGCATCTTCGAGGCGCTGGTGCCGAAATTGCGCGAGGGCGGGATCCGCACGTTCGCCGAAGCCTCGCAGGCCTGCCGGACGCTGACCGATGTTTTGGACAAGCAGCATCGCGCCGGTTGGGTCACGCCCGACGGGACCAGCGATACTGCCGCAGCAGAGCGCACGCTCGCACGGATCGACAGCTATCCGTACCGTCATCGGGTGCGCGACGTGATGAGTACGCCCCCGCGCATGATCTCATCCGGCAACACGCTGGGTGACGCGCTCGCCGCGCTGATCCGCGAGCAGATTTCGTCGCTGTTCGTAGTCCCGCCCGGGAATATGCCCGGCAAGGTGCCGGCGTCTGTGGCCGGCATCATCACCGAGCGCGACATCCTGCGCGCGCTTGCGATCGAGGGTGAGGGCGCGCTCACGCTCGGACTCGAGCAATTCGCCAGCAAGCCGCTCGCGGTCGTCCCGGCCGAGGCCTTCGTCTATCGTGCGATCGGACGCATGAGCCGGCTCAAGATCCGCCATCTCGGCGTCACCGACGACGCCGGCAATCTGGCCGGCGCCTTATCCGCACGCGATCTGTTGCGGTTGCGCGCCGGTGAAGCCGTATCTCTCGGCGACGAGATCGATCAGGCCGAGGACGTGCCGGGATTGGGCGCAGCCTGGGCGAAGCTTCCGCATGTCGCCGCGTCTCTGATGGCCGAGAGCGTTCCGGTGCGAGACGTCGCCGCCATCATATCGCGCGAACTAGCCGCCCTGACGCGGCAGGCAGCCGTCATCGCTGAACGGAGGATGCGGGATGCCGGACTTGGCGAGCCGCCCTGCGGCTATGCGATGACTCTGCTCGGATCGGGAGGTCGCGGCGAAAGTCTGCTGGCGATGGACCAGGACAATGCGGTGGTTTTCGAGCACGGCGAGCCGGGCGGCCCGGAAGACACGTGGTTTGCTACACTCGGCACCCATGTCGCCGATATCCTCAACGAAGTCGGCGTGCCTTACTGCACGGGCGGCGTGATGGCGAAGAACGCCGCCTGGCGTGGCTCCGTGTCGACCTGGCACCGGCGGATTGCCGACTGGGTCGAGCGCTCGCGCCCTTCGGATCTGCTCGCGGTCGATATTTTCTTCGACCTGCGCGGTGTGCACGGATCGCTCGCCATGGCCGATGCGCTCTGGCGCCACGCCTTCGACGCGGCGAATGGCAAGGCCGAGTTTGCAAAACTTCTGGCTGAAGCGTCGGGCCGTGCCGAGAACCCGATCGGCTTCTTCGGCGGCTTTCGCACCACCAATGGCCGTGTCGACCTGAAGCGGACCGGTCTGTTCGGCGTGGTATCGACCGCACGCGTGCTGGCGATCCGCCATCACGTCCTAGCTCGAGCGACGTCCGCCCGTCTGCTCGGCGTGCGCGCGCTCGGCCTTGGCGGCGATGACGAGATCGATGCGCTGATTGAAGCGCATGCGGTGTTTCTGGAATTCATCCTCTCACAACAGCTTGAGGACATCCACGACGGTCGTGCCGCGACCAATGCGGTCGTGGTCAAACGGCTGTCCTCGCGTGAACGCGAACGGCTGCAATCAGCGTTGCGAGCGGTTCGTCACCTCGACGAATTCACGCGGCAAATGCTCTTCCAGCATTGAGCCGGGCCAATCCGTTTGCAGGCAATCGCCCTGCAGAAGGTGGCCAGCGGCCCGTTACACCTTGAACCGCGGGTCCAGGAAGTCGCGCAGGCTGTCGCCGAACAGGTTGAATGCGAACACCGCAAGTGAGATCGCCGCGCCGGGGAACAGGATCATCCACGGCGCCTCGCGGTAGAAGTCGGCGGCATTGCCGGACAGCATCAGGCCCCAGGCCGCGGTCGGTTCGGCGACGCCAAGGCCCAGGAACGACAGCGAGGCTTCCGCGAGAATCGCCTGAGCAATGAAGGCCGTCAGCATGATCAGATAGGGCGCGACCACGTTCGGCGCCATGTGGCGGAAAATGATGCGGCTGTTGGAATAGCCGGCGGCACGTGCGGCATCGACATAGGGCATCACCCGCACGGAAAAGGCTGCGGCGCGCACGACGCGCGCGACACGCGGGATAATCGGGATCGCGATGGCGAAGATGAGATTGACATCGACCCCGCCGACTACGAAGCGGCGCAAGGCCGCGACCACGACCAGCGCCAGCACGATCAACGGAAAGGCCAGCAGGATATCCATGATGCGCTGGATGATGTTGTCGATACGTCCGCCGAAATAGGCCGACGCGACCCCGAGGATGGCGCCGATTGTCGAACCGACGAACGACGAGGTGAAACCGATCACCAGCGCCGTGCGCGAGCCGTAGATCAGGCGCGAGCAGATGTCGCGGCCATAGGCATCGGTGCCGCACCAATGCTCCCAGGACGGCGCCGCCAGAATGGAAGCGAAATCGATGGTCAGCGGGTCGTAAGGCGCTACCAGCGGCGAAAAGATGCCGGCGAACATCATGATGACGATGATGACGAAACTGATCGCGCCGAGCGGTTGCTGCTTGCAGAACTCGATAAACGGGCTCGGCGTACGCTGCGCGACTTCACGGATGGCGGGTGCTGCGATTGTCATGAGTTGTAACGAATCCGTGGATCGAACACCGCGTAGAGCAGGTCGATGATCAGGTTCACGAAGACATAAAAGGCGGCGATCAGCATCACCATGCCCTGGATCAGCATGAAATCGTTGCGCGCCACGCTCTGCACGAACAGCTGGCCGATGCCATTGAGGTTGAACACCTGTTCGGTGACCACGAGCCCGCCGATCAGGAAGGTGAATTCCAGGCCGATGACGGTAATGGCGGGCAGCAGCGCATTGCGCAGCGCATGCCGCGAGATTACCAGCCTCTCATAAACGCCCTTGGCGCGCGCGGTGCGGATATAATCCTCGTTCAGGACCTCAAGCAGAGAGGACCGGATCATGCGCGCCACGACCGCGCAATAGCGGTAGCCGACCGCCATTGCCGGCCAGATCAATTGCGTGAAATTGGCCCAAGGGTCGACGTAGAAGGGCGTGAACGTAATTGGCGGCAGCCAGTTGAAGAAGGCCAGCAGGCTCAGCATGATCAGCATGCCGAACCAGAACGACGGAATCGACAATCCGCCGATCGTCAGAATCCTGATGGTGTAGTCGATCCATGTGTCGCGGAACAAAGCCGCCATGGTGCCCATCGGTATCGCCAGCAGGACCGCAATGATTGTCGCCATCAGGGCGACCTGCATCGACAGCTCGAGGCGGAGCGAGATTTCCTCCATCACGGGCCGCTCGGTCCACATCGAGATGCCCAGGTCGCCCTTCGCCATGCCGACAACCCAGTCGCCGAATTGGGTTAGCAGCGGCCGGTCGAGGCCGAGACGCTTGCGCTCCTGTTCGACAACCTCCTGCGAAACGTTGCCGCCGTCGCCGCGGAGCTTAACCTCCACGATATCGCCGGGCACCACGCGCAGCATGAAGAACACGAGCACCGCCACACCGATCAAAGTCGGGATCATCAGCAGGACGCGGTTGATGGTATAGCGGAGCATCGCACGGTCTCTCGAGGCGAAGAGACCCTCTCCCCGCGGCAGGCGGGGAGAGGGTTACGGGCCGGTTCAGGTATTCAGCCAGACGCCTTCGAGCTGGGCGCCAAGGTTGTGGCTGGGTGACATCTGCCACCCCATCAGTGCCTTGTGCGTCGGCACGATCCGATGCCACCAGAGCAGCGGTTGCTGGTAGGCCTGCTCGAACAGCCGCTTTTCCAACGCCTGGATATGCGCCTTACGCTTTTCCGGGTCGCGCTCGCGCAACTGCATTTCGTAAAGCTTGTCGATCTCGGCGTCGTTCGAGCGTGACATGTTCAGCGGGTTCCGGTCACGCGACAGGAACTTGGTCATCGAGAGCGTCGGATCGTCGTTGAAGAGGTTGGAGAAGTCGATCGCCACCTCGAAGTTTCCGCTGTTCATTGCCGCGATATACGGCGCGGTGTCCGATTGCTTGTGCTCAACGTTGACGCCGATCTGCCGCCATTGATCGACCAGGAAAATGCCGGCCGGGGTGTACGGCATCGCCAGGTTGCGGTTCCACAGCACGAATTTCAGGTTCTCCTGGCCCGC
>CAZIKZ010000282.1:0-5816 GCA_964539845.1 uncultured Hyphomicrobiales bacterium
TCTGCACGCGCGCGGACGCAGTGCCCGACGCGTATGTGCGCTATCTGACCAACGCGTTGCGCGACGGTTTCGATCTGCCGGGTACGCCGATCCGCATCACGTTGCGCGAAAAGAAGAACCCGTATGCGGGGCGCAAGAATCGGCAGCGTTGATAGCTTGAACGAGAGAGATATCTGGACGGACGGCTGCGGAGTTCCGGCATCAAGTCGCTTATCTTCGGGGGCGCACCGCGCGATCACGCGATCCTCTTCGTTCGCATCTCGCGCGGCGTCTCGCCCGACCAGCGTTTGAATGCGCGTGAAAAGGCGCCGACCTCCTGATAGCCGAGCAGCCACGCAATCTGCGAAACCGACAACTCGCCCTCCGCAAGATAGCGACGCGCGAGATCGTGCCGCAGACTTTCGAGCAATTCGGAGAATGTCAGTCCTTCCGACGACAGCCGGCGTGCGAACGTGCGGCCGCTCGTGCCGAGGCGGCGCGCAATCTCATCGGCGCGAGCCTTGCCATGCGGCAGCAGCGGAACGACGGCATTCTCCACGCTCGACCGGAATGATGTCGCGGAGCTTGGGTGGCTGGCGAGCGCTTCATCGCAATATGTGAGCAGGATGCGGTTGAGATAGGGATCGGCGGTTGCGACCGGCAATTGCCCGACGGTTGCCGGAAAGATCGCCTCGTCGACCGACGATCCGAATTCGAGAGAGTCGCCGAACAGCTCGGCCAGCTCCGCGGTATTTGTCTTGCGGTGATGCGCGAACCGCACGCGGCTCGGAAACAGGCGCAGTCCGCTGAGCTTCCGGCATACACGCATAAGCACTGTCATCCAGAATTCGATCTGATGCGTATCGAGATGGCGGCTGACGCCGACATAACGCATTGCCATTCCGAAGTGACCGCCTTCGATACCGGTCTGGACGATGCCATCGTTCACGATCGACGTGTAGCGCGCGGCGCGCCGGAATGCCTCGAGCATCGTCTCTGACGATGTGAGCACGTAGTAGAGGAGCCCGATCTGTCGAAGATCGGGCTCGAGCGCGAGATGAAAACCGAGCAGATCGTCGTCGAGGGCAGCGGCGGCCAGGTTCAGAAACTTGATCTGGTCACGCACCTTGATGCGGATGCTGGCGTCCTCGATCTGCGAGAGCGTCAGATTGGCCTGCCGTAGAAGGGGATCGAGCGCGACGCCCCGCGCGCGAACCCGTTCGCAGGCCAGCCGCGTGAGCGTCCCCGACGCGGTCGGCAGCCGGCCAAGGTGATTGAGTTCGTCAGCCACATAACGCTCCCGGCCGTGCCACGGTTTAAGCGCCGCCAGCCAGCAGCTGGCAACTGGAGACAAATCTTTGGCCGAAATTAGCAAGCGCCGGAGGGAAAGTCGCTCCTATCTGCTGTCCGTCCGGCAAGGCCGGATTTGTCCCTCAATTGATTGGAATTATCCGGATGTCGATACGGCCCACATGTGTCGCATTGGTCGACGATGACGCGGTTTTCCGCGATGCGCTCGCCGGTTTGCTGGAAATGTCCGGCATGTCGGTAGAGCAGTACGATAGCGGCGAGGAATTTCTCATAGCCGCGGCAGAGGACTGCAAGGCAGTCTGTGTTGTCCTTGATGTGCAACTGGGTGGCATCACCGGGCTGGAGGTGGCGCAAAAGCTTCAGGAAGCTGGCGTCGTGTCTCCCGTCATCTTCATGACCGGCTCGATCGACCCGAAATTCGAAAAGCAGGCCGAAGCGCTCGGCTGTGCCGCCTTTCTTCGAAAGCCATTCCGTCGGGATGTCTTGATCGCGGCGATCGTGGCGGCAACATCGCAGGACCGACAGGGATCGGGGGCGTGAAAATATAGCAAAGCATGTCCCCGCCGCTCCCTCTTCCTGGGCCTCAGGGGGAGGGAGCGTGTCCCCCGATCGATGGATCCGGTCACGAACAACTGATCCAGACCTCTCCGCCGGTTCGCGGCCGCGCCTCAAGTCATCGCCGCCACACTTGACGCCACAGCGACGATCGAGAACGGTCGCAACGCCGCGCGTATCCTTCGACATGCCCGGCGATACGCCGCCCTGCGGGGCGCTGCCAGGCCTGTGAGAATGACCCCGTGACCGGACCGACGCATGTGTCTCCGAAGCCGCTCGCCGGGTTGAAGGTTCTGGATTTCGGACACACCGTCATGGGCCCGTGTGCCGCGGTGATCCTCGCCGATCTTGGCGCTGACGTCGTGAAAATCGAGCCGCTTGACGGCGATCCGACGCGGCGGCTGCCGGGCTTCGCCGCAGGATTTTTTCCGACATACAATCGCAATAAGCGATCGATCGCGGTCGATCTCAAGCGGCCGGAAGGGCAGGCGGTGGTACATCGTCTGGTTCGGGATGCCGATATTCTGGTCGAGAATTTCGGTCCCGGCACCATCGAGCGGCTCAAATGCGGGTGGGATGATTTGAAGGCGCTGAACCCGCGGCTGATCTTTCTGTCGATGAAGGGCTTTCTGAAAGGCCCTTACGAGAATCGTGGCGCGCTCGACGAAGTTGTCCAGATGCAGTCGGGTCTCGCCTACATGACCGGTCCGCCCGGACAGCCACTCAGAGCGGGCGCTCCGGTCGTCGACATTCTCGGCGGCGTGTTCGGCGTCGTGGGAGTACTGGCCGCGCTTCGCGAGCGTGACAGCACCGGGCTCGGCCAAAGGGTTGGGAGCGCATTGTTCGAAAGCGCCGCGTTCATGCTCGGCGCATTGATGGCCGGCAGTGCCGTGATCGGCGCGCCGCTGCCACCGATGCCCGCGCGCAAGAATTCCTGGGGTGTCTACGATGTATTCTCGGCGCGCGATGGAGGTCAGGTCTTCATTGCGTGCACGTCAGACGGACATTGGCAGCGATTTTGTGCAGCCTTCGGTTTCGATGCATGGCGCGACGACGATCGCTTGTCCGGCAACAGCAACCGGTGTGAAGCGCGCGACTGGCTGATCCCGGAGTTGCGGCAACGCCTCAGTGCGCTTGCGCTCGATGACATCCTCGCGAAATGCGAGGCTGCGAATGTCGCCTATGCCAGGGTCGGGAGACCGGATGAGCTTTCCGCCGATCCGCATCTCCTCGCGCATGGCGGATTGCTTGCAACTTCGATAGCGGGACTAGGACAGGCGGGCCTGGTCGATATCCCTGCCTTGCCGGTCGAACTCGGAGATCTGCGTCAGCGGCCGGGTCTTGAATCCCAGCCACCGTTTGTCGGACAGCACACTGTCGAGATTTTGCAATCCGCCGGTTACAGCGAGCGGGAGATCGAAAGCCTTCGCGCGGCGGGCGTGGTGTGCTGCGACGATCCGCAGAAGCGATAACGCGCGGCCGGTTGTGTCAATCGAACCGCGTGGTCAGTCCGGCGTGCGGAATGTGAGCACCCGCTTCATCGGATAGGCATAGACCTTGCCGCTCTCCGTGAAGGAGGGCAGGCACAGATCCACAATCTTGCCGGCGACCTGTTCAGGCGTTTCGAGTGCCATCGGGTCTTCGCCCGGCATCGCCTGTGCGCGCATACGGGTGCGGATCGGCCCCGGCGTGAACAGGTTGACGCGCAGGTTCGTCTTCACGTTTTCAGCGGCCCAGGTCTGCACCATGGTGTTGAGTGCGGCTTTCGACACCGCATAGGGTCCCCAATAGGCGCGCGCCAGCCAGGACACACCGGA
The DNA here is from genome assembly GCA_964539845.1 of uncultured Hyphomicrobiales bacterium. Classification (GTDB taxonomy): domain Bacteria; phylum Pseudomonadota; class Alphaproteobacteria; order Rhizobiales; family Xanthobacteraceae; genus Pseudorhodoplanes. The sequence continues at coordinate 3,663 of CAZIKZ010000282.1, forward strand.
CGACAGAAACACCGCGCGGCCAGCGTCGCTTTTCTGAAGCAGCGGCTCCATGCAGCGAATGAGATGCCAGTTGGCGGTGACGTTGACGGCCATCACCTCGTCCCAGGCTTTCGGCTCGACATGCGAGAGCGGCGACAGCGGTCCGAGGATGCCGGCATTGCCGACCAGAATATCGAGCTTCTTGTAGCGATCGAACAGCGCGCCGCCGAGGCGTGCGATACCGTCGTAATCCTTGAGGTCGAGCGGCACCAGCGTCGCGGAGCCGCCGGCCTTCGTGATCTCGTCATCGAGTTCCTCGAGACCGCCGACGGTGCGGGCGACCGCAATCACATGCGTGCCGGCCTTGGCGAGCGCCAGCGCGACGGCGCGGCCGATGCCACGCGAGGCGCCGGTGACAAGAGCGATACGATCGGCGAGGGGGAGAGTCATGGGGGAGCGTGTTCCAGAAATTCTTCACGTAGGATGGGCAAAGGCGCGGACGCACCGTGCCCACCGAACTTACGAAAAACGGTTGCCGATGTGGTCTTCAATGATCGTGCAACGCGATGCAAGTGGATAGTGCCGCGGTGGGCACGGTGCGTCGCACCTTTGCCAACCCTACCGCTTGTTCGCGGCGTCCATCATGGCGCCGACGTCGCGGGCCTGCGGATCGGTGGAAGCGGTCAAGGCCCCCGCGACAGCGTTGCGGTCGGCCTCGGGGCGGTTCTGACTGAGTTTCAGCTTGCCTTCAAGCGCTTCGATGGTGAACCGGAAGCCGACGATGGCGCGCAGCTGCTTTTCGATATAGTCGGCCGGCGCATCGCTGACCTGCCAGGGCTGCGGAAACGCCGCCTCGTGGCGGTCCGACAATTCGGACACATGCGCCAAAAGCGCGTCGCGATCCGTCACGATCTCCAGCCGCCCGCGCGCGCAGATCGCGGCGTAGTTCCAGGTCGGGACCGCCTTTCCGTGCTCTTTCTTCGAGGGATACCAGGACGGCGAGACATACGTGTCCGGGCCCATGAAGACGGCGAGGACCGGCCTGGAGAGGTCGGTGTCGCGCCATTGCGGATTGGCGCGCGCGACGTGGCAGCGGAGCTGGCCAAGCGGTCCGATCGAGGGGTCGAGAAAGACCGGCAGATGGCTGACCAGCGGGCCGTCGGGACCGACACTGGTCAGGCTGCAGAAGCCGATGCGGCGGATTTCGGCCTGCAGAGCGGCCGTGTCGATCTCGCGGAAAGCTGGCGGAATATAGAGCATGTTGCGTGCGCGCCTATTCCAGCGCCGCGCTCGGCAGGTCGACGCCAAGCTCCGCTGCGACCCGGAATATCTGCTGCGGCCGGTAGGGCTTCTGGATGAATTCGCTGCGCGGCAGCATTGTCCGCCGTTCGGCATTGCCGCTGGCATAGATCACGGGCGCGTCGGGCTTTTGCGCCCGGACTTCGGTCGCGAGCGACCATCCGTCCATGCCCGGCAGCCGGATGTCGGTGAACAGGAGGTCGAGCACCGGAATATCCTTCAGCCGAAGCAGGGCTTCCTCGGCGCTGCCCGCATCGACGACCTCAAAGCCGGAGGTCTCGAACTCGAAGGCGATCATTTCCCGCAGCAGCGACTCATCTTCGACCACAAGGACGAGCGGGCGTCGGTCTGATGTCATGCACATAACCTCGCGACATCGCCACGGGGGCCCTCGGGCCGCCGTCCGGAGCCGCGGAGAATACCCGACCTGACAGCGGCGGGAAGCGGGTCCGCGTTCAAACTATCCTGAAGGGCTGGCTCAGCTAGCCTCGGCCAGAAGCGACAATTGCCGCGGCGTGTGTTCCGTGGCGCTGTTATCGGTCAGCGGGGTCGGGTATTCGCCGGTAAAGCAATGGTCGGTGAATTGCGGCCGCTGCGGATCGCGCTTCTCGCAGCCCATCGAACGGTAGATGCCGTCGACCGACAGGAAGGCGAGCGAGTCCGCGCCGATGAACGCGCGCATCTCCTCGAGGGAATGTGTCGCGGCCAGCAGATTTTCGCGGTCGGGCGTGTCGATGCCGTAATAATCGGGATGGGTGATCGGCGGCGAGGCGATACGGAAATGCACTTCCTTGGCGCCGGCGTCGCGCATCATCTGGACGATCTTGGTCGACGTGGTGCCGCGCACGATCGAGTCGTCGACCACCACGATGCGTT